>JAEVYS010000067.1 GCA_023392635.1 Actinomycetes bacterium | reverse complement strand
GGGGGGGGGCCTCCTGGCTGTGCGGGCACACCGCGGCGGGTCAGCGCCGGCCGTCGAACGCCCACTCGAAGAAGCTGTCCGCACGAGAGTTCGGGGAGGGACGCCACACCCGCCGTCCGAAAGCGGGCTGCTGGCCGGTCTCCGTCGGCCACGGGCGGGTGGAGACCTCTCCCCCGGCGCGCTGCACCGCTTCCTGCGGCCCACCCACAGCCATCTCGCCCGTGCCGAGGAGAGCGCCGACGGCCGCGCAGGCTCGCTCCAGGTCGCGGACGGCGGCCGTGTACGCCCGTCGGCTCCGTCCCCTCGGGTCGGTGACGTCGTCGCCGGCGCGGCGCCGCTCCGTTGCCTTCGCCCGGGCGATCGGCACGGTCCGCAACAGCTGGGCCACACGTTCGGCCGGCGGTACCGCCGGGTCCCCTCCCGGGTCGAGGAAGGGCGCGTAGCGCGCCAGTTGCTTCAGGGTGAAGGTCTTCCTGACCGCCGGCGGGAAGGCCCTCGCCACCGCGGCACGGTGACCGGCCGAGGCGGTGAGGACGAGGTCGGCGGACGCGATCATCCCGACCTCGAGCCGGCGCGAGCGGAAGCCGGCCGTCGCGATCCCGCGCTGCTGGAGCAGGGACGCGATGACGGGGTCGATCGGCACGCCGTCAACGGCCGAGACGCCCGCGCTCTCGACGATCCACGACTCCGCCGCTGCCCCCAGACCCCCGAGGAGCAGGAACTGGGCAGCCGGGGAGCGGCAGATGTTCGCGGTGCACACCAGGAGGATCCGGGGTCGCGCCAACGGGTCGCGCCGAGCCTGCGCCGTCTCCTCCATCACGCCCCCCTGTGCCGCGCCCCCACGTCGCGACCTCCGAGCGATCCTTACCCGCCCCTGCGGGGCCGGAGACCTGCGCTCAGAAGCTGTGCCACCTGCCACGCTCAGCGCGACCGTTCCTGACGTCATCGCGCGAGGGGCCCCGTAACCATTCGGGTTCAGCCGACGGTTACCCCATGCCGAAAACACGGGGCGGCGGCCCTCCGCACGGCCGGGCGACAGCCGCTACTCGCCCGCCTGCCCGTCGATCGCCTCGCGGAGGAGGTCGGCGTGACCGTTGTGCCGCGCCCACTCCTCGATCAGGTGGAGGTAGAGGGTTCGGATCGACCAGGTCTCGCCACGCCGGTCGAACGTCTCGTCCAGGTCGTAGCGCCCGGCGATCTCGTCGACCACGGCCCACTCGTCGAGGAGCTGCTGGTAGTCGTCGGCCGCGCGACCCGGGTCGATGCGGGTCCACTCCTCGTCGTCGACGTAGAGGGGGGCGACGTCCTCACGCGCCACACGCTGGCGCCACCAGTGGCGCTCCACCTCGGCCATGTGCCGCACGATGCCGAGGAGGGTGAGCGCGGAACTGGGGATCGCGCGGGTGGCGAGCTGTTCCCCGGTGAGGCCCGACACCTTCCACAGCAGGGTCTGCCGGTGCCAGGCGATGAACGCCTGGAGCGCCTGCCGATCGGAGAGGTCGAGCGGGAATTCCTCCCGGGTCACCAGCGGAGCGGTCCACGTCATGACTCCATCGTGGCTCACCGGACCGGGTTGGTACAGGTCAGGACGGCTGCCACAGTTCGATCCGGTTGCCTTCCGGATCCTCGATCCAGCAGAAGCGGCCCACACCCTCCATCTCCTGCACGCCCGCTGCCGGCTCCACGCCGCGGGTGCGCAGCTGGGTGAGCATGGCGTCCAGGTCCCGGACCCGGAAGTTCAGCATCGCCTGCTGGCTGCGCGAGCCGAAGTAGTCGGTGTCGTCGTCGAACGTCGCGAACACCGTTGGCCCCGGCGCCGGGTTCCACTGGCCGTACTCGTCGGTCTCCAGACCGAGGCTCTCGCGGTACCAGCCGAGCAGCGCCTCGGGATCCTTCGCCCGCAGGAAGTAGCCGCCGATCCCCTGCACGTGTTCCATGGAGCCCACCCTGCCACGCCGGATGCCGTCGGGTCTCGCAGTCTGATCGCGGGTTTTGCCCTCGAGAACCGGTGGGCTACGTTGCCAGGGAGTCCCGAGAGCCAGACCTCCTGCGTGAGCACGCCTCGTCCGGCCCGATCTCCGCCGCCCATCCACTCGCTTCGAGAGCTCCTGCATGACCAAGAACCTGACGGTGGGCCCACCGGTCCGCCTGATCGTCGTGTTCACCCTCCCCCTCCTCGTCGGCAACCTGTTCCAGCAGCTGTACGCCGTCACCGACGCGATCGTGGTCGGTCGCCTGCTGGGCGTGGACGCGCTCGCCTCCGTCGGCGCCTCCGGCAGCCTGCAGTTCCTGTTGTTCGGCTTCGCCATGGGCGCCTCCGCCGGCCTCGGCATCCCGGTGGCGCGGGCGTTCGGTGCCGGAGACCTCGCCGGCGTACGCCGAGCCGTGGCGACCGGCGTGCTCGTAAGCGCGGGCATCGCAATCGCGATCATGGCCATCGGGTCGCTCGGCGCTCCGACCTTCCTGCGCTGGCTCGGCACGCCGCCCGAGCTGATGGCGAATGCGACCACCTTCCTCACCGTCCTGTTCAGCGGCGGGGTGGCGACGGTGGCTTTCAACTTCCTGAGCGCGGTCATCAGGGCGCTCGGTGACAGTCGCACCCCGCTGCTGTTCCTGGTCACGTCGTGCGTCCTCAACGCCGGCCTGGTCGTGCTGTTCGTCGGCGGACTCGGGATGGGCGTCGGCGGAGCCGCCGCGGCGACGCTCGTGGCGCAGGGTGTCTCCGTACTCCTGTGCGTGTTGCTGATCGCCCGCCGGATGCCACTGCTCCGCGTGGGGCGCCAGGACTGGCCCCGGCGGCTCCCCGAGATGTCGGAATCGGCGAACCTGGGACTGACGACGGGTTTCCAGATGTCGGTGATCGCCATCGGGGCCGCCGTGCTCCAGTACGGCATCAACCAGCTCGGCTCCCCCGCGGTCGCCGCGTTCGCGGCCGCGATGCGCGTCGACCAGGTGGCGGTGATCCCGCTGGCCTCCGTGGGGCTGGCCATGAGCACCTACGTCGCCCAGAACCGCGGCGCCGGACAGTGGCACCGCATCCGGGTGGGCGTGTTCCGGACCGGCGTTCTCGCCGCGGCGCTCGCGATCCTGCTGGGAGCGGTGAACGTCATGTTCGGTACCGACATCGTCCGGCTGTTCCTCGGGCCCGGCGAGGACGAGGTCGTCGGGATGGCCCACACCTACCTGGTGATCAACGGCTCGCTGTACGTGGTGCTCGCCGTGCTCTTCCTCCTCCGCAATTCGATCCAGGGCCTCGGCGTGACGAGGGTCCCCCTGCTCGCCGGCGTGGTCGAACTCGTGGCACGCAGCGCCGTCGGGATCCTGCTGGTCGCCCCCCTGGGGTTCCTCGGGGTGTGCGTGGCCGCGCCCCTGGCCTGGCTGGGGGCGACGATCACGGTGGGCCTCGCCTGGTTCGTGGAGCGCCGCCGCCTCGTCGAACTCGAACGCGCCGGGCGCGCGGCGGCGGCGGAAGCCCCGGTGGCGGCCGCGGCCTGAGCGGCGCCCGGTCTCAGCGGTCGCGCCAGCCGGGGTAGTCGGTCCAGGAGCGTCGCCGCGCGCTGAGGTATTCCGACACCACGGCCGCACCGAGGTCGTCGAGGTCGGGGCTGACGACGCGCCCGTCGACCCGGTCGGCCATCTGGCGGACGAAGTGCTCCAGCCCCGGGTCGTCGCCGAGCCGGAAGAAGGTGATGCGGGCGCCGAGCCGACCGAGCCGGTCCAGCTGGGTCACGGTGGCCCGGATCGTCGGCGCGCCCGGCGGGTAGTCGAACCAGGCATCACCCTCCGGGGTGAGGTGCGCGGTCGGCTCGCCGTCGGTCACGACCAGGACGACCGGCTGCATCGTGGGGTGCCTGCGGAAGAGTCGCTCGGCCAGCAGAAGCCCGTGGTGGAGGTTGGTGCCCTGCTCGCGGAGCGCGGGCAGGCCGGTCAGCTCTGCCACGCCCATCTCCTGGGCGTAGCGGCCGAAGGTGATGAGCTCCAGCTGGTCGCCACGCCAGCGGGTCGAGACCAGGTGGTGCAGGGCGAGAGCCGTCCGCTTCATCGGCAGCCAGCGGCCCTCCGCCGCCATCGAGAACGAGGTGTCGACGAGCAGGGCGACGGCGGCCTGCGTCCGGGTCTCGGTCTCGGTGACCTCCACGTCGCCCACCTCCACCCGGAACCGGCGGCCGTCGCCGCGCTCGGGCGCGGGCTCGGACGCCGTGCGACGCATCGCGTTGAGCATCGTCCGGGTGACGTCCCACGGTTCGGTGTCCCCGAACGCCCACTGTCGGGTCGACCCGGTGATCTCGCCCGCCGCGCCGGCGAGCCGAGTGTCCCTCTGGCCGGTACGCCCGCTCATGCGGTCCGACACCTCCTGCAGGAACGTGCGTCCCAGCTGGCGCATCGCGCGCGGCGACAGCCTCAGGTCACCGTCCGCACCGCGGTTGAGGTAGCCGGCGCTCCGCAGCGCCTTCTCCAGCTCGGCGAGGGCCCGTGCCGACACCGCGGCCTCGGGACCGAGCTGGCGCGCGAGGGCGTCCAGGTCGATGTCGTCCATGCGCGCACCCCCGTACCCCTGGCCGAGCTGGGCGGCCAGCGCGTCCAGTTCGGCGAGGTCCTGCAGCACCCCGGTGCCGTCGCCGAGGCCGAGACCCTCCTGGCCCCCGAACTGCTCCGATCCCGACCAGTTCTCGCCGGGACGCAGGGCCTGCAGGTTCGCGTCCAGTTGTCCGAGCTGCGCCATGAGCTCCGTCGAGCCGAACGCCTGCGACGAGAGCTGCATCAGCTCCTGCTGCTGCTGGGGTGTCATCGAGTTGAACATCCGCTGGGCCGCGGCCGCCCGGTTGGCCAGCGCGTCGACCAGCTCGTCGACGTTGCGCGGGTTCTCGGGGAAGTACTGGCCGTGCTTGTCCATGAACTCCGCGAAGTCGGCGTCGGTGTCCTCGCCGCGGCGGTGCTTGTCGAGCAACGCGTTGAGGTCGCCCAGCATTTCCGAGATGGCCTCCCGGTCCGCCTCGGTCGCGTTCTCGAGCGCCTGCTTCATGCCGGCGAAGCGCTGGTCGAGCAACTCCCGTCCGAGCAGGTCCTTGATCTTCTCGTAGTCCTGCCGGGCGTTCGGCGACCGCCAGTCGTAGTCGGCCAGCTCGGTCACGGCCGCCGCCGTCGAGTCGGGGAGGTTCTGCAGCCGCATCTCCCGGAAGTCACGGTCGAGGTCGTCGAGGCCGATGTCGCGCGCGAGCTCCTTGCGCTCCTCCAGCACGGCGGCGTCGAGCAGTTCCTTCACCTGCGCCATCGTGCCGTCGAGGCTGTGCCGGTTGAGCAGTTCCCGGCGCCGCCGCGCCACACGTCCGGCGAGCTCGTCGAGGCCCGGGGTGTTCTGGCCGCCGCGACGCAGGTACTCCCGCAGCGCGCGCTCGGCCGAGTAGCCCGCCATGACGTCCTCCGAGATCGCCTCCAGCGCCTCGGCGAGGTCCACCGGCGGGGCGAGCGGGTCGGGACCGTCGACGTAGCGCCCGTAGCGGGAACGGGTCCGAGCCATGCGCGTCCTCTCCCTGCCTAGCCGTAGATCGTCTGGCCCTCGTCGGACTCCTTGGAGATCCGGCGGGCCAGGTAGAGCCCCTCCAGGGCGAGTTCGATGGCGCTGGCCCGCTCGCCGTCGTTCGTCGCCCCGAGCCGCTCACAGATCACGTCGTAGACGTCGGCCCCGTCCAGGGACGGCAGGCCGCTGAGGAACTCGCGGGCGGTGACCTGCTCGCCGGTGGTGATCGTGAGGTGCCCGTCCAGCGCCCCGACGAGCGGGCCGAGGTCGATGCCGCGGAAGTGCTGGCGGACGGTCTCGGCCGTGGCCGTGCGCAACAGGTGGCCGAGGATCTCCGACTCCCTGCCCTCCTCACCGCTCTCGAACTCCAGCTTGCCGGTGAGCACGTCCACCGCCGACTCGAGGTCGACCACCCGGGCGACCGCCTCGGGCTCGCCGCGGGAGGTGGCGCGATGCAGTGCCGCGGCCGCAACGGTCTCCGCACCGGCGATCGCGAAGCGCGCCGACACGCCGGAGCGCTGGTTGATCGCCTGCGACGTCCGCAGGGCGCGCGTGTAGCGCGCCAGGATCTCGAGGATGGGGGCCGGGATCTCGGCCACGAGTTTCGCCTCCTGGAGGATCACCGCCACCTCGTCGTCCAGCTCGATCGGGTAGTGGGTGCGGATCTCGGCGCCGAAGCGGTCCTTCAGCGGGGTGATGATGCGCCCGCGGTTGGTGTAGTCCTCCGGATTGGCGGACGCCACGACCAGCACGTCCAGCGGGAGGCGGAGCACGTAGCCCCGGATCTGGATGTCGCGCTCCTCCATCACGTTCAGCATCGACACCTGGATGCGTTCGGCCAGGTCGGGCAGCTCGTTGATGGCGACGATGCCACGGTGCGACCGCGGGATCAGCCCGTAGTGGATGGTCTCCGGGTCACCCAGCTGGCGACCCTCGGCCACCTTCATCGGGTCGACGTCGCCGACGAGGTCGGCCACGGACGTGTCCGGCGTCGCGAGCTTCTCCGAGTACCGCTCCGTGCGGTGCCGCCAGGCCACCGCGAGCTGGTCACCCTCGGCTTCGGCCCGCCGGCGCGACTCCGGGGTGATGGGGTCGTAGGGGTGCTCGCCGAGTTCGGATCCGGCGATGACCGGCGTCCACTCGTCCAGCAGGCCGACCATCGACCGCAGCAGCCGGGTCTTGCCCTGCCCGCGCTCCCCGAGCAGGACGACGTCATGGCCGGCGATCAGCGCCCGCTCGAGCTGTGGGAGCACAGTGCGGCTGAAGCCGTGCATGCCCGGCCACGGGTTCTCGCCGGCAGCGAGCTTGGCGAGCAGGTTGTCGCGGATCTCGTCGTGGAGGTGCTTGTGGACATGCCCGGAAGCGCGCAGTTCGCCGAGGGTGTGGATGGCAGGGGCTTCGCTCACTCCTTCACGCTAACCCGACGCACAACAGCCGGTAACGACCGTAGTCCTGCCCGCTTGTGCGGCGCCTCCCGCGAGCTACGCTCACCGCCATGGCATCGCGCAAGTCGCCGCCGAGCACGCTGGTGCTGCTGGTGCGTCACGGCACCACCCCCACGACCGGTCGCGTGCTCCCCGGACGGGCACCGGGCCTGCACCTGTCGGACGCCGGACGGCGCGAGGCCGACGAAGTCGCCGAACGCCTGCGCGATCTTCGGCTGGCCGCCATCTACACCTCCCCGCTGGAGCGGGCGAGGGAGACCGCGGCCCCCACTGCCGCCGCGACCGGCCTGGAGCCGGTGGAGGAGCCGGGCTTGCTGGAGTGCGACACCGGCGAGTGGACCGGCGAGCCCCTGGCCACGCTGGCCCGGCGCGCGGAGTGGCGCGGCGTGCACGCGTCCCCCTCGACCTTCCGGTTCCCCGGCGGGGAGAGCTTCGCCGAGCTGGGTGCACGGACGGTGGCCGCCCTGGACCGCATCCGCACCGCGCACCCCGGACAGGCCGTCGCCTGCTTCTCGCACGCCGACCCGATCCAGGCCGCGCTCACGTTCGCGCTCGGCGCCCCGCTCGAGTCGTTCCACCGGGTGTCGGTGAGCCCGGGGTCGATTTCGGTCATCCGCTATCCGGTCGGCGCTCCGCCGCTGGTGGTCGCGATCAACTCCCGTCACGGCAGCCTGGACGGCTCCGAGAGCAGGGCGTGAGATGCCCGGCCGCTTTGTGCCCGCGCCGCCTCCGGACGACGGGCCCGTGCTCGAGGTGCTCGCCGCGGGGTCTGTCGACGTCGTGGCGCGCATCGTCCCCAGCAGCAACCACGCGCTTCTCACCCAGGTGAGTTGCGCGGAACAGGTCGTGACGGCTGTCTACAAGCCGGAGGCGGGTGAGCGTCCGCTGTGGGACTTCGAGCCGGGCCTCTACCGCAGGGAGGTCGCCGCCTACCTGCTCAGCGAGTTCCTCGGCTGGGGCCTGGTTCCACCCACGGTGGTGCGCAACGATGCTCCGGCCGGCGTCGGGTCGTTGCAGCTCTACATCGAGGCGGACCCCTCCGAGCACTATTTCACCCTGTACGAGCGGGCGCCCGAGACGCTGTCGGCGCTGCGCGCCATGGCCGTGTTCGACCTGCTCGCCAACAACGCCGACCGCAAGAGCGGGCACGTCCTGCGCGCGGCCGACGGGCGGATCCAGGGCATCGACCACGGGTTGTGCTTCGCGGCCGACGACAAGCTGCGCACCGTCATCTGGGACTTCGCCGGGGAGCCGATCGGGCAGGAACTGCTCGACCGGGTCGCTCCCCTGGCCGCAGAGCTGCCGCCGACCCTGGCGACGCTGCTCGACCCCGAGGAACTGGACGCCCTTCAGGCGCGGGCCCGGCGCGTCCTGGAGTCCGGACGGTTCCCGGTGGACCGCACCGGGCGCCGCGTCCCGTGGCCGCTGGTGTAGCCGGCCCCACCGTCATCCCGGCGAAGGCCGGGATCTCCCTCCTCGACGGTCAGGCCAGCTTGCCGATCCGGTACGTCTTCAGGATCGCGTTCGCCCTGCCACCGGTGCCGTGCTCGGCGCGGAACTTCGTGGTGGCCTTCTTGCCGCACATCGCGATGATCCGCGACTTGCCGCCGGGGTGCTTCGGGATCCACTTCGTGACGTTGTAGACGTACGAACCGACCACGGTCCAGCACGACGACGCCGTGTGGTGCTTCCTGACCGTGGACATCTTGTACTTCCTGAGCGCGAGGGTGGCGGCGTCGCTCACCGACCCGGTGTCGGAGGCGACGCTGACCTGGGCCGCCGAACTGTCCGGCCGGACGGAGGAGTAGACGCCCCAGCCGGTGGTGAGGGCCAGCGCGAGCGCGAGGGGGACGAGAATCGCCCTGAGCAGGGCGGGCTTGAGAACGGGCATGGCTGCCTTTCTGTGTGCGGATCCGGGGGGATTCCGCCTGCGACGCTAGCCATGCCGCGGCACCCGCGGCCTCAAGCCATGCTCAACGTCTCCTTAAGACCCTCGCGCGTGGCAGCCGTGCAACGGTCGGTCCGCCGGATCAGGCACCACGCAGCAGGGCGATCAGCTGGGCCCGCGACATGCCGTCAGCGCCGATGCCGCGGCGCCGCGCGAGCGCCAGCAGTTCCGCGCGGCCGAGGTCGGTCAGGTCGCCGGGCGCTCCGTCCGTGCTGCCGATCGCGTCGGCCATCTGCTGCACCGGCTCGTTGGCCGTCCGGGCAGCGCTGCGGTCCGCCTCGTCCGCACCGAGGGCGTCGTGGGTGCTGGTGTCCTGGGGCGCGGCGCCCCACTCGGGATCTGACACGGAGGACCTCCTCTGCCTGTGCGTGAGAACGAGTACCCGCTCAACCGTGCGGTCATCACCGGCGCCCTCGCCTGCCTCCCCGGGGTCCCACCCACCGCGTCAGGCCGGTGCGCGGGCCAACAGTCCGTGCAGCGGAGGCGACCAGAGCTCGTGGCCCCGCCGTCCGAAACCGGCCAGCAGCTGGTTGGCCGCCTGCCACCCGGTACTGGCGGCGCGCTCCATCAGCGCCACCGGCCAGTCGCAGCGGACGAGGTCACCCGCCAGTGCGACGCGGGCATCCGGGGTGCGGACGGTCGGACGCCTCCGCCACGGGCTGGTGTCGACCAGCGGGCAGTCGTCGGCGACGAGCCACTCCTCGGCGACGATTCGGGTCCGGCCCAGTTCGGGGTGCACCCGCTCGGCCTCGCTCCACAGCCGCTCACGGACGGCCGAGGACGTCGATGGCAACGCGTACCCGTGGACCTCCACCACGCTGCCACCGGTCCGCCCGCTCCAGCGCGCCGCGCCGGACTCGAACGCGTCCAGCCGGCTGATATTGTCCAGCGGCCCGTACCCGCTGGTGCCGAGGAAGGCGCCGACCGAGGGCATCGGGTCGGCCAGCCAGCGACGGCCGACGCCGAACGGCGGGGCGCTCCGCAGGGAACAGATGCGCTCGCGCCACTCGGGGTCACCGAGCCATTCCGCCCCTGCGACCAGCGCCTGGAGGGCGCGGGTGTCGAGAGCCAGCACCACGGCGTCAGCGGTGACGTCGCCGCCGGAAGTGGCCAGCTCAACCCCCTCCCCGGTGTCGGTGAGGCCCGTGACCCTCGTGCCGGTGCGAACCTCCACGCCCTGCCGGCCCAGGTATGCCCCCAGCGGAGCCCACAGGGCGGTGTCGTAGTCGTCGTCGGGCACGTCGAAGAGGAGACCTTCGGCGGAGCCGACGAAGTAGGTGTGGAACATGGCCACGAGCTCCCCTGCGGAGAACTCGCGCGGATCGGCGAAGAAGCTGCGCGCGAACACCTCCAGCGCGAGGTGCCGGGCCGAGTCGGGGAAACGCAGCCGGTCGAGTACCTCAGCGGCGCTCAGCCCGTCCAGCTCGGTGTAGGTCCCGGGAAACTGCACCCGGAGAAGCCCGAGGGCCTCGGTGACGTCCACCTTGGCGAGGTCACGGACCGAGAACGACGGGCTCCGCGCCACGAAGCCGACCAGGTTCCACGGGGGTGTGCGGGGGATGGCGGCGAACGAGTCCACCACCGGCCGGTTACCGTCGTGGGGCGCGAGTTGCAGCGGGTAGTCGGCCACCGGCACCAGGCGCGACAGGCCGGGATCGGCGCGGCGCAGCAGTGCGCGCAGGTTGTAGTACTGCCGGAAGAAGGCGTGGAAGCCTCGGCTCATCGTCACGTTCGCGCCGTCCGGCAGCTCGACCGGCCAGGCCCGGACGCGCCCGCCCAGGGTCGCGCACGCCTCGAGGAGCACCACCCGGACGCCGCGCTCGGCGAGCCCGGTGGCTGCCGCCAGCCCCGCGATGCCGCCACCGACCACGGCGACGGTCGGGGCGTGGTCGCGGGCCGCGAGCGGGGCGGTCGGGGGTGCGGGCGGATGGCGCACGGCGTTGCGGTCCCGCCCGGGACGCCACGGCTTCATGCGTGCTGCTCCCTGCGTCCCGCGACCTGCCAGCAGATGATCACGGCGGTCACCAACGCGAAGCCGAAGCCGAAGTCCTCGATCGGGATGTCGAAGGGAAACCGGACGCCGAGGAAGTGCGCCGGAGAGTAGAGGACGAGCGGGTCGACCAGCTTGGTCAGCCACCCGTCCACGAGCACCTGGAAGAAGAACACGATCGCCAGGGACAGCCAGTACTGGGCGGTGGCGAAGATGCCGGTGCGTGCCCACAGCAACTCGATCACCACCACCACGACGACGGCCACCAGGGTGAAGAGGGTGTACTCGGGCATGGTCACCGAGCCTCCGTGGGCCCGGAGGCGACGGTGCCCCTACGGCCGGTGCCTTCGGGCAGGGAACCGTTCGACGCTCGGGTGCGTCGAGCCGCGAGACCCTTCAGCACGGTGCCCACCGCCTCGTAGGTGAGCAGGGCGCAGAGGGGAATCACCACGAAGAACACGACCTCCTCGACCGGCACCGATCCGGGCAGCAGCCAGCCGGTGGTGTGCTCGGGGCTGTAGGTCCAGTGGCCACGGGAGATCGCGACCACATCCCAGAGGTAGAAGACGGCGAAGGCGGGCAGGAGGGCGATCGCCAGGCGGAGCGGACGCCGGTACACACGGGCGCGGAGCCAGAACTCCAGCGGCAGGGTCACCGCCAGGCAGGCAGCCATCAGCAGCAGATACTCGAACCTCATGCCACCGCCTTGGCGCCACCGACAAGGAAGCCTGCGGCGGTGACGGCCTTGCGCCAGGTGGGTACCCGCGCCCGACCGGAGAACACGTCGTAGTCGCGGGCCTCGATACGGTCGAGGATGCGGGAGTACAGCGCCAACGCCGTCCCCACGCACCGCGCCGACCCCGGTGGCAGCATCGGTATGCCGGTACGGGCGAGGGCGTATAGCTCGCGATTGCGCTCGATCTCGAACGCCATGACCGCGCGCCAGGCGTCGTCCACCCGACGCCGCCACGGGTCGGCGCCGAAACGGGCGAGGTCCGCCGAGGGCAGGTACACCCGTCCGCGGTCGAGGTCCTCCCCCACGTCGCGCAGGAAATTGGTGAGCTGGAAGGCGAACCCCAGCGCCCGTGCCGGTCCCTTCGCGTCCGGGGTGAGCGGATCCAGGACCGGCAGCATCATCTCCCCGATCACCGCCGCCGAGCCCTCCATGTAGCCGCACAGGTCGTCCCAGGTCTCGTACCGGCTGACCGTGAGGTCCATGGCCATGGCGTCGAAGAACCGGTCGAAGCACTCGTGGTCGATGCCGGTCTCGTACACCGTGCGTGCGATCGCGGCCAGCGTCGCGTCCGACGGATTCCCGGCCAGGGCGTCCTCGAAGCGGGCACGGAAGCCGGCGAGGGCCCGTCCGGTCGCGGCGGTCTCCACCGTGGTGGCGCCATCGGCGTCCACGATGTCGTCGGCCAGCCGGCACAGGGCGTAGATCGCGTGCACGTGGCGCCGCTGGCGCTGCGGCAGGAGGGCAGCCCCCCAGTAGTACGTGGTGCCGTAGGCGCGGGTCAGGCGTGCGCACTCGGCGTACCCGGCGGCCAGGTCCTCGCTCACCAGGTACCCCCGAGGTAGTCCTGCACGCGGCCGGCCGCGAGCTCTCCGCTGATCAGCACCATGGGCACGCCCACCCCCGGCGTGGTGCCCGAACCGGCGAAGAACACTCCCGGCACCCGCGGCTCGACGTTCGCCGGACGGAAGGGTCCGGTCTGGGCGAAGGTGTGCGCGAGGCTGAACGGGGTGCCCATCGCCAGGCCCTGCGCGCGCCAGTCCAGCGGTGTCACCAGGTGCTGGGTGACGATGTCGTCGGGATAGCCGTTCGCGGAGAGGAACCGGTGGAGCCGCTCCCTCGCCGGTCCCTGTTCGATGGTCCAGTCGATGCTCGCGCCCAGGTGCGGCACCGGCTCGAGCACGTACAGGGCACTGTGCCCGGGAGGCGCCATGTCGGGTGCGTCGAGGCTCGGGATCGTGACCAGCCGGGACGGGTCGCTCATCAGCTCCTTGCGGGTGATCAGCTGCTCGAACGACTCCGCCCACGCCTCGGCGAAGTGGATGTTGTGGTGGGCGACTCCCTCGCGGGGCAGACCACGCACCCCGACGTGCCACACCAGGCAGGACGGCGACCAGTGGGCCCGGCCGAGGCCGCGCGGCGGCCTGAGCTGCGGCAGCAGCTCGGCGTAGGCGGTCGGCAGGTCGGACGTGATCACCACCGCGTCGGCGGCCATCCGCTCCCCGCCGGCCACCAGCCCGGACAGCTTGCCGGTGGCATCGATCAGGAGCTCACTTACCGGGTGCTGGTAGCGCACCTCCGCGCCCGCCGCCGCCAGGGCCGATGCGAGGGCCCTGGGCACCTGGTGCATGCCGCCCACCGGGAAGTACACCCCCGAGATGCAGTCCATGTAGGTGATCACGGCGTAGATGGCGAGCGCGTCGGCGGGCGCCAGGCCCGCATACATCGCCTGGAAGGTGAACAACCTCACCAGGCGAGGGTCGGTGAAGTGCCTCGACACCGCCTTCTCCAGGCTGCCGAAGCCACCCAGGCGCACCAGGCGGGCCGCAGCCCGCGGCCGGGTGAGCAGGTCGACCGGGGAGTCGAAGTTCCGCTCGATGAAGTTCGGTACTTCAACGTCATACAGATCCTCGAGCCAGTCCACGAAGCCGGGGAACGCCCGGGCGTCGGACGCGAGCCCGCGCCGGCGCAGCTCGGCCACCTGGTCCGCCGGATCGGCGCGGACCAGCAACTCCGAGGAGTCGGCGTACACGGCCCGGTAGGCCGGGTCGAGCCTGATCAGCGGAAGATCGGCCTCGCGGGAGCGTCCCAACCGGGCGAACGCACGGTCGAGCAGGTGCGGCATGGTCAGGACGGTCGGCCCGGTGTCGAAGGTGAAGCTGTCGGCGGCCAGCGTCCCCGCCCGGCCGCCCGGATCGGCTCCCCGCTCCAGCAGGACGACATCGTGGCCCTCACCCACCAGTTGCGCCGCGGCCGCCAGCCCCGCGAGCCCGGCGCCCACCACGACGACGCGGCTCACGTCTGCCGCCAGGCGACGCGGCGAGCCAGGGTCTCGAGGCCGACGGCCGCATCGCGGTCGATCGCGCAGTCGTCGAGCGCGACGAAGGCGGAGGCGACGGCGTCGCGGATCATCTCCTCGACCTCCGCGATGACGCCCGATTCCACGAGTTCGCCCTGCAGCGCCGCGACCAGCCCGGCGGATGCGCGTCCGCCCGCGGCGCGCCGCAGGGCCCGTCGCCAGCGCGGTGAGAAGCGTTGCGTGGCGAGAGCCATGAGGACGGTCGGCTTGCCCGCCACCAGGTCGTCACCGACCGGCTTGCCGGTGGACCGGGAGTCGCCGATCACGCCGAGGATGTCGTCGCGCAGCGCGAACGCCTCACCCACGGCCAGTCCGTAGCGTTCCAGCGCCGCGAGCGTGTCGGGACCGGCGCCGGCGGCGACGGCGCCGAGCTGCAACGGGCGCCACACCGTGTAGGCACCCGACTTGGCACGGGCCACCTCGCGGGCATGGGCGAGGTCGCGGCGGCCGTTGGCCGCGCCCACCAGGTCGCGGCCCTGCCCGACCATCAACTCGATCGTGAGCGTCCGCCACAGCTCCTGGAGCGGCCGCGGCAACCGCGCGACCACCAGGCCCGCCTCGCTGTGCGCCAGGTCCCCGGCGAGGATCGCGATGTTCTCCCCGTACCGCTGCGGATCGCCGGATCCGTTCAGGGCGATGTGCTGGGCGCGGGCGCTGGCATGGACGGAGGGGCGTCCACGCCGGGTCTCGGAAGAGTCCATGACGTCGTCGTGGATGAGGGCGAAGACGTGCAGGAGTTCGAGCGCGGCGCCCACGCGAACCAGGTCCTCGCGCCCGCGTCCGCTCCTCAGGCCTCCGCCGGCCACCCAGCCCCAGTGCGCCATGCGGGGACGGAACCGCTTGCCGCCGGAGTGCACCATCCCTTCGAGCAGGTCGAGCACCGAGTCGGTGTGCAGGACGCCGTCCCGAGGGACCACGGCGGCCGCGAGGTCGGTCCAGTTCGCCCGCAGCGAGTGCAGCGTCGCGGTGATCTCCGCTTCGACGGCTGCGACGGTTTCGTCATCAGCGGCCAAGGGGCGCCCGACACCGACCTCTGGGCGCGGAGAGGAGTTGACCAGGGTCATGCCGCACCCGCCTTGCGGAGCGCCTGGTCGAGCAGGGGGACCTGCCGCCCGCACCACGGGCTCACCAGGAACGGGGAGGAGTCGACCACGCGCACCAGGTCGTCCCAGTCGACCCAGCGGGTCTCGCAGACCTCCGACGGGTCGGGGCTGACCAGCCCGTCGAGGCGGCCGACCCACACCGGGCAGAGCTCGTTCTCGACGATGCCGGAGGCGTCCGTCGCCGTGTAGGCGAAGTCGGGAAGGACCAGCTCGAGTCCATCGATGGCAGCACCCAGTTCCTGCGCCACCCGACGCCGGACCGCGTCCTCGGCGGCCTCGCCCGGCTTCGGGTGTCCGCAGCATGAGTTGGTCCAGACCCCGGGCCAGGTGCGCTTGTCGAGCGCGCGCCGCGTGAGGAGGATGCGTCCGCGGTCGTCGAACAGGTAGCACGAGAAGGCGAGGTGGCGGGGCGTCCGTCGGGTGTGGACGGCAGTCCTCAGTGCCTCCCCGATCGGGAGGTCGTGCTCGTCGAGGAGCACCACGAGGTCGTCAGAGGTGTCGGCGATCATCCGGGGTTCCTCAGTGGTGGACGTGGACAGGAACAAGCTGACCGGCCCTCCGGAGCCAGATCAAGCCGGTCACGGTCAGCACTACTGCTGCGGCGACCGCGGCGGCGGCCCCGGTCAGGACGGAGGCCGGCTCGCCGGTGAGGCGTCCCACCGCGATCCAGGACAAACCCCAGACCATGGCCGCTGCCACACCGATCCTGCCGCCCAGCACCTTGGCGAGAGTTGCTCCGATCGCCGCAGCCA
Source organism: Actinomycetes bacterium (assembly GCA_023392635.1). Lineage (GTDB taxonomy): Bacteria > Actinomycetota > Actinomycetes > Propionibacteriales > Propionibacteriaceae > Propionicimonas. Next base: position 18,708 of record JAEVYS010000067.1, on the reverse strand, counting down.
CCGCCAGGACACCCACGGCCCACAACTCGGCGACCTCTCGTTCCGGGTTGGCCCCGGACGCCACCAGCGTGGCGGTGATGTTCGCCGCTGTCGCGATGGATACCCAGCCCAGGTAGAGCCCGAACGTGCCGTCGACGACCAGCTTCTCCACCTGCCCGGCGTCGCGCGGCTGACCGAGGCGGCGCATCAGCTCACCGAGGACCAGCGCCAGGGCGAGGATCACGGCCACGCTCACCCACAGCTGGCCGGCCTGCGTGACCAGCAGCCACAGTGCGTTCAGCACCATGGACGCAGCAGCCAGCCAACCGATGCGGCGAGCCCGCGGGGACGCGGTGTTCGACGGGAGCCACTGCCACACGACGTAGGCGATGAGGCCGGCGTAGATCACCGACCAGATCGAGAACGCCCGGACGGCCGGCGCGAGCAGGGTCGCGGTCGCGGAAAGGCTCCCGCCCGCGGACTCCTCGACCCGGGTTCCGAAGACCCCGATCCCGAAAAGGGTGCCCACCAGCATGAACACCGCGCTGGCAGTGACGGTGACTTGTCGACTGCGATCGGACATGTCGGCTCCTCTGCTCAAACCTTCGACACTTGAGTCTCGCATGAGCGGCCAACCTTCGACAACTACGCGGAGAAACATTGGACAAACTGCGTACAAGGCTGTCGTTCGAGCGTGAAACCCCATAGGGTCGGGTCGTTATGGTGACCATCAAGAGGGCTGCCGAGCTGACCGGGGTCTCGGAGCACACGCTCCGCGCCTGGGAGCGCCGCTACCACCTGGTCGAGCCCGTGCGCACCGAATCGGGCTACCGGCTCTACGACGAACGCGCCCTCGACACGATCCAGCTCATGAAGGAGCTCGTGGACGCCGGCTGGCATGCCCGGGAGGCCGCCGCCGAGGCGGGCCGGCGGGCGCAGCACCCCTCCGTCCCTGTCGAGGACGAGCTGATCACCGCGGCAGTCGACATGGACGCGGACGCGGTCGCCCGCATCCTCGACGAGCAGTTCACCCGGGCATCCTTCGAGACCGTGGTGGACGAGTGGCTGATGCCGGCGCTGTCGCGGCTGGGACAGGCATGGGCCCGCGGGGAGGTCTCGGTCGCCGGCGAGCACCTCGTGAGCAACGTGGTGATGCGCCGCCTCGCGGGCGCCTACGAGGCGGCCGGGCGCGGGGCGCCAGGACCGCCCGTCCTCATCGGCGCCCCGCCGGATGTGGACCACGAGATCGGCCTGCTCGCGTTCGCCACCGCCGCGCGCCGGGCCGGCCTGCCCACGATGTACCTCGGGGGCCACGTCCCTGCCGAGGCGTGGCGCCACGCCGCCACCAAGGTGCAGCCGCGCCACGCCGTCACTTCGCTGCACCGTCGTCGGGACGCCCACCGCCTCGGCCCGGTGGCCACGGAACTCGCCGGCCTGCCCGACCTCACCCTGTGGGTGGGCGGACGCCACCAGGACCTGGCACCGCTCCCCTGGCAACCGCTCGGCCACTCCATCGCCGAGGCGGCCCACCGCCTCGCCCTGGACCGGATTGGGGACGGTTCCTAACTCGGTCCACCCACGAGCCCTGGACCGGATTGGGGACGGTTCCCAACTCGGTCCGCCGGGTCTGCGCGCAGCTGGTGGACCGAATCAGGAACCGTGCCCAACTCGGTCCGCCGGGTCAGGGACGGCCGGTGGACCGAATTGGGAACCGTCCCCAACTTGGTCCGGCGGGTCAGGGGCGGGGGTTGCGGCGGGCGAGGGCTGCGGTGAGGGCCGTGGCGAAGCTGCACCAGGCGGCGTACGCGGCGAAGACGCCGGCCTTGCCGGTGCCCACCGCGTGCGCGCGGCGGGACAGGTCGGCGGCGCTGGCCGCGAGGACGCCGGCCACGGCACCCGCAGCCGGCAGCCGGTGCAGCCGGAAGAACATCCCGCTCCAGGCGGCGTTCAGCACGAGGTTGGCGGCGTAGGCGGCGGTGAAGCGGTCCGCCTCCTCCTGCCGTCCGGACTCCCCCAGTTCGGTGATGGTCGCTGTCGCGGCGACGGCGATGCCGGTGAACAGAGCCGTCCACACCACCGGAAAGGCGGACGCCGGCGGCTGCCACGCTGGTTTGCGCAGGCTACGGTACCACCAGGACTGCGGCGTGGTGAGGATCGAGCCCGCCACCGCGCAGCCCGCGGTCATCGCGGCGACCGCGATCGCCGTCCGGCGCCAGCGGGCCGGGTCGATGCCGCTCGTCGCCCGGCGGACGGCCTCCTCGAAGCCGGTCCGCCCGCCCGGTGGCGGCCCGACGAGGTCGAGAATGTCCTGCTCCTTGCCCACTGCCTCGTGCACCAGGCTCCCGACCAGGGGACGGGCAATGCCCGCCGGCACCGGGCTGACGAACCCCATCCACAGGCTCGCCAGGTTCGGCGTCAGCACCGGCACGGTCAGGATGGCGCGCCCGCCCAGCCCGGTGACCCGGGCGTAGCCCTCGATCATCTCGGCGTAGGTGAGCACGTCCGGGCCCCCGATGTCGAAGGTGCGGTTCACCTCGCCGGGCACCTCCCCCGCCGCGGCCAGGTAGTGGAGCACGTCGTCGACGGCGATCGGCTGGATGCGGTTGCGCAGCCACTTCGGTGCGATCATCACCGGCAGTCGCTCAGTCAGGTGGCGCAGGATGTCGAAACTGGCCGAGCCGGCGCCCAGCACCACCCCTGCCTGCAGCACGATCGTCGGCACACCCGAGGCCAGCAGGATCCGCCCGACCTCGACCCGCGAGCCCAGGTGCTCCGACAGGTCCCCGTCGGGATGCAGCCCGGAAAGGTAGACGATGCGTCGCACGCCGGCACGGCTCGCCGCCGCGGCGAAGTCCTGCGCCATCCGCCGGTCACGGCTGACGAAGTCACCCCTGCCGTCCATCGAGTGCAGCAGGTAGTACGCGACGTTTACACCTGCGAGAGCCTTGTCGAGGTCGGCCGGACGGGACGCGTCTCCCTCGACCACCTCCACCTGTCCCACCCAGTCGTGGCGCTCGCGCAGGCGGGACGCGCTGCGGCTCAGCACCCGAACGGCCACCCCCCGCCGCAGCAGGGCCGGGACGAGCAGGCCTCCGATGTAGCCGGTGGCACCGGTGACGAGCATGCGGGGCTGGTCGGGCATCATCAGGCGCTCCAGACGTCGAGGGTGTAGGGCAGGAGGAACAGCAGGCCGAGGCTCCATGTGAGGTGGGTGACGATCGGGCCGAGAACGCCGCCGGTCACCCGGCGCTGGAGCCCCACCACGAGCCCCAGCACGAAGCCGGCGAACACCAGCAGCGGGATCATCGTGGGCACAACGGTGAGGCCGTAGACCAGGGTGGTGCCGAGGATGGCGCGACGGATCGGGAGCGCGGCGAACAACGCGCCGCGGAAGTAGAGCTCCTCGGCGATGCCGTTGACGGCGGTGATCACCGCGACCAGTGGCAGCGAGCCGAACCTCGCGTGGTCGAGCAGTCCCTGGACGGGGTCGCGCAGTTCGGGCACGGCAGCCACGAGGATGGCCCCGGCGAGGAAGACGCCGAGCAGCAGGACGCCGAGCGCCAGCGACTGCACCACCGAACGGCTCGTGCGGGTGCCGGCCCGCGTGTGCGCGCGCCCCAGGTGCAGCGGCCCTGACAGGAGGGCCCCCACCGTCCAGACCAGCGCCAGCCCGAACGTGGCCGGGTAGAAGAGGGGGTCGCCGGCGGGGATCCGCAACGCCCAGGCCAAGGTGGCGGCGCCGACCACCAGGGTTGCCGCGGCCACCCAGCGTCGCCGGTGCACCGTCCCCCGGGTCTCCTCCCGCGACTGCCCCACCGGGTCGAAGAGTGCGGCGCGCAGGAAGGCCCGCAGTTCGGCGAAAGGATTGACCATCGACTACACGTACCGGGCGTCGTTCTCCGGGCTCTGCCGCATCCTGAGCGGTACCACGAGCCACAGCACGAGGAAGGCCAGCGCACAGACGGTCGCCGCGACGATGCCGAGCACCGGGCCGCCGACGAAACCGAACACGAGGCTGGTCACGAGCGTGACCGTGATGCCCAGGCAGACGAGCCCCGCCTTGGCGCACCGGTCCGCGGCGTCCACCAGGAGATCCTTCGCATGCTCGCGGAAGAGCAGGCGGTGGGCCGTGACCGGGGCCACGATCAGGCACGTGGACAGCGTGCCGAAACCCACCGCGGCGAGGAACAGCCCGGACATCACCGGGCCCAGCTCGGTGAACCGCGACTGGAAGGGCAGGGTGAGCAGGAACCCGGACAGGATCTGGATGCCGGTCTGGGTGACGCGCAACTCCTGGAGCAACTCGGTCCAGTTGCGGTCCATGCGCTCGGCCGGCGTCTCGTTGCGTCCCGGTGCACCGCCGGAATCGTCGGACGGGTTCTGCTGCGCCATGGCGGTCCTCCCGCGGGTGGGTGCCCGCTCCGGCGGCGGGTCCTTCTCCAAGGGTTACCCCGGAATGCTGCCCCGGACAACCGCGGCCCTCCCTGCGGTGACGGACGGGCCTGTGGCGGGTATCCCGTCCCCATGCCGCGCCTCCGCCGTGTCTCCGCAGCCGCCCCGGGTTGGCACCGGCGCCGACGCGGCGGCGGGTTCGCCTACGTCGACGAGACCGGCGCACGGCTTCCACCCGAGCAGGTCGAGCGGATCAGGCGCCTGGCCGTCCCCCCGGCGTGGCAGGAGGTGTGGATCTGCCCGTATCCCAACGGCCATCTCCAGGCCACCGGGTTCGATGCCGCTGGTCGCCGGCAGTACCTGTACCACCCGCAGTGGCGCCTCCTGCGCGACAAGCTCAAGTTCGACCGCGTCGCCGCTGCGGCCTCCCGCCTGCCCAGGGCCCGCCGCCGGGTCGGGGCCGATCTCGGCAGTTCGGGCATGCCGCTGGAACGCGCGGCCGCCCTGGCCGTCCGGTTGCTCGACCTGGGGTACTTCAGGATCGGCAACGACTATTACGCAGACGCCAACGGGTCGTTCGGTCTCACCACCCTCGAGCGCTCCCACGTGCGCCGCCACGGCAACCAGCTCGTGTTCCGGTTCATCGGCAAGTCCGGCATCGAGCATCTCGTGATGATCGACGACCCGGACGCGATGGCGGCCCTGCGCGTGATGCGGGACCGCCGCGACGGGGGCAACCGCCTGCTGGCGTACCGCACGGCGACCGGTTGGGCAGACCTGACGTCGTCAGCGGTGAACAGCTATCTGTCGGAGCTCTTCGAGGGCGAGTTCACCGCCAAGGACTTCCGCACGTGGCACGCGACGGTGATCGCCGCCGAGTCGATCGCGCTCAACCCCGAGCCGGGGTCGACCGCCACCGCGCGCAAGCGCGTGGTGAAGCAGGCGGTGGCGGACGTGGCCGGCTACCTCGGCAACACCCCGGCGATCGCGAAGGCGTCCTACATCGACCCGCGCGTGCTCGACCGCTACGAGTCGGGCGACACGATCGCTGACGTGGCACGGCGCTCGTTCCGCTCGCCGGCCCGTCGCCAGGCAGCCCTCGAGGCCGCGGTGCTCGACCTGCTGAACGAAGCCTGAGCCCTTCTCCGCCCCTCTCGACCGTTTCCGGCCGGGTGCGTCGGCCGGGGTAGGGGTGGGTAGTGGCCGGGAATGAGTGAACAGGACCTGAAACCCCGCCCGGCAGCGAACGAGGAGGCGGGCTTCCCTGCACAGGAACAGGAGCCGCCGGGCCTCACCAGCGAGATGACGCCGCGTCCCGACCACGGCGAGGAGAGCTACGAGGGCAACGGGCTGCTCGCGGGCAAGCGGGCGTTGATCACCGGTGGCGACTCCGGCATCGGTCGCGCGGTGGCGATCGCGTTCGCCCGCGAGGGCGCCGACGTGGCCATCAACTACCTGCCGGAGGAGGAGTCCGACGCGGCCGACACCATCGCCTGGCTGGAGAAGGCGGGAGCACGCGCGGTCGCGCTGCCCGCCGACCTGACCGCTGTGGACGCGTGCCGTCAGGTCGTGGACGACGCGGTGGCGGCCCTCGGTGGCCTGGACATCCTCGTGAACAACGCCGGCTTCCACTTCCCGCGCGACGACGACGGCACGCTCGAAGGGCTGAAGCCCGAGATCGTCGAGCGGGTGCTGAAGACCAACTTCGAGGCGCTCCTGTGGCTGTCGCAGGCCGCCCTGCCGCACCTGGGCAGGGGGTCCTCGATCATCAACACCAGTTCGATCCAGGCCTACCAGCCCTCGACGAAGCTGCTCGACTACGCGGCCACGAAGTCGGCCATCAACAGCCTGACCGCGAACCTCGCCGAGCAGCTCGGGCCCCGGGGCATCCGGGTGAATGCCGTGGCTCCGGGACCCATCTGGACGCCGCTCCAGCCGGCCACCCGGGACGCCGAGTCGCTGGAGGACTTCGGCAAGGACACTCCGCTGGGGCGGGCCGGGCAGCCTGCCGAACTGGCACCGGCCTATGTCTTCCTGGCCGCCGAGCGCACGGCCAGCTACGTCTCGGGCACGATCCTCGGCGTCACCGGGGGCAAGGCCACCTTCTGACCAGCTGTCGCGGCGGATGTTGTGGTAGGTGGGCTCAAGGGGGTGAGTTCCCGCGGGCACGGCGGGTAAGGGCAAGTTGCCCGCGGGGCAAGGTCCGATGGCTACCCGGGTGGTCATTGGCCCAGGTGTGCCGGTTGAACCAGCAGCCGGCGCACCGCACCGCGGTGCGCGTGGCTCCCCCACCCACACGCGGTTGTCGTAGGTACTAGGGTGAAAGGAACTTCACAGATCCCTGTGCGGCCGCCCGCAGCCACGCCCGATGGAGCCGAATGACGTTCAAGACCGCCGCCGCGGACGCCCCTGACGGGACGTCCGTCCCGCCGCTGTGGCTGGAGTGGCTCTCTGCCCGCGGTGAGATGGGTGCCAGGGTCGCGGCCCACGACTGGGCCTCTACCCCGCTGGGTCCCATCGATGCCTGGCCGGCCGCCGCACGCGGGGCTGTGATGCTGTGCCTGAACTCGCTGTTCCCGATGGCGTTGCGCCTGGGTTCGGACCTGCGGCTGATCTACAACGACGCCTGCCGCGAGATCTTCGGCGACGACCGCTTCGAGACCGCACTCGGGCGGACGAACGACGAGGTGTGGCCGGAGACCGTCAACCAGACCAGGGAGCTGATCCAGGGCGTCTTCGACACCGGACGGCCGTTCTTCGCCGTGGACATGGCGGTGCGCCTGAACCGCACGATGCCGCGCGAGGAGTGCTACTTCACCTTCAGCATGTCTGCCATCATCGAGGACGACGGCAGCACGAGCGGCGTCCTCACCGTGACGGTCGAGACCACGCGCCAGGTGCTGGCCGCCCGGCGGCTGCGCACGCTCGAACGCCTGGGACGCGAGACCGCCGGGGGCCGCACGGACGTGGAACTGGCCGGCCTGGCGATGGGGGTCCTCGGCCTCAACGCTGCCGACCACCCCGCGGGCGCACTGTTCCGCGCCCCGCGCCCGGGCGGCGACGTCGGCGACGCCCTGGCCAGCTTCGGCGAGCCGCTGGACTGCGACCGTGCCGGCGCCCTCGTGCGCGCCTGCCTGGCCGACGGCGCCGCCCACGACGCGGGTTCCGCACCGGACGCCGGTCGCCTCCACGCCTACCCGGTGCTGGAGCCGGAGACCCACGCCCCCACGCACGTCCTGGTGATCCGGCACAGCGACGCCCGGCCCTGGGACGACGAGCTCGACAGCTACCTGACCCTGGTAGCCAGTTCCCTCGCTGCCGGGCTGCTCACGCAGTCCGAGCTGTGGACCGAGCGCAAGCGGGTCGCTCGGGCTGCCGCCCTGGACGCGGCCAAGTCGCAGTTCTTCGCGGGGGTCAGCCACGAGTTGCGGACGCCCCTCGCCCTCATCTCGGCACCGGTCGAGGACATTCTCGAACGCGAACCCGAGCTGAGCCCGCGCACCCGCAGCGACCTCGCGCTGGTGCAGGCCAATGTCGCCCGGCTGTCGCGCATGGTTGAGGCCATGCTGGACTTCAGCCGGATGGAGGCCGGACGGCTGGTCCCCCAGCTGCAGACCTCCAACATCGCGATGCTCACCCGAGGACTCTCCGCCGCCTTCGCGCCGGCCCTGGAGCGGGCCGGGCTGGAGTTCGTCGTCGACGTCCCCGACCTGTCCCGCATGGCGTTGGTCGACCACGACGTGTTCGAGCGCATCGTGCTCAACCTGCTCTCCAACGCTGCGAAGTTCACGCCGTCGGGCTCGGTGACGCTGCGTCTGACCGAGGACGACGCCGGCTACGAGGTCAGCGTCACCGACACCGGCCCCGGCATCGACCCGGAGGACCACGACCGGATCTTCGCCCGGTTCGAGAGGCTCAGCCAGCCGTCGGGCGACCGCGCTCCGGCCGGTGCCGGAATCGGCCTGGCCATGGTGCGCCAGCTGACCGAGCTGCTCGGCGGCACCGTGGCGTTGCGTTCCGCGCCCGGGGAGGGCAGCACCTTCACGATCAGGCTGCCGTTCCAGCCGCCGGCGCCCACCCAGACGGGCGATTCGATCACGCCGCGCCGCGCCACGTCCTTCCTCGCCGAGTTCGAGTCATGGTCGGCCCCGGCGCCGGCCGCCCCCGACAGCGGGAGCCCACGACTGCTGGTGGTCGAGGACGACGTGCCGCTCGCTCGCTTCCTCGCCGACACGCTCTCCGACAGCTACACCGTCGAGACCGCCGGTGACGGTGCGAGCGCGCTGGAGTCCATCCGTCGCAACCGCCCCGACGTGGTGCTGAGCGACCTCGCCATGCCGGGTATGGACGGCCTCGAACTGGTGCGGCTGATCCGCGAGGACTCGACGCTGCGGGACCTCCCGGTGCTCCTGCTCTCCGCACGGGGCAGCGACGACGCCGCAGCCACCGGGCTGGGCGAAGGCGCGGACGACTACATCGCCAAGCCGTTCAGCCTGCTCGACCTTCGGGCACGCATCGCTGCCAACCTCGAACGGGCCCGCGAACGAACGGTGGACGCTGCCTGGCGCCGGGCCGTGATGACCGCGATCCACGACGGGCTGGTGATCTTCGACTCCGAGGGCCTCGTCCTGGAGATGAACCAGGCGTTCAGCGACCTGCTCGGCTACAGCATGGCCGACGGGCCCATCCGGCCGCCCTATCCGTGGTGGCCCACGGCGGAGGAGGACGCCGAGGCGCTGGAGATCATCAGCAAGGCACACGAGCGGGCTCGTCGCGGGGACGATCAGAGGGGCGAGTTCCGGTTCTACCGCCGGGATCGCGAGCCGATCTGGGTGCAGTCGACCGGCGCGCAGGTACAGCACCGCGAGAGCGGGCTCACCGCGAACGTGCGTACGATCCGGGACGTCAGCCGCGAGCACGCTGCCCGGGAGCGACGTGCCGCCGCCGCCCAGGTCAGCGCCGACTTCGCCTCGATCGAGGACCTGGACACGCTGCTCGCCGTCGCCGAGCACGGCCTCGGACTCCTGTTCGACGGCGGCAGCACGGTGCAACTGAACCTCGACGGGAAGAAGCAGCTGCTGATCAGCGGGGGCGTGATGCTCACCGCGGAGAGCCTCCCGGAGCAGGTGCGACTGGGTTTGGGCGGTGAGCCCAGCCCGGACACGAGGAGCCTGCGCCCCGGCATCCTCCTGGTGCCGCGGAGCAGCGCCACCGGCGTGCGGGCCTGGGTGCAGTTCCCGCGCCCGCGCCGGATCGGGCCCGACGAGATGATCGTGGCCGACCTGCTCGCCCAGTCGCTCGCACTGGCCGTCGACCGTGTGGCCTCCGCGCAGCGCGCCGCCGACCGCGAGGCCAACCTGCAGACCGCCATGGAGAGCCACCGGCTGATCGGCCAGGCCATCGGCATTCTCGTGGAACGCCACCGGCTCACCCCGGCCGGGGCGTTCGAACGCCTGCGCACGGCCAGCCAGAACCGCAACCTGAAGCTTCGCGAGGTGGCTCGTCGGGTGATCGAGACCGGCGTGGAGCCGGACGAGGCCTGAGGCTAGATCGCCCCGGACACGTCCGGGTCCGGATCCTCTTCGGGCTCGCCCAGGCCGGGGGGCGGAGTGTCGACCACGTCGGCGTCCGGGTCGGGATCGGGGTCGGAGCTCAGCCTGGGCATCCGCTCCGCGTCGCTGCCCCACTCGTCGCGCGGCCCGGTGCCCTGTGCCTGGTCGTCGGAGGGCGTGTTCTGCTCGCTCATGCTCAACTCCCCGTGTTCCCGACATAGCTCGCCGGGTCCCCGACGAACGCATCGCGGCACCCTTCCGAGCAGAAGTAGTAGGTCTGGTCGTCGTAGCTGGCCGACGGCGCATCCTCGGGGTCGACACTCATGCCACACACCGGGCACTGGGTCGCATTGGCTGCCATGCTGGCTCCTGACTGTGGGGGTCAACGGGCGGGTACCCGTCCGGCAGCACGGCAAAACCCGGTCCGCGGGGTGCGCGGCGGGTGCGGGATCCTGCGGCCCTGCCGGGGGCGCTCACGGCACTACCCCATCCGTGGCGCCGCCACAGCAGACACGAACCACGCCGGCTGCCCCCTCCAAGTCAGATCGGCATGTCCTTCGTGCTCCCGGAGGTCGGCGGAACCCACCGGGAGAGGCCTGCTGCGACGATAGGCGACCGAGCCGCGAGATGTCAGACCCCTTCCGGGTGACCCCGGCTCAGCCGGTGAAGTCCTCCGGCTCCACCTCGTCGAGGAAGGCATGGAACGCCTCCAGCTGCGTCTGCTCGTCGCCCGCCCCCTCCGCGTCCGGCATGCCGGCCTCCGCGAAGACCGCCTCGGCGACGAACACCGGGGCGCCCGTGCGTACGGCGAGGGCGAGGGAGTCGGACGGCCGGGCATCGATGAGCTGCTCCCCCGAGGGCGTGCTCAGGCTGATCTCGGCGAAGAACGTGCCGTTCACCAGCTTGGTGACCACCACCTTCTGGACGTCGGCGCCGAGGCGTTCGACAAGCGTCGTCATCAGGTCGTAGACCTGGGGGCGGGCGGGAGTGTCACCGGAGACGGCCATCATGATCGCGGTGGCCTCGGGAACCCCCACCCAGATCGGCAGCAGTCGACGGGTGACCGGTTCGGCCCCGACCGGGGCCAGCACTACCACGGGCTGGCCTCGCGAGTCGACGGCGACGCTGGCGATTTCGACCTGGATCATCTCGGTTCCTCCGTCCATCCCCATGCTAGGTCGCGCAGGGCGACGTGGGACGTCCGCGCCAGGGTCAGGTGCGCGCGACCTCGAGACCCAGCCAGGCGGCCAGCGTGTCGATCTCGGCGTCCACCGCCGCGCGCAGCTCCCGGGTGAAGGGCTCGTCCTCGTGCAGGGCGTTGACCACGAGACGTCCGGTCCTGCGGTCGGCGGTCGCGTCCAGCTTGCCGACCAGACGCTCCTCGTGCAGCACCGGCAGCGCGTAGTACCCCCAGCGGCGCGCGGCGGCCGGCTTGTACATCTCCAGCACGTACTCGAACGCGAACAACGCCTGCGCCCGGGCCCGGTCGTGCACCAGCCGGTCGAACGGCGACAGCAGCGCGGTCCGTCCCCGGAAGGGCCGACCGAGCTGCTCGGGGTCGACGCGCCAGCGTCCGGGCACGCCGATGACCTCGGCTTCCTCCCCGGCCTCACCCACCTGGTACGGCTCGCCGGGCACGGCCTGCCCACCGACACGGGCGATGCCGGACGCGCGCAGGCGAAGCTGGTCGCGTCGCCGGATCGCCTCCTGCTTCGGCGGCAGGACCAGCGTCGGAGGGTAGACGCGCTCGGCGAGGTCGAAGACCCGCTGGCGACCGACGCGGCCGGCGATCGCCACCTCGCCGGTGAGGGTGAGGCACTCCAGCATCTGGCTGACGTTACGCTCGTGGGTCCAGCCGGTCGAGCGCCAGGGCACCTGCGCGGTGTCCGGGAGATCACGCGAGAGCGAGGCGCCGTGGTCGCGCAGGCGGGCCAGGAGATCCCTGCGGAACCGGTCGTTGGCCTCGAGCCAGCCGCGGGTGGACGCGTACGGTGGCCAGCCGGCCAGGGAGCCGAGCACCACCGGGAGCTGCGACATCGGTCGGAGGAACGCGTCCAGCTCGAACACGTCGCGCCCGGCCAGGGCCGCGGCCAGGTGCTCGGGCGAGTAGCCGTTCCCGAGCCTGCTCCACGCGACCAGGTCCGCACTCGGCGCCACCGATGCCGTCGGGTCGAGCTGGAGCAGGGTCAGCTGCTCCACCATCGTCATCAGGCTCGTCGGGCGGACGTCGTCCAGCAGCTGGGCCCGCACGGCGACCTGGCGGGCCTCCGCGAGGCTGATCCGCAACACCATGCCGGGCAGCTTAGGCGGAAACCCTGCGGGCACGGCCGCGCCGGAGGATGCTTCTGAGGGGCCAGCGCACCGGGGAGGCCCGCCGTACCAGCGCTTGTCGCGGACCGACTCCTGAAAGGCATCCATGCCCCTCCTGCGTACCGTCGCGACGCTGGCGACCCTCGGAATGCTCCTTCTCGCCGTACCGGATGCGGCCTGCGCCCGGACCGTCGGCAAGGACGGCGGCCCGATCGTGAACAGCGCCGGAGTCACGTTCGGCGTGACCGCGCACCGGGGCGGCGCCGCAGAGTGGCCGGAGAACTCCCTGGCCGCCTTCACCGCCGATGTCGAGGCGGGATTCGATGCGATCGAAACCGACTTGGTGTTCACGAAGGACGCCCAGGGCGTGATGAGCCACTCCGATCGTCTGCCCCGCCGCTGCACGCACGCCGGTACCTACCTTCACACCCTCACGCTTGCCCAGGTACGCAGGATCCGCTGCGCGAACCTCGCCGGCAGCAAGGTGGTGCCGATCCCCACCTTCGACCAGCTTGCCGCGGTGCTGGCGCAGCATCCCGAGGTGGATCTGCACCTGGAGGTGAAGACCTACACCGGTCAGTCGGCCAGCGGCATGCGCCTGTGGGCCAGGCGCGCGGTCCAGCTCCTCATCGCCCATGACCTGCTGGAGCAGTCATCGATGGTCACTTTCAACTGGCCGTCCGTGATGTCCACGATCCTGGCCTCCGCCCCGGGAATGAAGGTCCACGCCCTGGACCACGGACCCAGCGACCCGGCCCGCGTCCGCCTGGCCGCAAGACTGGGGGTGCACGCGTACGGCACGAGGATGAAGTACACCTCGATGTACCTTGCCGAGTACGTGCGCTCGCTCGGCATGGAGTCACAGCCTTGGGGCGTCATGACCGAGGAGGAGCGGGCCTTCACGATCCACTACTCCGGGCCGGAGCACTTCTTCGGCACCGACACCCCCACCGCGCTCCAGGCGTCGCTGGTCGCCGGTCGCGTCGACCTGGATCCGGACGCGACCATCGTGACCACGCAGCTCGCGAACCCGGTCCGCATCAGTGACACGCGCTACGTCGCCGGGGTGCCCCAGGACAAGCAGGTGGGGCGAAGCGCCGTGCCTTCGGCAGCGATCCCCATGCTGGCAGGAGTGATCCTCGAGGTCACGGTGGCCCCAGGAGGCTCCGGGGGCGAGTTCGAGGCAGCCCCGACGGGCGCGACCACGGCCACCGTGAGGGTGGCGCTCGACCAGGGACCCCGGTCCTTCACTGTGAAGGTGCCCCTCGGCAAGGATCGTCGCGTCCGGATCCGGACCACCAGAACGGCGCGCCTCACCGTCCGCGTCACCGGCTATGAGCGGATGCGGCTGGGTTGAGACGCCAGAGGATCCGGCAGCCCGGACGGGCCCTCGACCGGATCTTCAGGGTTGCCGGCGAGGATCCGGTCCCTGCTTCCGATGCCGCGCCTCCTGGCTTAGGCTCGGAACCCCCGACTGAAAGCCCGCCATGCACGTCAAGTCGCTCCTCGTCGCCACCCTTTCCCTCGTCACCGTCTGCGCCACGGCCGTTCCCGGTACCGTCCAGGCGCAGACGCTGGGCCGGGACGGCGCACCGATCACCAATACCGCCGGGACGACCTTCCAGGTCGTGGCGCACCGGGGCGGCTCCGGCCAGTGGCCCGAGAACTCGGTGGTCGCCTACTCGGGCAGCGGCGCCGCCGGCTATGACGCGATCGAGACCGACCTCGCCTTCACCAAGGACGGCGTGGGTGTGATGAGTCACGACGACACGCTCCCCGAACGCTGCACCAACGCCGGCAGCAAGATCCACCTGATGACCCTCAGCCAGGTGCAGGCCGTCCGCTGCGCCGACCTGGAGGGCAACCTCGTCGTGCCGATCCCCACCTTCGCCGAGCTCGCCGGGGTACTCGCCCAGTACCCGACGCTGAAGCTCACCCTCGACCTCAAGTCCTACGACGGCCACTCGGGTAGCGGTCGCGCCACCTACGCCACCCGGGCCATGGCGCTGCTCAAGAAGCACGGACTGGTGTCGCGCACCAGGATCGTCACCTACTACTGGCGCTCGATGCTGCCCTCGATCAGGAAGGCGTCGAAGTCGATCTACGTCGTCGCCTACGACGCCATCAAGCTCGACCTCGCACGCGTGCGCAAGGCCAAGTCGATGGGCGCGAACGGTTACGGCATCAGGATGGTCGACACGTCCGCCTTCCTCGCGCGGTACGTGCGCGCCGTCGGGCTCGAACTGGTCCCGTGGCAGATCAGCGGGACCCAGCAGCGCGCCTTCTCGATCTACTACGCCGGCCGCACCCACGCGTTCCTCACCGACCACCCCGCCTCGCTGCAGTCGAGCCTGGTCGCCGGCAAGATCAACCTCAACCCGGTGGCCTCGGCCGCCCTCACCGAACTGGCCGTGCCAGTGACCATCAGCACCGGCGTCTACAAGGCCGGGGTGAAGAAGTACCCGCTGGTGATCGGGCCGGCGGTGCCGGCGACCAGTGTCACCGCGCTCGACACCGTGCGGATCGTCGTGGCGGTGACGGGCGGCCGCGGCACGGGCCGGGTCTACGCCGGGCCGCGATCGGGCTCGCTGGGCAGCGTGTCCAAGGCACTGCCGAAGGGGTCAGGGACACTCACGATGTCTGTTCCGGTCGGCGATGACGGGAAGATCCGGGTGTACACGACGAGCACCGTGACGCTGTCGGTGGCCGTCGCGGCGTACACCAACATCCGGTTCAGCTGAGGGGGTCGTTCCCGCCCGGGACGTCGCTCTCCCCTGCAGGCATCGGGTAGTCGAGCTGCCTGGCCGTGCGAACCGCCAGCTCGCGCCCGGCGAGCACCTCGACCAGGTGGAGGCTGAGGTCGATCCCCGCGCTGATGCCGGCGGAGGTGAACACGCGCCCCTGCTGCACCCAGCGGCGCTCCGCCAGCACCTGAAGAGCAGGGAACTCGGCAGCGAGGTCGGCGAGGTCCTCCCAGTGCGTGGTGACCGGGCCGTCCACCACGACCCCCGCCTCGGCGAGCAGGAACACTCCGGTGCAGACCGACGCGGTGAGCGTGGCCGACCGCGCGGCGGAGGCGATCCAGCCGAGCACGGCGGGGTCGCGGCGGACGGCGTCCACCACGCCGCCGGGGATGACGACCACATCGACGCGACCGGCGTGCCCGAGGGTGGTGGCCGGCACGACCTCCAAGCCGGCCCGAGCCGTCACCGTGCCGGGACGGGCGGCCACCGGGACCACCTCGAAGAGTGGCTCGGAGCCGGGGTGCAGGCGTGCGTGCACGCGCGCCGCCGTGGTGAACACCTCGAACGGCCCGGCGAAGTCGAGTGCTTCGACCCCGTCGTAGGCCAGCAGGGCGATCCTGGTCACACGCGCCCGCCCTCGTTGTAGCTCAACAGCCGCCAGTAGTCGCCGCCCGGCCGGAGCACCGCCCAGTGGCAGTTCGGAATGCCGCCGAACAACCGGGCGTGGGAGTAGTCCAGGCCCATCAACAGCAGGGCGCCGACCCGGAGCGACAGCCCATGCCCGACGGCAAGGACGACCTCGTCGTCCCCGGCAGCCTCCGCGTGGTCGAGCAGCGCCAGGGCCACCCGCCGGCCGGCCTCGGTGGCGCTCTCCCCCTCCGGCGAACGGCGGAAGTCGCGTCCCTCCCGCAGGGCCGGCCAGAAGTCGGGCTCCCGGCGTCCGGCCTCCTCCATGCTCAGGCCCGCCCAGGAGCCCACGTCCACCTCGCGCAGCCGTGGATCGGTGCCTACCTCGAGCCCGAGGGCTCCGGCGACGATGCGGGCCGTCTCGTCCGCCCGGGACAGGTCGGAGGCGAACACCCGCGTGATCCCGGCTCCGCCGAGGCCGACAGCCGCGGCGGACGCCTGGTCACGTCCGGCCTCGTTGAGCGGGACGTCGGCGTGCCCCTGGAAGCGCCCGCCGTCGTTCCAGTCGGTGACGCCGTGGCGCAGCAGGATGACCCTGGCCGCGGTCATTCGGCCGCGGGGACCTCGTCCAGCGGACCGAGGTCGAGGCGCGGGCAGTCCTTCCAGAGCCGCTCGAGCGCGTAGAGGGCGCGCTCCTCGGAGTGCTGGACGTGGACGACGGCGTCCAGGAAGTCGAGGAGGACCCAGCGGTTCTCCCGGTCGCCCTCGCGACGCACCGCCTTGATCCCGGCCTTCAGCAGCGCCTCCTCCACCGCGTCCACCACAGCACCCACCTGGCGTTCGTTGGTGGCGGTCACGATCAGGAAGATGTCGGTGATCGCCAGCCGTTCGGAGACGTCGAACGCGATCGGGTCCTTGGCGAGCTTGCCCACGGCCGCGCGGGCGGCGATGCGAGCGATCTCGAGGGCATGGTCAGTGGCTGTCAACGGATTCCTTCGGACGGTAGAGGCCGCGCTTGGCGATGTACTGGACGATACCGTCCGGCACGAGGTACCAGATCGGCAGGTCCTGGGCCACCCGCTCGCGGCAGGCGGTGGAGGAGATCGTCAGGGCCGGGACCTCGAGGAGGGTGACCTTGTCCTCGGGCAGGTGGGCGATGTCGTTCTCGCCCAACGGCACGCCGGGGCGCGACACCCCCACGAAATGAGCGAGGTCGAACAGCTCGTCGACGCCCTTCCAGGTGAGGATCTGGCTGAGCGCGTCCGCACCGGTGATGAAGAACAGGTCGAGTTCGGGCCCGCGGAGCTGGCGGATGTCACGAAGAGTGTCGACCGTGTAGGTCAGCCCGGGACGTTCGATGTCCACCCGGCTCACCGAGAACCGCGGGTTCGACGCGGTGGCGATGGTGGTCATCAGGTAGCGGTCCTCGGCCTGGGAGACCTCCCGGTCGGCCTTCTGCCAGGGCTGGCCGGTCGGGACGAACACGACCTCGTCCAGTGCGAAGCGCGCCTGCACCTCACTCGCGGCCACGAGGTGGCCGTGGTGGATCGGGTCGAAGGTGCCACCCATCACGCCCAGGCGCAGCCGCCGGGTGCCGCTGTCCTTCCAGGCGATCGGGGTTTCGCTCATTTGGCGTGCGGCCGGCTCTTGCCCACCTGACGGACGTAGCCGAGGCCCCCGACCAGGATCGCGATCGCGGCGAGGCCGATGACGGTCGGCAGGGTCACGTCGACGACCGCGACCTCGAGGACGGTATGCATGGCGCGGATACTACACGGGGCCGACCTCGAACTTCGCTGCCGATTCCTGCCTTCGCCATCGAGATCTCGGCAGCGAGGGCAGAATTCGGCAGCCAAGCGCCGGTACCCCAGGGGTCAGGCGCGGACCTGGCCGTCGCCGTCCACGATGTACTTCGTCGAGGTCATCTCGACCAGGCCCATCGGTCCGCGGGCGTGGAGCTTCTGGGTGGAGATGCCGATCTCGGCACCGAAGCCGAACTCGCCGCCGTCGACGAACCGCGAGGATGCGTTCACCAGTACCGCTGCGGCGTCGACCTGCGCGGTGAAGAGCTCCGCCGAGCGCCGGTCCGAGGTGACGATGGTCTCCGAGTGCCCGGTGGTGTGCGCGCGGATGTGGGCGATCGCCTCGTCCAGCGAGCCGACGACGGCGCACGCGAGGTCGAGGGAGAGGTACTCGTCGTCGAACTCGTCCGGTCCGGCCGCCACGACGGCGTCGGAGTAGGCGGCGACCTCGGGCGTGCCGTGGACGGTCACCCCCGCATCGGCCAGCGCCGCGAGCGCCGCCGGCAGGAAGGTCGGGGCTGCGTCGGCGTGGACGAGGAGCGTCTCCAGGGCATTGCAGACGCTGGGACGCTGCACCTTCGCGTTGAGCATGATCCGCAGCGCCATGTCGGTGTCGGCGGTGGCGTCCACGAACAGGTGGCAGTTGCCCGTGCCGGTCTCGATCACCGGCACCTTCGACCCGTCCACCACGGCGTTGATCAGTCCGGCCCCACCGCGCGGGATCAGGACGTCGACGAGACCCCGTGCGGCCATCATCTCCCCGGTCACGCTGCGGTCGCCCTCGACCAGCTGCACCGCGTCCTCGGGCAGCCCGGCCCTGCCCAGCCCGCAGCGCAGCGCGGCCACGACCGCCCGGTTGGAGTGGAGGGCGGAGGACGACCCGCGCAGCAGTGCCGCGTTGCCGGCCTTGAGGCAGATGCCGGCGGCATCGGCGGTGACGTTCGGACGGGCCTCGTAGATGATGCCGACCACGCCGAGCGGCACCCGCACCTGCCGCACCCGGACGCCGTTGGCGTTCGTCCAGCCCCGGACCACGTCGCCCACCGGGTCCGGCAGCGCGGCCAGCGACCGCAGGCCGTCCGCCATGCCGGCGATCCGGGACGGGCTCAGCGCCAGCCGGTCGATCATCCAGCTCTCGGTGCCGGCCTCGCGGGCGGCGGCCACGTCCTGCGCGTTCGCCTGGAGGACGGGCGCCTCCGCATCGGCCAGCGCGTCCGCCATCGCGTGCAGCGCGGCGTCCTTGGGGGCGCGGGCCAGCACCGCGAGCGCCCGGGAGGCCGTCCGCGCGCGTCCGGCCTGTTC
>JAEVYS010000038.1 GCA_023392635.1 Actinomycetes bacterium | reverse complement strand
CCGCGGACCCGATCAGCCCCCGGCGGGACAGCCCGGAGGCGTCCCTGGTCACGAGAGGACGGCTCCGGCGAGCTTCGACAGCGGCTCGGACAGGGCGTTCACCGCGTCCGACAGGCCCTTGACCTGCGCCTTGGTGAGCGTGTCGTACGGGACGAACCCGTCGCCGGACTTCGTCGCGTCCAGCAGCTTCTGGAGCTCGGCGAACCGGGTCTCGACCTCGCCGTCCAGCTGGGGGTCCTTGCGCTTGAGCAGGTCGCGGACGCCCTCCCACGCGACGCGCGCGCCGTCCACGTTCGCCTGGAAGTCCCACAGGTCCGTGCGCGACCAGTACTCCTCCTCGCCGGTGACCTTGCCGGTCGCGACCTCGTCGAGCAGGCCCTTGGCCCCGTTCGCGATCGCGTCGACGGTGAAGGTGAGCTCCTCGGCCCGCTCGTGCAGCACCTCGGTGTTGGCCAGCAGGTCCTCGCCGTAGGTCTTGCGCTCCGACGGGGTCAGGGGCCGGTAGCCTTTCGCCCGCGCCGGCCACAGGTCCTTCTCGATCCGGTGCCAGCCGGTCCACCTCTGGCCCGCCTCGAGGTCGGCCTCGCGGGCGTCCATCTTCGGGTCGAGGTCACCGAACGACTCGGCGACCGGCTCGATCCGCTCCCAGTTGACGCGGGTCGGCGCGTAGAGTTCCCGCGCCCGGTCGTCGTTCCCATCGATGTAGGCGGCGACGAACTGCTTCGTGCCCGCGAGCAACTGGTCGATCTGGTCGTCGACGTACGCGCCGTACGCCGCACTCGCGGCCTCGACGAGAGCCCCGTCGTCGCCCGTCGGGCCGACATCCTGGCCCGAGTCGGTGACCGTGAAGGCGGCACGGATGCCGTTCCCGGCCATGCCCGGCTTGCAGGTGGAGAAGTAGCTCCCCGGCGGCGCGGTCAGCACGAGGTCCCTCGTGATGCCGGGCCCGATGTTCTCGACCTCCGCGACGATGCGGAGCCCGTCCTCGCCCAGCAGGTAGAACTCGGTCACCTGCGTGCCGGTGTTGGTCACCGAGAAGGTCAGCGTCCCCGACAAGGCGGTGGACGCACTGAGGATGCACGCGCTGTCGCTGGACTCCACGGTGACCTTGCGCGCGTCGGGCGCAGCCCCCGAACCCTGGCTCGCCGGAGCGTTGTCGGTGCACCCCGCCAGCAGCAGGGCAGCGACCAGCAGGGCGGGAACACGATTCTTCATGGTGCCTTTCGGGATCTTCGGTCAGCCGCTCAGGCGGACACGGCGACGGACTCGGCCGCGGGCTTCACGACAGCCGGACCCTTGCGCCGGACCTTGCGGACGAAGAGGGTGCCGACGACGCCGACATAGAGGACCCAGACGACCGCTTCCAGTACGGTCGCCGCGGGGGAGAAGTTGAAGACGCCCTTCAGGAGGGTGCCGGGCACGCTTGCGGGCGGGATGACCGCCGAGACGTCGTAGGCGAGGCTGCTCAGGCCGGGCAGGATGCCGGCCTCCTGGAGGTCGTGCACGCCGTAGGAGAGCACGCCGGCTGCGACCAGGATCAGGAAGACGCCGGTCGTGGCGAAGAACGTGCCGAGGTTGATCCGCACCGCGCCGGCGTACAGCGCGTACCCGAGTCCCACGGCGACCAGCAGGCCGAGCAGCGCACCCAGCAGCGGCCCGGACGTCGACCCGCCGTCGGCGGCCGCGGCCTGGGAGGCGGCCCACACGAACAGGGCGGTCTCAAGACCCTCCCGGCCCACGGCGAGGGCCGCGATCAGGGGCAGCGACCACGCGTTCGCCACGCTGGCGTCGACCCTGCGGCGGAGGTCGCCGGCCACGGTCCGGGCGGCACCGGCCATCCAGAAGATCATCCAGGTCACCAGGGCGACGGCGAGGATGGACAGGCCGCCCCCGATGGCCTCCTGGGCGGCGAAGCTGAGCCCCTTGGGGCCGAAGGTGAGCACCGCGCCGAAGCCGAACGAGACGAGCACGGCGGCGCCGACGCCGAGCCAGACCTTCGGCAGGAGGTGGCGGCGATCGGTCTTCACGAGGTAGGCGATCAGGATGCTGACCACCAGGGTGGCCTCGAGCCCCTCGCGCAGGCCGATCAGAAAGTTGCCCAGCACGTCCGCCTCCTCGACAAGTTAGGTGAGCCTCACCTAACTATCCAAGGCCGCCGGGGTATTACGCAACTCCGGGCTTGACTATTTCATGATGTGGTCGGCGGTGCCAGGCAGGGCCGTCAGTCGGGATAGGCGATGTCCCGGTAGCGCACCGAGCTCCGCGGCTCCGCCATGTGGTCGGCGACCGCGGCGCGCCAGGTGGCGTAGTGCTCGGTCTCCTTGTGGGCGGCGGCGGCGGCCTCGGTGCGGTAGGCCTCGACCAGGACGAACCGGGTCGGGTCCTCCAGCGACTGCACCACATCGAACCGGGCGATGCCCGACTCCTGGACGGAGGCCGCGGCGTTCGCCCTGGTGGCCTCGATGAACGCGTCCACGGCATCGGGCAGGACGTGGACGGACACGTGCACGATCAGCATGGTCCCCATCCTGCCTCTCGCCGGCTTGTGGCGCACCGGTAGCAGTCGCCCGAGCCGACCAGGAGTCCGCAGGGCCGCCGATTTGCCGGACGGCGCGCGCAGTGGGATGATCGAAGGCTGCCCACTTCGAACCCAGGACCTGTCATGCCCGCCTCCAGCCAGACCCGCGAACTGATCGCGAACCGACCCTTCGTGGTGCTTCTGGCTGCCCGGACGATCTCGATGCTCGGTATGGCCTTCGCACCCGTCGCCCTCGCGTTCGGCATCCTCGGCCTGCCGGGTGCGGACGCGAGCACGCTGTCGGTCGTCCTCGCCTCCCAGACCATCCCGCTGGTGCTGTTCATGCTGGTCGGCGGCGTGATCGCCGACCGGTACCCGCGCGCGCTCGTGCTGCGGTGGGGTCAGTTGATCGCCGCGGCAGCCTGGGCCGGCATCGGCGCGATGCTGCTGACCGGCTTCACGCCGCTGTGGCTGCTGTGCCTGGCCGCGGCCTTCGCCGGCATGGCGGGCGCAGCGGTCTACCCCGCGCTCAGCGGGATCATCCCCGACCTGGTCCCGGGGCACCTGCTGCAGCAGGGCAACGCCTGGCTGTCGATGGGCGCCAGCGCCGCCCGGTTCGCCGGGCTGGTCGCCAGTGGCGCGGTCGTGGTCTGGCTCGGCGGCGGCTGGGCGATGGTGGTCGGCGGCAGTCTGTACCTGGTTGCCGCGACGCTGTCCGGCTTCCTCCCGCGCGGCGGCTCACTGGCCCAGCCCGAGGACAGCCCGCTGCGCCAGCTGCGCGAGGGGTGGAGCGAGTTCCGCAGCCGGCAGTGGCTGTTCGTGTGCGTGCTGCAGTGGGCGGTGCTGCTGATGGTGCTCCAGGCGTCCCAGGGCGTGCTGGGTCCGGTGGTCGCCAACGCGGAACTCGGCGGCCCGGGCGGCTGGACGGCTGTGCTCGCCAGCGAGGCGGTGGGCGCGATCGTCGGCGTCGGCATCGCGATGGTCTGGCGACCGCGGCGCCCGATCCTGGTGGCGACCCTGCTCACGTTCACGGCCGCAGCCCCCCAGGTGCTGCTCGGCGCCAGCGCCCCGTTGTGGGTCGTGATGGTGTCGATGTTCTTCATGGGCGTCGGCTTCGACCTGTTCGGCGTCCTGTGGATGACCACGATGCAGCATGAGGTTCCCGCCGAGTCGCTGTCGCGGGTGGCTTCCTACGACGCGCTCGGCTCGCTGATGCTCGGCCCGATCGGCCTGCTGCTGGCCGGGCCGGCGGCGTCGGTGTTCGGCCCCCACCAGGCGTTGGTCGGCACCGGTGTGGTGAGCATCGCGACCACACTGTTCGCGCTCTGCTTCCCGGAGGTGCGGCGACTGCGGGCACGAGCCGTCGAGCCCCTCGAGGTCGCCGAGGCCGCCTGACCCGGCGCCGGACCGCGGGGGTGCTCCTCCCGGTCCGGCTGTCGGAGGCGCGGCCTAGCGTGGTTCCATGACGGAACAGGATCTCGAGAAGTCCGACCTGCTCGCCGCGCTCGAGCGGCACCGCGGCTTCCTCACCTTCACCACGCTGCGACTGACCGACGACGAGGCCCGGCGCACGCCGACCGTGAGCGAACTGCACATCGGCGGCCTGATCAAGCACGTCACGGCCACCGAACGCGGGTGGGTGGCGTTTCTGACGGGCGGCGACATGGCGGCCGCCAGCGGCGACTGGTGGGCCGGCCACCACATGGGGGCGGACGAGACCCTCTCCGACCTCCTGGACGACTACGCGCGCTGCGCGGCCGAGACCGAGGCTGCGGTGCGGGCACTGCCCGACCTGGCAGCCGAGACGCCGCTGCCCGAGGCGCCGTGGTTCGAACCCGGTGCCCGCTGGACGGCCCGGCGCGTCCTCCTGCACATCCTCGCCGAGACCGCGCAGCACGCCGGCCACGCCGACATCATCCGCGAGACCATCGACGGCCAGAAGACCATGGGGTGAGCCCGTCCCGGCGCCGTCGTGGCCGCACCGGCCGGTAAGCTCGGCGAGCCGGGCAACGAGGACGGAGGACGCCGACAGCTCATGCCGACGCACACCCCCGAACTCGACGACTGGATCCGCGGCGTCGCCGCCACCCAGGACCCCCGCGTCGGCCCGCACACCCCGGTCGTCCCCCTGGTCACGCGCGGCCTGCCGACCCGTCCGGTCGCGCCGGAGCACTCGCAGGTGTTCATCTGCGCGGGGGTGATCGTGAAGCTGCACGGCGCGGGCACCGACCGGGGCCGCCTCACCCTGCGCCTGCACGGCATCGGGGCACCAGACATGGACCGGCTCTGGATCCAGCCGCTGCGCCCTGCGCCGGTCCCTGCGCCCGGCGACCGCCTCGCCACCGTCTGGCCACGGGTGACGGTGCTGTCGACCATCGAGAGCCCGCCCTGGTCGGACGTGGGCGGGCTGCTCGCCCGCCTTCACCGCATGCCCGTCCCCGACGACCTGCCCCGCCTCGGCGGCCACTCGCGGCTGGCACGCGCGATCGCCCACCTGCGCGGGAATGGGCACGACGACCTCTCGTGGCTCGCGGACCTGGCTGCGGACCTCGCCGATCAGCTCGAACACCCCCCGCGCGCCACCCTCGCCCACGGGGACTTCCACCTCGGCCAGCTCGGCCACACCCCCCTGCGTCGAAGCTGGAAGCTCCTCGACGTCGACGACTTCGGCGTCGGAGACCCCGCCTGGGACCTGGCCCGTCCCGCCGGCTTCTGGGCTGCCGGCCTGCTCGACGAGGACGCCTGGACGACCTTCCTGAACGCCTACCGCGAGGCGGGCGGACCCGCTGTCGCCCCGGACGGCGATCCGTGGCCCGCGCTGGAGCTGCCCGCGCGCGCCGCGATGGTGGTGGCAGCCGTCCAGGCGCTGCGAACGCCCCACAGCGACGCGGCGGCAGCGGAGCTGCTGTCCGCCTGCGCCCGCCTGCGGACGGGCCCGGCCCACTGACCCCGGGGGAAGGCCGTTCAGGCCAGCCGGGCCAGCAGGCCCTCCCTGACCCTCGGCCAGTCGTCGGCGACCACGCTGAACACGACCGTGTCGCGGAAGCTGCCGTCCTCCCGCCGGCTGTGCCTGCGCAGGACCCCCTCGCGGACGGCGCCGAGCCGGTCGATGGCCGCGGCGGACCGGACATTCAACGCGTCGGTCTGGATCTTGACGCGACCGAACCCCAGGTCGTCGAAGCAGTGCCGCAGCAAGAGGAACTTGGTCTCGGGGTTCACCCTGCTGCCCCACACCCGGGGGGAGTAGAGCGTCCAGCCCAGGTGGAGCCGCTCATGGGCCGCGACCGCCTCACCGAGGGAGGAGGTGCCGACGAGGGTGCCGGCTTCCCCCGCCTCCGAGGCTGAGGCCAGACGGACGGCGTAGGCCACCCGCCCCGCCCCCTTGCCGTCGAACGGCGGGGTGCCCAGGTAGTGCCGGCGCGCCAGCGCGAGCGCGTCCGCCCGGCTTCCGGGGCGCTGCCACATCACGAAACCGGACTCGTACACCACCGGGTCGGAGAGGATGTCAGCCAGCGCCGGCAGGTCGTCCTCCACCACGGGGTCGAGGCGGACGAACCGCCCCGCCAGCGGCCTGCCGTCCGGAAGCTGCACCATGGCGGCATCCTAGGTCGGATGCCTCCACCCGGAGCGGGCGCCGGCGTCAGATGTCCGCGAGCGCCTCGGTGGGAGCGGCCTTCGCCGCCCGCCGCCCCGGCAGGACGGAGGCGAGCGCTGCAGCGGCCACGGCGACCAGCACCATGCCGACGGTCTGCGGCAGGGCCACCGTGAACACCGGGGTGCCGAATCCGGCCGAGCGCGACAGCGACGCCACCGCGAGCCAGCCGAAGAACGCCCCGGCGGCCACCCCGACCACCACGCCCACGAGCGTCACCAGAAGGGCCTCCACCGTCAGCATCCAGCGCAGCGACCGTGCCTGGAGGCCGAGCGCGCGCAGCAGCGCCGACTCGCGCGTCCGCTCCAGCACCGACAACCCGAGCGTGTTGCTGACCCCGATCAGGGCGATCACGACGGCCACCGCCAGCAACGCCGTGGTGATGGTGAGCAGGACCCCGACGAGTTGCTGGTAGGACGCGGCCATCTGCAACCCGCCCGACACCTGGCCGGTCGCGCCCACCTCTGCGGTGACGGCGGCGATCACGCCGACCGCCTGCGAGCGATCCCTCACCGACAGCCACACCGTTGCGTCCCGGGTGACGGCCGAGAGCCGCTGCAAGGTGGCCTCCGACACCATCGCCTGGCCGTAGCCGGCGAGGTGCGAGGGCACGACGGCCAGCGACTGCCCGCCCTTGGCGCCCTTCACCGCCACGCGCGCCCCGAGATGGCGGGCGACGTCCGGGGCGACCAGCACCTCGTCGTCGGCCACGGCGCGCAGCTGACCCGTGGCGCGGATCACGCCGGGCTGCCAGCCGAGCAGGGTGACCTCGTCCTCACCCACAGCCGCCCGCCCGGCGTCGAGCGAGGTCCAGGCCGTGACCCCGCGGGTGGCCGTCAGGCGGTCCCGCACATCGGCAGGCACCGGCGCCGGATTCCCGTCCGCGTCGGGCCAGGCCACCGCCACGTCCACCGGGAACCGTTCCAGGATCTGGTTCAAGGTGGTCTCCCGGATGCTCGCGGCCGCCACCTGGAGCGTCACCACCAGCCCGATGGCGAGCATGAGCGCCGTCGCCGTCGCTGTCGCCCGGCGCGGATTACGTTCGGCGTTGTCGGCGGCCAGTCGCGGCGTCGTGCCGGTCCAGCGGACGAGCCGTCCGAAGACCCGCAGGAGGCCCGGCACGAACAGCGGGCCACCGAAGAGCACCCCGAGCGAGATGAGCATTCCGGCAGCGACGGCGATGAGGAAGCCGAACGCGGTCGCCGGCACCACGGCGAGCGTGGCCAGGCCGGCGCCTCCGAGCAGGAGGAGCCCGCAGGCCACCGCGCGTGCCACCGACGCGCGACGCGCCTGTTCTCCGGTGAGCACCGGCTGAAGCGCCTCGAGCGGAGCCACCCGCGTCCCCCGCACGATCGGCACCCAGGCGGCGACGACAGTGGCCACGACGCCGAGGCAGAAGGCGACCGCCAGCTGCGCGGAGGGGAGCGCGAGCCCCCAGAACACCGAACCGGTCCAGGTCGAGGCGATCGCGGAGATGCCGATCCCCGCGCCCAGGCCGACCGTGGAACCCACCAGGCCCAGGATGAGCGCCTCGGCGAGGAAGCGGCGGCGGACCTGTCCCCCGGACGCACCCACGGCCCGCAGCAGGCCTGTCTGCCGCCGGCGCTGCGCCAGCGTGATCGTGAACGTGTTCGAGATCGTGATCATGCCGACCACCAGCGCGACGGCTGCGAAGGCCCACAGCACGTTGGTGAGCACGTCGAACCCACGCGCCACTTTCGCGATCGCTTGGTCCTGGACGGTGGTCGCGAGGTCGGCGCCCAGTTTCGGGTCGATGGCGGCCAGGGCCGTCCGCACGGCCGGCAGCACGGCCGCCGGGTCGGTGCCCGAGACCTTCAGTGTCCACTGGGAGCCCGCCGTGGCCGGATCGAGGCCGGCCGCGACGAACGCGGCGTCGGAGCCGTAGCCGGTCTTCGCGAAGACGGTGCTCGGTTCATCGGTCACGCCGACCACGGTGAGCGTCGCGTTCGTGGACTCCTGGCGCAGGGTCCCGCCCGCCGACACGCCCAGGGAGGCGGCCGCTCCCCGGCTGAGGACGACCTCGTCCGCCGCCACGGGCCAGCGGCCCGCCGTGAGGTCCGCCCACCGCAGGGGCTCGGCCGGAACATTGACCAACTGCAGCAGGTCGGTGCCCGACACGGTGGCCACCACCTCCTGGAGCGAGAGCACCGGTGCGACCGCGACGACGCCCGGCACGCGGGCGAGGGTGTCGCGGACGGACGGGGCGGCTGAGCCCTCCGGGGCGGTCACCACCAGGTCGGCTGCGGAGATGGAGACGTTCAGGGCGCGTCCCTGGGCGCGCCCCTCGGTGGCGACGAAGACCGCGGACCCCGCGAGGAAGGCGACGCTGATCGCGACGGCGAGGATCGTCGAGACGAAACGGCTCGGATGGTAGCGGACCTCCGACCATGCCTGGCGCAGCATCAGGCCCCCAGCCGCTTCATCGCGGCGAGGACCGTGTCGGCGGTCGGCGCGATCAGGTCGTCGACGATCCGGCCGTCGGAGAGGAGCAGGGTGCGGTCCGCGTAGGCGGCGGCGTTCGGGTCGTGGGTGACCATGACGATCGCCTGGCCGTGGACCTGGCTGGTGTGGCGCAGGTAGTCCAGCAGGTGATGGCTGGAGCGGGAGTCGAGCGCGCCGGTGGGCTCGTCCGCGAACACCACGGCCGGCCGCGTGATGAGCGCGCGGGCGATGGCCACCCGCTGCTGCTGGCCGCCGGACAGCTGGGACGGCAGGTGCCGGACCCGGTCGCGCAGTCCGAGCGAGTCGATGAGCTCGGCGAGGAGGTCGGCATCGGGCCGGCGTCCGGCGAGGTCGAGCGGCAGGACGATGTTCTGCTCGGCCGTCAGCGTGGGCAGGAGGTTGAAGGCCTGGAAGACGAAGCCGACCTGGTCTCGCCGCACCGCGGTGAGCTCCCGGTCGGTCAGCGCGCTGATCGCGAAGTCGGCGAGCTCGACGCGTCCAGAGGTCGGACGGTCGAGGCCCGCCAGGCAGTGCATCAACGTCGACTTGCCGGAGCCGGACGGGCCCATGATGGCGGTGTACGACCCTCGGGCGAAGCTGACGGTCACGCCGTCCAGCGCGCGCACCACCGCCTCCCCGGTGCCGTAGGTCTTGGTCAGGTCGGTCGCAGAGGCGATGGCGTCGGTGCGCAACGGAGCGGTCGTGGTCACCCGCTGAGGCTATGAGCCCCCTGTGCGCCGGGACATCCTCCCGACGGGCCGACCCGCTCGTCCTCCCGGACGATTGCGGTGTCCTTCTCGCGGCTCAGTTCGGGCTGGGGATACCGACGTACATCGTGGAGAGGTACTCGTCGATCCCCTCGAACCCGCCCTCGCGTCCGAGCCCTGACTGCTTGACCCCGCCGAACGGCGCGGCGGGATTCGAGATCACGCCGGAGTTCAGGCCGAGCATGCCCGACTCGATCCGCTCGGGCAGCCGCAGCGCCCGGTTGAGGTCGGTGGTGTAGGCGTAGGCGATGAGCCCGAACGGGGTCGAGTTGGCCAGCCGGACGGCCTCGTCCTCGGTGTCGAAGGTGATGACCGGCGCGACCGGGCCGAAGATCTCCTCGGTGGCGACGGTGGCGTCCGCGGGCACGTTGCCCAGCACGGTCGGCTGGTAGAACCAGCCGGGACCGCTGACGGGGCCGCCGCCGGTCACCACGCGCGCGCCGCGGGCGACGGCGTCGCTCACCAGGGCGTGCACCTTGTCGCGGCTGCGCTCGTCGATCAGCGGTCCGATGTCGATGCCGTCCTCGGTGCCGCGGCCGACACGCTTGGCGGCGACCTTCTCGGCGAGCTTGCGCGAGAACTCCTCAGCCACGGGTCGCTGCACGTAGAACCGGTTGGCCGCCGTGCAGGCCTCGCCGATGTTGCGCAGCTTGGCCGCGAGGGCGCCCTCGACCGCGGCGTCCAGATCCGCGTCGGCGAAGACGAGGAACGGAGCGTTGCCGCCGAGTTCCATCGAGGTGCGCAGGACGTTCCTGGCCGCCTGCTCCAGCAGTTTCACCCCGACCTCGGTGGAGCCGGTGAACGACAGCTTCCGCAGCCGGGGGTCGGCGATCAGCGGGCCCGTCGTCGAGCCGGCCGAGGAGGTGGGGATGACGTTCAGCACCCCCGCCGGCACGCCGGCCTCCGTCATGACCTCTGCGAAGAGCAGCGTGGTGAGCGGGGTCAGCTGGGCCGGCTTGATGACCATGGTGCAGCCGGCGGCGATCGCTGCACCCGCCTTGCGGGTGGCCATCGCCAGCGGGAAGTTCCACGGCGTGATCAGCAGGCAGGGCCCGACCGGCTTGCGGAGCACGAGGAAGCGGGACCTGCCGTCGGGAGCGGTCTGGTAGCGCCCGGCCACCCGGACCGCCTCCTCGCTGAACCAGCGCAGGAACTCGGCGCCGTACGCGACCTCGCCCCGCGCCTCGGGCAGGGCCTTGCCCATCTCGAGGGTCATGAGGAGGGCGAAGTCGTCCGCTCGCTGCGTGATCAGCTCGAAGCCCTTGCGCAGGATCTCGCCGCGCACCCGCGGTGGCGTCGCTGCCCACTCCTCCTGGGCACCGGCCGCGGCGTCGAGGGCCGCCATCGCGTCGTCGGGGGAGGCGTCCGCAACGGTCACGAGCTGCAGGCCGGTGGCCGGGTCGTCCACGCCGAAGCGTTCGCCGGTGGAGGCGTCCTGCCACCGTCCGCCGATCAGCACACCCGTGGGCACCGCGTCGAGCAACGACTGTTCCCTGGGATCCATCCCTCCACCTTTCGCGTGGGCAGCCGGCGGCGTCGGCTCCGACCCGTCAGCGATCCTAGCCACGAGCCGCCGCGCCCCGGCAGGGGCTAGGGTCGAGGTATGGCGCTCAGCGTCTTCGATCTGTTCCGGGTCGGTATCGGCCCCTCGTCCTCCCACACCGTCGGACCGATGAAGGCCGCCGGGCGCTTCGTCGCCCGCGTGCGCCGGGAGGGCCTGCTCGGGGCGGTCACGAGGGTCAGGGTCGAGCTGTTCGGCTCCCTCGGAGCGACCGGCCATGGGCACGGGAGCGTGGCCGCCGTGGTGCTCGGCCTGGCGGGCCAGGAGCCGGACACCGTCGACCCGCGGGCGGTCCTGCCGCTGGTCGAGGAGGCACGGGCCCGCAAGCTGCTGACGCTCGTCGGAGGCCGGACGATCGAGTTCGACCCCGACGAGGACGTGGTGCTGCACCGCAACCGGACGCTGCCGGTCCACGCCAACGGCATGGTGTTCACCGCCTGGGACGCCGGCGGAACGGTCCTGGCAGAGGGCACGTACTACTCCGTGGGTGGCGGGTTCGTGCTCGACGAGGCCGAGACCGGGCCGGACCGCGTCGTGCCGGATGCCACCGTGCTGCCGCACCCGTTCGGCACCGGAGTCGAGCTGCTCGCCGCGTGTGCGGACACGGGCTTCTCGGTGGCCCGCCTCATGCGGGAGAACGAGCGGTCGTGGCGCACCGACGCGGAGATCGATGCGGGGCTGCTGCACATCTGGGACGTCATGCAGGAGTGCGTCCACCACGGCATGGACACCGAGGGTGTGTTGCCCGGTGGGCTGCGGGTGCGCCGACGGGCTCCCGAACTCCTGCACCAGCTGCAGGTGGAGGCCGACACCTCCGACCCGTTGCGGGGCATGGACTGGATCACGCTGTACGCATTGGCCGTGAACGAGGAGAACGCATCTGGCGGCCGCGTGGTGACCGCGCCGACCAATGGGGCGGCTGGCGTAGTACCAGCAGTGCTCATGTACTACCGACGGTTCGTGCACGGGGCTGGTGAGGAAGGCGTCGTCCGATTCCTGCTCACCGCCGGGGCGATCGGGGTGGTGATCAAGAACCTGGCCTCGATCAGTGGCGCGGAGGTGGGGTGCCAGGGCGAGATCGGCGCGGCGTGCTCGATGGCGGCCGGCGGAATGGCCGCCGTGCTGGGTGGGAGCCCGCGCCAGGTGGAGAACGCGGCCGAGATCGGGATGGAGCACAACCTCGGGCTCACGTGCGACCCCGTGGGGGGCCTCGTCCAGATCCCGTGCATCGAGCGGAACGCGATCGCCGCCGTCAAGGCGGTCACGGCGGCACGGACCGCGCTGCGCGGCGACGGCCGGCACATCGTGAGCCTGGACTCCGTGCTGAAGACCATGCGCCAGACCGGCGCGGACATGAGTGTGAAATACAAGGAGACCGCCCGCGGCGGCCTCGCCGTGAATGTCATCGAGTGCTGAAAGGCTGACCATGCCCATCCTGGACACCTACTCCCCCGATCCCGGCCGTTACGACGGGCGGATGCCCTATCGCACGGTGGGGCGCAGCGGCCTGAAGCTGCCGGCGATCTCGCTCGGGCTGTGGCACAACTTCGGGGACGACGTGCCGTTCGCGAACCAGCGGGCGACGCTGCGCCGCGCGTTCGAGCTCGGGGTCACGCACTTCGACCTGGCGAACAACTACGGCCCGCCCTACGGCGCCGCGGAGACCAACTTCGGGCGCCACTTCCGGGAAGACTTCCGGCCGTTTCGCGACGAGCTGATCATTTCCAGCAAGGCCGGCTGGGACATGTGGCCCGGACCTTACGGCGACCTCGGGTCGCGCAAGTACCTGCTCGCGTCGCTCGACCAGTCGCTGGCCCGGATGGGGCTGGACTACGTCGACATCTTCTACCACCACCACTTCGACCCCACCACGCCGCTCGAGGAGACGATGGCTGCCCTCGACACGGCCGTCCGTCAGGGCAAGGCGCTGTATGTGGGGATCTCGTCCTACTCCGGTGCCCGCACGCGCGAGGCGGTCGCGATCGCCCGCGATCTCGGCACGCCCCTGGTGATCCACCAACCGTCGTACTCGATGCTGAACCGCTGGATCGAGGAGGACCTGCTGGACGCGCTGGGCGAGACCGGGCTGGGTTGCATCGCCTTCTCCCCGCTCGCGCAGGGCATGCTCACCGACAAGTACCTCAACGGTGTGCCGGAGGGCTCGCGGGCGTCGCAGGACAAGTCGCTGTCCACCGAGCTGCTCACCGAGGAGAACCTCGCCCACGTCCGCTCCCTCAACGAGCTGGCGCAGCGGCGCGGCCAGACCCTCGCGCAGCTCGCCCTGGCGTGGGTGCTGCGCGACGAGCGGGTGACCTCCGCGCTGATCGGTGCGTCCAGCGTGAAGCAGCTCGAGGACAGCCTCGGCGCGGTGCAGAACCTCGACTTCTCCGCCGACGAACTCGCCGAGATCGACCGCTACGCCACCGAGGGCGGCATCAACCTCTGGCGGGCCCCGAGCACCGCCTGAGCCGAGCCCCCGGCCGAGCCCGGCATGACGCAGCCACGGGGTCGGCGCAGGTCACCCACTCACGGGTGGGACTCCGCGCGCAGCAGGCGCCCGAGGGTGCGGACAGCCATCCGGCTCATCGCGGGGTTGGTGTCGCGGTAGTACCAGCCGGCGCCGATCGCCTGTTCGAGGGCCCAGGCCTCGCCACGCGCCCACTCGAGCTCGTCGACTCCGAGTTGCTCGCGGAAGACCCGCCTCGGCTCGTCGTCCAGGAGGTGCCAGGCGGCGACCAGATCGAGCGCCGGGTCGGCGGGGGAGAACCCGCCTCCGTCGAGGAGCCCGGCCAGGCGCCCGCCCCGGACGAGCACGTTGCCCGGAATGAGGTCGCCGTGGCTCATCACGTCGGGGCCCGAGACCGGGAGCACCCGCCATCGCTCCCAGAGCCGTCGCAGCGCCGGCACGTCCACCAGTTCGCCGCTGGCCTGGAAGCACGACTCCACCCAGGCGTCGTGCGCCGGGAGGAGGCCGCCCCGTCCGCTGCCGTCGAAGTTTCTGCCGCGGGTGTCCGCATCCCGGAGCTCGAGGATGAGCGTCGCAAGGTCCCTGGCGAAGGGGGTCGAGTCGCTCGGGTCGTCGGCGAAGGCGTCGACGCCGGTGAGCCAGGTTTGAACCGACCACGGCAGCGGGTAGCCGTGCCCCGCCTCCCCGAGGGCCACCGGACGCGGCACCGGCACGCGAGTGCTCGATGCGAGCTCCTGCATCCGCTCCGCCTCGCGAAGGAGTTGGCGCCGAACCGCCGAGGCGTCCTCTCCCAGCAGCGGGAATCTCGCCACCAGCCCGTCACCGATGCGGAAGAGCGCGTTGACGGTGCCCGAGGACGCCACCGCGCGGACGGGAAGGCCACGCCAGTCGGGAAACTGCTGGCCGACCAGCGCCGCCACCTGCCCGACGCTGATCGTGTGCTGGCCCTCGTGCATCCTCATCCGCCGGCATCCCCCCTCAGCGAAGGAACAGCGACCTCAGACGCCGGGTGGTGAAGCCCACACCGGCCACCGACATCACGAGGAAGTAGCCCAGGTGCAGCCAGGTGCTCGCCTCGAAGTGGCCGATGGAGAGCTGCCGCATCAGCTCGATCCCGTGCCACAGCGGCAGGGCCATGATGAACCACTGCACACCCTCGGGGAACATCGTGATCGGGAAGAGGGTGGACGAGAACATGAACATCGGCAGCAGCGCGATGTTGATCCACTCCATCTGCTGGAAGGTGGTGAAGTAGCTGGTCACCGCCATGCCGAGGGACGCGAAGCCCAGCGCGATCAGCAGGGCGACCGGGATCATCGCCAGCGCCCACCACGACGTCGCCAGGCCCATCACCCCGATGACCGCCGTGAAGCCCAGCGCGTAGAGGAAGCCACGGAACAGGGCCATGAAGATCTCGCCGGCAGCGACGTCGAACGGGCCCAGGGAGGTGGCGAGCATGCCCTGGTACAGCTTCGCGAAGCGGAGCTTGAAGAACACGTTCCAGGTGGAGTCGTAGATGGCGCCGTTCATGGCCGAGGTGGCGAGCAGTGCCGGGGCGATGAAGGCCGCGTAGCTGATCGGCCGGCCGTCCGGACCGACGACGTTCCCGATCATCGCTCCGAGCCCGAAGCCCATGCTGAGCAGGTAGAACACCGGCTCGAAGAAGCCCGAGAGGATCACCAGCCAGTTCTGGTTGCGGATCACCTTGAAGCCGCGCTCCACGACCGCGCCGACGTTTCCCGACGAGTTCGCCGTCAGCCAGTTGCGCAGGGGCGGGCCGGTGGTCACCGTGGTCACCGCGCCAGCCTCCGTCCGAAGTTGCGCAGGGCGACCGCCACCCCCACGCCGGCCACCAGCGCGAGGAACGCGATGTGGCCGACGATCTGCCAGCCGCCCAGTGGCATCCCGAAACTGAGCCAGCGCGCCACCTGCGTGCCGTGCCACATCGGCGAGAGCCACCCGATCCACTGCAGGTACACCGGCATCGTCTCCAGCGGGTAGAACGTGCCCGCGAACAGGAACATCGGCATCACGATGAACCGCTGGATCATCGCGAATTGGAAGCCCTCCTCCTCCAGCGTCGCCGAGTACGCCATCAGCGGCGCGCCGAAGGACATGCCGGCGAGCGCGGCGACCGGCACCATCAGCCACGACCAGGCCGGGTCGGTCGCGCCGAACGCGACCAGGACCAGCCAGAACACCGTCGCCTCCGCGACCCCACGGATCCCGACGGCCACGAGTTCGCCCAGGGCGACCTGGGCAGGGCTCGCGGGCGTGCTGGAGCGGGCGAAGTAGAGCTTGCTCCACTTGAACCCGTCCATCACCGGGAAGCTCATCTCGTTGGACGCCGACATCACCACCGTGCTGACCAGCAGGCCCGGCGCGATGAACGTGAGGTACGGCACGCCGGCGATGCCGCCGGAAGCGGAGTCGACCAGGTGGCCCAGCCCGAGGCCCATCGCGATCAGGTACAGCACGGGGGTCAGCACCGCCCAGCCGACGATGGTCGTCCAGTAGGCGCGCATGCCGAGCAGCCGCCATTCCGCCTGGTACCACCAGCCCCAGCGGCGGACCCGGTCCGACTGGGCGGACGACGGCAGCGCCCGGCCGGTGTAGGCGAGGGCGTTGGAGTCGAGCTGGAGCAGGTTCCGGTCAGTCAATGAGGCTCCGTCCGGTCAGTCGCAGGAAGACGTCCTCCAGCGAGGAGCGACGCACCAGCGAGGTGACAGGGACGAGGCCGTCCTTGCGCACGGCCTCCAGCGCCTGTTCGCCGTCGTCGCTGTACAGCAGCACCCGGTCGGGCAGCGGCTCGATCCGGTCGGCGAAGCGCTTCAGCCGGTCGACCAGCGCGGCGTTGCGGTCGGACCCGAAGCGCACCTCGAGAACCTCACGGGTGGAGTACCGCCGGATGAGTTCCGCCGGGCTGCCCTCAGCCACGATACGGCCGTGGTCCATCACGATCAGCCGGTCGCACAGCTGCTCGGCCTCGTCCATGAAGTGCGTGGTCACGATCAGCGTGACGCCCTGCTCCTTGAGGCGGAAGAGCCGGTCCCAGAGGATGTGGCGCGCCTGGGGGTCGAGCCCCGTGGTGGGTTCGTCAAGAAGCAGGATGCGCGGCTCGTTCACGAGGGCGCGCGCGATCGTGAGTCGGCGCTTCATGCCCCCGGAGAGGTTGTCGACCTTCTCGTTCGACTTCTCGGTGAGCTGGGCGAACTCCAGGAGCTCGTCGGCGCGGGGACGCAGGTAGGAGTACGGCAGCCCGAAGTAGCGCCCGTACATGATCAGGTTGTCTCTGGCCCGCAGTTCGTTGTCGAGATTGTCCTGCTGGGGGACCACACCGAGGTGGGCGCGCACCTCGGGGCCCCGCACCTCGGGGTCGAGCCCGTTCACCCGCAACGTCCCGGACGTGCGCAGCGTCGTGCCACCGATCATCCGCATGGTGGTCGACTTGCCGGCGCCGTTCGGGCCGAGCAGGCCGAACGACTCCCCGGGGCTCACCGCGAAGGAGATCGCGTCGACCGCGTGGAGCTCGCCGTAGGTCTTGGTGAGCTCGGAGGCTTCGATCACAGGCACCCGGCCACCTTAACGAGCCGGTCCGACAGCGCGCACGTCTCGGGCATCGCCCGGGCGGCTACGGGTTCTACAGCTCCTCGTTGGTGAGCGGGTCGGCGCCCCACAGCCGTCCGCCCGGCTGCCCGAGAGCGGTGATCGCGGCCACCTCCGCCCTGTCGAGTTCGAAGTCGAAGACCGCCAGGTTCTCCTGCTGGCGTCCCGCCGCAGCGGCCTTGGGCAACGGGACGGCGTCGAGCTGCAGCTGCCAGCGCAACACCACCTGGGCGGGACTGCGCCCGTGCGCCCGGGCCGCGTCGACGACCGCCGGCTCCTCCAGCACCGATCCGGCACGCCCGAGCGGGCTCCAGGACTCCGTTCGGATGCCGAGTTCGGCGTGCACCGCGCGCTGCTCCACCTGCGGGAACCGGGGGTGGAGTTCCACCTGGTTGACCGCCGGCGTCACGCCCGTCTCGGCGATGATGCGGCTGAGGTGCTCGGGCAGGAAGTTGCTCACCCCGATCGAGCGCAGCACGCCCGCCCGCTGCAGGTCGACGAGGGCCTGCCAGGCTTCGACGTACCGGTCGACCCGCGGGTTCGGCCAGTGGATCAGGTACAGGTCGAGGTGGTCCAGCCCCGTCCGGTACAGCGATTCGTGGACGCAGGTGACCGCTTCGGCGTACGCGTGGTGGCGTCCCGGCAGCTTGGACGTGACGACGATCTCCTCGCGGGGCACCCCCGCACGGCGGATGGCCTCGCCGACCGCACCCTCGTTCTCGTAGTTCACGGCCGAGTCGATCAGCCGGTAGCCCTGCCGCAGGGCGCTCACCAGGGAGTCGACCCCGGACGGACCGCCGAGCGGGTAGGTGCCGAAGCCGATCGCCGGCAGGGCGTGGCCGTCATTGAGGATGTGGCGGGGAATCATGTCCCGACCGTACCCGCATCCGGCCGGCCATCGGCGATGTCGCGATCCGGCCCGCGTCAGCTCCGGTTGGGGCGGTAGCGCAGCGAGTTGGGGCGGCACGGGCACTCGGTGGCGATCCTCATGTCCGCGATCAGGCGCTGGTCGCGCAGCATGAACAGCTTGGGCACCACCCGGTCGCGCAGGGAGTACGGGTCGATCGTGTTGAGGTAGATCTTCGTCGCGCCCTCGAACCCGGCGATCGTCGACGTGCGCCACTTCAGCATCACCCGCCACGGCATCGGCAGGTCGGCGTCGATCGGACGGTAGTGCCACTCCTCGTTGCTCGGGACCTCCACCCCGGTCGCCGCGTGCATGGCGTGCACCAGGTCGGACATGTCCGCGAGCTCCTCGTCGGTGTGGTTCCACGGGTCGCACGCCTCCGACTTGGAGTACACCTCGATCGTCGGGTAGCGGTGGCCGTAGCCGGCGAAGGCGATCGCGTGGTCGTTCTCCGCGATCACCAGGTTGTGGTAGGCCGCGTAGTTCGGCCCGTACTCGTTGTAGATGTTCGGGTTGCTGCGCAGCCGCTCCATCGCCTGCTCGTGCTGCACGCCGCGTTCGTCGATCGCCACGAGCTGCTTGTGCAGGTGGTCGAAGGACGCGCCGGCCGGGCGCAGCCAGTTCTGGAACACGGCGACGTACCGGGCGTAGCGGTTGAGGTCGAAGAGCGCGGCCACGGATTCGACCGTGAAGGCCATGAAGCGCGCGTGCTCCTCCGGCGTCAGCGTTCCCGAGGCCGCGAGCTGGGTGTTGTTCGTGGCCCCGTCGACGAAGTGGCGGCGGGCGACGATCACGTCGTGGCCACCCCCGAAGAAGCCCGACGCCGCCTCCAGCTGCCCCGCCTCGCCGAGGGCGTCGATCTGGGCGTCCGTCCGTCCCCCGGCCCGCAACTTGGCTCGCACCACCGCCAGCACGTGCTCACGCCCCGCGCTCGAGGTCAGGTACGCGGCCTTCCGCTCCCGAACCCGCGCGGGCAGTTCGTAGCCGTAGTTCTGGTGCCAGTAGTCGTAGGAGAGGATCTCGAACAGGTTCGGGATGCGCCGGAACTCGGCGACGGTCGCGTCCAGCTCCTGCGCCGGAATGCGGTAGCGGGTCTCCCAGGTGCCGTCCGCCAGCCTGACGACCCGGGACTTCTCCGGCGGCGTCTCAAGGTAGCGTCCCTCGCAGAAGGGGCAGTGCCGGCCCCGCAGGGCGGGGTCGAGCGGGACCGGATCGGGCAGCACCACCCCGAGCGGGCGATTCCCTCGTCCGGCCACGGTCCAGACCTCCGTGCCGCTGAAGGGGTTGAGCTGCTTGACCGTGCCGTCCTTCAGTTCGGTCAGGAACTCCGGCTCGCGCAGGTACGGATGCACCACTTGCGGCTCCCTCGCCTCGGATTACCGGTTCAGGGTAGTGCTGACGCCCCCCGCAGCGGGCTCAGTGACCCGGCGGCGTCGCGAGATTCGCCGCCGCGCCGCTCAGGGACGGGACGGGGCGCACCGCCGCCCACTCCTGCCCGAGCGCCGCGTACAGGTAGGTGTCCTTCCAGACCGGGGCGCCGTCCTCGTCGGTCGTGAAGCTCGCGTTCTGGCGCATCGCGCCCTCGCGGCGAAAGCCGATGCGCTCGAGCAGCCGCCAGGACCGCACGTTGAGCTGGTCGCAGTGCGCCACGATCCGGTGGGCCCCCCGGTCGCGGAAGCAGGCCGCGACCAGCGCGGACGCCGCCTCGGACGCGTAGCCGTGGCCCCAGTGGTCGGGATGGAAGACGTAGCCGAGCTCCCACGTGCGCCAGGGCAGCGGCTCGCAACGGTGCAGGTAGAGGTTGCCGACGAGCGTCCCGTCCGACAGGCACACGGCCCAGAAGTCGGGGTCAGCGGCCCGTTCCGCCGCCCAGCGTTCGCACGCCGCTGCGGTCTGGACCGGGTACGGCTCGAACTCCACCGCCTCGGGCCGCGACAGGTAGCCGTGGAGGCCGGGGCCGTCCGTCGGCAGGAACCGGCGGACGTGCAGGCGCGGCGTGCGCAGTTCGGCACCGTCCACCCTGCACTCCCTAAGCCTCCGGCCGGTCGAACCGACCGGCCGACCTCAGGCTAGTGTGCTTCCGGCCCGCAGGCTGCCGGTCGGCTCAGGACGCGAGCACGCTCGGCACGGCGATGCGCTCACGGGCGCTGCGCCGGTTGAACCAGCGGTCGAGTTCCTGCGCCGTGCCGCGCTCGGCGAAGGTGCCGGTGGTGGCATCGGCGGCCTGCTGGACCTCGGCGCAAGCGTCACCGACGGCGACCCCCCGTCCGGCCCAGGTGAGCATCTCGATGTCGTTGCGACCATCGCCGATGGCGAGCACGTCGCCGGCGCGGAAGCCGAGCCCGGCCACCACCTCGGCCAGCGCGCTGGCCTTGTTGACCCCTTCGGGCGCGATGTCCAGCCAGGCGCTCCAGCCCACCGAGTAGCTCACGCCGTGCAGGCCGAGGCGCTCGGCCAGCTCGATGAACTCCGTGTCGGAGGCGTTCGGGTCCCGCACGACGATGCGGGTGACGTCGCTGCCGGCCAGGTCCTCGACGCTGACCTCCTCGATGTCACCGGTGAGGTCGCCGTCGGGGAACCGCTTGGTCACCCGGTAGCCCTGGCCGATCACCTCGGCCGCGAGCGCGGCCGCGGGGTGCTCGGCGAGCACCCGCTCGATGACGTCGGACGGGTCGAAGGTGACGACGTGCTCGAGTTGGAAGGGCGGGAACGAGACCGTCACCGCTCCGTTGGAGGCAACCGCGGGGCCCGAGGGCAGCCCGAGTTGCTCGAAGACCGGACGCGTGGCGTGCCAGCTGCGTCCCGTCGTGAGGACGACCGGAACCCCGGCGTCCACTACGCGTCGAACCGATCGACGCACCTCGTGGGGTAGCACTCCCGCGTGGTCGACGAGCGTCCCGTCGATATCGAGTGCGACCACCTGCGGCCTCCAGGCCGCCATTTCCTGTGTATTCATGTGCCCCCAAGGCTAGCTCGCCCCGGTGACGGCGCCATGAACGGCACCCGAACACACGCCTACGGACGCAGGTGGTCCACTCCGCCGAGGTAGGGACGCAAGGCCTGCGGGACGTAGACCGACCCGTCGGCCTGCTGGTGGTTCTCCAGCAGCATGATGATCGGGCGGGCCATCGAGCACAGCGTCCCGTTGAGCGTGGCGAGCGAGGCCACGTGGTCTCCATCGCGCATCCGGATGTTCAGGCGGCGGGCCTGGAACTCGGTGCAGTTCGACGTGGAGGTGATCTCGCGGTAGCGGCCCTGGCTCGGCACGTAGCCGTAGCAGT
Source organism: Actinomycetes bacterium (assembly GCA_023392635.1). Taxonomy (GTDB): domain Bacteria; phylum Actinomycetota; class Actinomycetes; order Propionibacteriales; family Propionibacteriaceae; genus Propionicimonas. Next base: position 10,103 of record JAEVYS010000038.1, on the reverse strand, counting down.
CGTACTTGCGGGCGGCCGAGAGTCCGAGGTCGCCGGACGCGACGTCGAGCACCTGGAACGGGATCTCCAGCAGCGAGATGAAGTCCTTCTCGAAGCCCAGCAGCTTCCGGTGCCACTCCTCGGCGTCCTCGGGGGCGCAGTAGACGAACATCTCCACCTTGTCGAACCAGTGGACGCGGAAGATGCCCTTGGTGTCCTTGCCGTAGGACCCGGCCTCCCGGCGGTAGCACGGCGAGAACGCGACGTACTGACGGGGCAGGGTCGCCGCGTCCAGGATCTCGTCGGAGTGGTACGCGGCCAGCGCCACCTCGCTGGTGCCGACCAGGTACAGGTCGTCGCGCTCGAGGTAGTAGACGTCCTCGGCCGCCTGGCCGAGGAACCCCGTCCCCTCCATCGCCGACGGCCGCACCAGCGCGGGCGGGATCATCGGCGTGAAACCCCACTCCGCCGCCTTCGCCATGGCGAGGTTGAGCAGCGCGAGCTCGAGCTGGGCGCCCACCCCGGTGAGGAAGTAGAACCGGGCGCCGGAGACCTTGCTGCCGCGCTCCATGTCGATCGCCCTGAGCGCCTCGGCGATCTCGATGTGGTCCTTGACCTCGATGCCCTCGGCTGCGAAGTCGCGCGGCGTCCCGATGGTCTCGATCACGTGCAGGTCGTCCTCACCACCGGTGGGCACGCCGTCGATCACCAGGTTCGGCAGGCGCAGCATGAGGTCGTCGAAGGCGAGCTTGGCCGCCTCCGCCTCCGCGGCCGCGTCCTTCACCTGCTGGGCGAGCTCGCGGGTCCGGGCCAGCAGGGCCGGCTTGTCCTCCGGGGACGCCTTCGGCACCTGTCGCGACAGTTCCTTCTGTTCGGCCCGCATCGACTCCGAGGAGGCGATCAGCGCGCGCCGCCGCTCGTCGGCCGCGACGAGCTCGTCCACCAGCGACGCGGACTCGCCGCGGGCCTCCTGCGAGCGCTTGATGCGGTCAGGGTCGGTGCGCAGCAGCTTCGGGTCGATCACGAGCCGAGAGCCTATCGAAGTCCGCTCTGCCTCCCCTCCCTCGTCCCGGGCCGCACCTCGCCGGGACCGGGTTGGGGACGGTTCCCAACTCGGTCCGACCCTGCCCGGGCGGACCGAGTTAGGAACCGTCCCCAATACGGTCCGTCGTGCCAGGCACGCCGTGTCACTCGTCGTCAGGATGGACGAGGGAGGTGTACCACTCCTTGGCTGACGCGAAGTCGCTGTCGGCGAAGCCCCTCGGCACGTGCGCACTGACCCCGTCGGCGCGGGGGTAGGAGCCGAGGAAGATGACGTCCTCGCAGATGCGGTGCAGGCCCTGCATCGCCTCCGCCACCCGCGGGTCGCGGAGGTGGCCCTCCGCGTCGATGCTGAAGCAGTAGTTGCCCATGCCGGTCTTCGTGGGACGGGACTCGATCCGGCACAGCGACACCCCGCGCCCGGAGAACTGCTCGAGGATCTCCAGCAACGCGCCGGCCCGGTCGGTCTGCATGAACGCCACCAGGGTGGTCTTGTCCGCGCCGGTGCGATGGGGCGGCTCGCCCGGACGCGACACCAGGACGAACCGGGTGACCGCGGAGGCGTTGTCCGCGATCCCCGTCGCGACGGCCTCGAGCCCGTACATCTCCCCCGCGACCTGGCCACAGATCGCCGCGTCGAAGCGCGAGCCGGGGTCGGACACCTCGAGCGCCGACGCGGCGTTCGAACCGCCTTCGGTGACGACAGCCTGCGGGAGGTGGGCCGCCATCCACTCGCGGGTCTGCGCCGCCGAATGCGGGTGGGTCACCACCCTGCGCACGTCCGCCAGCTTCGTGCCGGGGCGCGCGTACAGGTTGAATTGCACCGGCAGCAGCACCTCCCGCACGATCATCAGCCGCTTGCCGGCCGCCAGGGCGTCCAGTGTGATCGACACCCCGCCCTCCACCGAGTTCTCGATCGGCACCAGCGCGGCCTCCACCGTGCCGGCCCGGACGGCGTCCAGTGCCTGCGACACGGTGGCGAACGGCAGGGCCTCGGCGTCGGAGAAGGTCAGCAACGCCTGGTGGGTGAAGGTCCCCGCGGGTCCGAAGTATCCGAGCACCCGCAAAGCCTATCGGCGCGGTCGCGCCGGGCCCGGACGTCGGACAGCCGCTCAGCCGACCGGCTGTCCCGCCGGTTGCCGCGCCCGCCGGCGCCGCAGGGAGTGCACCCAGCCCGGCAGCCTCGGCAACTCCCGACCCCACGTCCACCACCAGTGCACGATGAGCGCGAGCACGAGGATCTGGGCCCCCGAGCACAGGTAGTCGCGGATGAAGTCAGAAACCCCCTTCAGCGCATCGCTGAACTGCACCGACCGCCCCGTGACGTAGGCGACCGAGAGCCACACCCCCCGCCACATCATCAGGACGTCCAGCCTGGAGGCGATCATCAGCCCCAGCGGCACCCAGGTGGTGAGGTCGTACCAGCTGAGCGTGTACGGCGAGGTGACCAGCCAGGACGCGGTGAGGATCGCCGCCGTCCGCACGGCGATCGTCAGCGGATCGCGACGCGGCTCCTCGTCGTCCGGGACGCCGGGCACCAGTCGCCAGGGCAGGACGCGGGAGAGCATCCACGCGACCACGACCATCATCGCCCAGCCCGCCCAGCCGATGACGGCGTGCGCCGCCGGGTCGCCGATCAGCGGGGTCAGCGCCCACTGGAACCCCGGGGCCCACGAGCCGGCGGAAATGTAGCCGGTGTTGCGGCCGGCGGCCAGCAGCGCCCGCGGCACGATCAGCCCGTACCCGATCCCGAGCGGGATCGCGGCGCCGGCCACCAGCTGCAGCAGCTTGCGCCAGTCGCGCCGGTAGCCCCACGCCATCGCGATGCCGTAGTAGACCAGGGAGACCTTCACGGTGCCGGCGATGCCGATGCCGAGCCCTGCCACGAACGGGCTCCTGCGGATGAACAGCAGCCCGAGGATCGCGAACACCAGCGTGAACGCCTCGTTGTGCGCTCCCGCGAGCACCGACCAGATCATCAGCGGGTTCAAGACGGTGAACAGGATCGCCCTGGACTGGATCTTGTGGTCGTCCTTCGCCAGCACCACCGCCGCCGCACCGATCATCAGGAACGGCAGCAGCGCGAACATCTGCAGCCAGAACACCGTGTCGTGCATGTTGCCGTTGCCCAGCCACGCCGCGAGCCACTGCGAACCGGAGGCCAGCGGGCCGTAGACGCTCGGGGTGTCCTGCCACGGGCGTTCGGTCCAGACCAGCAGCGGGTCGAACTGCTGGCGGAAGATCTCGGCGGGGGTGATGTCGTACGGGTTGAGGCCGAGGACCTGGAGCCGTCCGTAGGCGGAGTACATCAGGACGTCGGCCGACGTCATCGGCGGCACCAGGCTGGTGAGGATGCTGAGCACCGAGCCGAGCAGGAACAGCCGGCGGTTGTTCGGGCGCCACCCGGAGTTGATCGCCCGCCACGCCACGAGCAGGCCGACGGCCCCCATGACCAGCGCCAACCACAGCACCGGCACAGCGACCCACTCGCTGAGCGTGACCGTGCCGACCGGCAGGTACCACGGCGGAAGGTAGTCGATGCGCGGCCCGAGCTTCAGTGCGACCGAGGAGGGGCCGCACAGGGCGACCGCCAGCACGAGCACCGAACTGGCGACGATCAGGCCGATCGCCCAGCGGGGATCGCTCAGCCAGGGCGTCCTGAGGGCCATGCGCGCCCGCGCGAGCACCCTCTTCACGCCCACCCCATTCGTCCGCCGCCACTCCTCCGTTCTGCAGGCTACCCAATCCCGGACCCCGGGCGGCGCCCGGGCCGGGCCCGATACCGGACCGTTACCACGCCAGGGCCGGCCCGGGGGATCGGGTCAGCCCTCCGGGTTGCGCTGTTGCGCCAGCTGCTTGGCGCCGTGCTCGACGACGATGCGCACCAGTTGCGTGCCGGGCACGAAGATGTTCACCGCCTCGACACCCACGTCGAGTAGGAACCGCGGCTCGAGCACCTTGCCGAAGTACTGCTCGAAGGTCGACCCGTCGGGACGGATCTCCCCGGTCAGTCCGTCGAACTCGATCACGGCCTCCTTGCCCGCGTGCCGGTACCGGAACGCGTACACCGGGCGGTACACGAGGTCGACGACGTCCACGGTCACCCGCTCCTCGAGGACGCGGTCGGCGTCGATCTTGCCGATCGCGCTCGACACCACGTCACGAACCAGCATGGACGCCTTGTTCTCCGGCGGCACCACGACCGTCCCGGACTGGGCAGCGGCGGCGAGCGCGTCCGCGTCGGTGACGGCTCCGGGGAATTGCAGGTAGGAGCCCAGCGCGGGGCTCTCGGTGCGGGTCAGGCCGTCGAAGAAGTGATCGCGGGACGTCTCGTCCCGGCAGGTCTCGACGCCGGACAGGCGCAGCCGGCCCTGTTCGGCGGCCAGCGTCTGGCCGAGCAGCTGCACGGTGCGGACGCTCGGCGCCACCGTCACGGTGTAGTCGCGGCGGCGCTCGTACTGGGCAACCGCGGTGGCGTGCAGCCGCCAGAAGGGCTGGAGCCGGCGTTCCCGGTACACGCACTCGTAGTCCTCCGACGCGCTGCGGTTCAGCAGCCCGCCGAGCTTGGCCACCGTCCCGAAGGCGTCGGCCCGGCGTGACCATGCCCTGCCCTCGGCGTGGTCGAGCGTGAAGCGATCGGTGAGCGCGAAGATGCGCTCCTCGGCGATCTCGACGTCCATTCCCCAACTCCCCCCCGGCTGATCGAGGCCAGCGTAGGCCGACCCGTAGTCAGAGCGATACTGGGACGGTTACTACTTCAACAGGCGGGAGAGCCGGCGATCGGCCAGGAGCTTGCCTCCGGTCTGACAGGTGGGGCAGTACTGCAGTGAGCTGTCGGCGAAGGACACCTCGGCGATCGTGGTGCCACACACCGGGCACGGCTGGCCCGTCTTCCCGTGCACCCTGAGGTTCAGCTTCTTGTCGCCCTTGAGCTCCTTCGCCGCCAGGCCCCTCGAGCGCGCGACGGCGTCGGCCAGCTCGCCGCGGATGGCACGGTAGAGCGTTGCGCGCTCCTCGGCGTCGAGCCCGCTGGACGGCTTGAACGGGCTCAGCCGGGCTGCGTGCAGGATCTCGTCGGAGTAGGCGTTGCCGATGCCGGCGATGATGCGCTGGTCGCGGAGCACCCCCTTCAGCTGGGCGCGGCCGGCTTTCTCGAGGATGGCGTCGAGCACGTCGGGAGTGAACTCCTCGGCCAGCGGGTCGGGACCGAGGGTGGCGATGCCGGGGACCTCCCCGAGGCTGGTGACCACGTAGATCGCGAGCCGCTTCTGGGTCCCCATCTCGGTCAGCTCGAACCCGGAGTCGTCGTCGAACCCGACCCGCAGTGCCAACGGACCCTTGCCGGGACGCGCCGGAGTGAGCGGCACCGTCTCCTTCCAGGTCAGCCAGCCGCCGCGGGCGAGGTGGAACACCAGCCACAACCCGCCGACCGACAGGCAGATGAACTTGCCGTGGCGCTCCACGTCGTCCACCTCCAGGCCGTTGAGGGCGCTCAGCGGCACCTGGAAGGTCTTGAGGCTGGGAAAGGCTGCCAGTTCGGTGCGGGCCACGGTCTTGCCCACGCAGGCGACGGTGAGGAAGCCGCGCAGTGCCTCCACCTCGGGTAGTTCAGGCATGCTCCTCCTCCCGTCGCGGCCAGGCCGGCTCGGGCACAGCGAGCGCCTCGGCGAGCAGGGCGAGGTACTCGTCCCGCTCCACCTCGATCGCTCCCAGGCTGGCCAGGTGGTCGGTCTGCCACTGCACGTCGATGATGCGCTCCTCAGCATGCTCGTCGGCCAGCAGCTCCACCAGAGCAACCAGCGCGACCTTGGACGCGTCCCGCCCGTGCCGCGGGTCGTGGAACATGGACTCGCCGGCGAACAGGCCGCCCAGCGACACTCCGTAGAGCCCGCCGACCAGGCGTCCCCCGGCGTCCCAGGTCTCGACCGAGTGGACGCGGCCGCGTTCGTGGAGCGCGCCGTAGACGCGGCGGATGTCGGCGTCGATCCACCCGTGCGGCCGGGACGGGTCCCCGCAGCGCGCCAGGACCTCGTCGAAGGCGGTGTCCACCGTGGTGGTGTACCGCCGTGCCGACTGGCGCAACGATCGAGGGACGCGGAGTGCGTCCAGCGGCAGCACGCCGCGCTGCAACGGCGACCACCAGCCCATCTGGCCGAACCCGGACTCGTGGAGCGGCATCGGGAACACGCCCTCGGTGTAGGCGGCGAGCACCAGGGCCTCGTCGAACTCGGCCGAGAACGCGATCAGGTCCTGTGCCGGCCAGCTCTGGGGAGGCCCGAAGATGCCCGGGCGGCGTGCCATGGCCTCGATTCTGCCAGCCGGGGCGGACGTTTCCGGGGTGGGGGCCGGGGTCGGGTCGGGGATCGGCCCGCTGACGCGCGGCGGGGGTCCGGCCTACGCTGGGGTGGTCTCGACCGAGAGGAACGACCGATGGCGAATGCCGCCAGTGACTTCGGCAAGCAGTTGGTCACGCGCACCCCGGAGATGGCCGGCGGGTTGCTGCGCACCATTGTGGACTTCGCGATCGACGGGAGTCCTGCGTTCCCGGGTGCGAAGGCGACCGCGGCGCGCACCCTCCAGTCCCGGTCGGACCGCGAGGCAGCGATCGACTCGCTCGTCCGCTACCACGTCGGGGCCGCCTCGGCGCAGGGCTTCCTCACCAGTGTCGGCGGCCTGATCACCCTGCCGGTGGGCCTGCCCGCGAACATCGCCGGCATGGCGATCCTGGGCGTCAGGATGATCGCGTCCATCGCGCACCTGCGCGGCTATGACGTCGACGACCGCCGCGTCCGCGCCGCGCTGACCCTGGCCATGCTCGGCGACGACGAGGTCCGGCGGCTGGTCGCGGACGGCAAGCTGCCGAGCTCGCCCCTGGCCATCGCCACCGCGCCGGTCTTCGACCCCGACCTCGACCGCCTGATCAGCGAGCGGGTGATGGGCTCGCTGGCGGGACGTCTGGGCGGCAAGCACCTCGCCGTCGTCGTGGTACGCCGGATCCCGCTGGTCGGTGGCGGCGTCGGCGCCGCGGTGGACGGCTGGCTCACCTTCGGCCTGGCCGGCTACGCCAAGCGCGAGTTCATCGCCCGCCACCAGGCGGCCATCCCCCGCCAGTAGCGCGGACCAGATCGGGGACGGTTCCCAATTCGGGCCATACCCCCCCGGTCGCCGGGGGGTGGACCGAATTGGGAACCGTCCCCGATCCGTCAGGTCAGCGGTAGGCGCGGGCCACCCGGTGGGTGATCAGGCACGTCACCTCGTAGGGGATCGTGCCCATCGCCTCGGCGAGTTCGGCCGTGGTGATCTCCTCGTCCCCGCTGCGTCCGACGAGCACGACGTCCTCGCCGACCGCAACGTCGGTCTCCGGTCCGAGGTCGAGCATGGTCTGGTCCATGCAGACCCGCCCGGCGATCGGGTAGGAGCGCCCGCCGATGAGCATGCGTCCGCGGTTGGAGAGCAGGCGGGAGTAGCCGTCGCCGTAGCCGACAGGGACGGTGGCGATCCACGTGTCGCGCGGCGCCGTCCACGTACGCCCGTACCCGACCGTCTCTCCGGCCGCCACCTCCTTGAGGAAGGTCACCCGCGTCCGCCACTCCAGGCCCGGCAGCAGCGGGACGGTCCGTGGCGCTCCCGGGTCGGGGTGGGCCCCGTAGACGATGATGCCGGGACGCACCAGGTCGAACCAGGAGTCGGGGTGGCCGAGGACACCCCCCGAGTTGGCCAGGTGCTTCAGCGGAACGGGGCCCCGCGCGGCCTCGACGTCCGCCGCGGCCGCCGCGAACACGCCGATCTGGCCCCGGGTGAACTCCTCCCCCCGGGGCGAGTCGGAGATCGGCAGGTGCGAGTAGAGCCCGCCGAGGCGCAGGCCCGGGGTCGCGTCGACCTGCCGCGCCAGCGCCGGTGCGTCCTCGGGACGGCAGCCGATGCGCCGCATCCCGGTGTCGACCTTGAGGTGGACGTCGACCGTCACCCCTGCCGCGAGCGCTGCGGACGCCGCCTCGGCGATCGACCCGGCGTCCACCACGCACAGCGTCAGGCCGGCCCCGACAGCCGTGGCCACCTCCGCGCCACGCGCCACCGACAGCTTCAGGATCGGCAGCCGGACGCCGGCCGCACGCAGCTCGACGCCCTCCGCCACGTTCGCGACCCCGAGCCAGTCCGCCGCGCCGGTGCGCTCGATCATCCGGGCCACCTCCACGGCGCCGTGGCCGTAGGCGTCCGCCTTCACCGCGGCCAGCACCATCCGGGCGCCCACCCGGGCGCGGATCGCCTCCAGGTTCGCCTGGATGTGGTCAAGGCGTGTGGTCGCCAGCACGGGCGGTTCGATCATTCGCCGACCGCCACCGGGCGGGTCGGATCGCTCGACCAGCCCGACCAGCTCGCCGGGTACAGGGACGCCTCGACCCCCAGGCTCGCCAGCGCGAGCACCGCCTGTGCCGCGGAGACACCCGAACCGCAGTAGACCGCGACCGGCTTGTCCGCCGGAAGCCCCACGAGGGTGTCGAGTTCGGCCGCGGACGGGAGCAGGCCGTCCGCGTTCCAGAAGCGGCTCACCGGACGGTTCACCGCTCCCGGGATGTGGCCGGCGCGCGGGTCGACGGGCTCGGTCTCCCCGCGAAAGCGTTCCGGTGCGCGCACGTCGATGAGGACCCCCTCGAAGGCCGCCACCTCGTCGGCGTCCACGGTGGGCAGCCGGCCCGTGGCCAGGTCCAGCGGGGCGCCGGCCACGACATCCGGCTCACCCGTCTGGAGCGGACGCCCGGACGCGACCCAGGCGCGGATGCCCCCGTCGAGCACCCGGACGTCGAGGCCGGCCCAGCGCAGCACCCACCAGGCGCGCCCCGCGGCGTAGGACCCCGGGTCGTCGTAGACCACCACGGGCTGCGCCGGGTCGATGCCCAGCGCACCCAGCCCTTCGCCCAGCTGGACGGCGTCGGGCAACGGATGGCGTCCCCGCGTCGGGTCTGTCGTGGGACCGGTCAGCACGGCCTCCAGGTCGAGGAAGCGGGCGCCCGGGAGGTGGCCCTGCAGGTACTTCTCGAAGCCGGCTCCGGGCTGCTCGCCGAGGTTCCACCTCACGTCGAGCAGCTGGACCTCGTCGGGCAGGTCGGCAACACTCACCAGGACTTCGTTCCGCGCGGACACGCCAGAACTCTAGAACACGCCCTCAGAACAACAGGGCCAGCGCCGGGTCGGACATGATCGTCGACACGTCGGCGAGGAACTTCGACCCCATCTCGCCGTCCACCAGTCGATGGTCGAAGGTGACCGTCACCGTGCAGACCGAACGGGGCTCGATCCGCTCGTTCTCCCCCACCCCCACGACCCAGGGCTTGCGGAGGATCGTTCCCAGGCACATGATCGCCGCCTCGCCGTGGTTGGGGATCGGCGTCCCGCCGTCCACGCCGAACACGCCGACGTTGGTGATCGAGAACGTGCCGCCCGACATCGCCTCCGGCGGCACCTTCCCTGACCGCGCCTGCGGCACCAGCTCGTTGATCGCCTGCGTCAGCTGCAGGAGGTTCATCTGGTTGGCCCGCTTGATGTTGGGCACCAGCAGGCCACGCGGAGTGGCGGCGGCGATCCCCAGGTTGACGTCCTCGTGCAGGACGAGCTCGTTGCGCTCGGCGTCGTAGCTGGAGTTGAGCTCGGGCACCCGCTCGATGGCCAGGCACGCGGCCTTGGCGAACACGGCCAGCGGCGAGATCCGCAGGCCCGTGAAGTCGCGGCGGCGCTTGAGCGTCTCGATCAGCTCGACGGTCGCCGTCACGTCCACCTCGACGAACGCGGTCGCCTGGGGGACGGTGAGGGACGCCGTCATGGCCTTGAACATCTCCTTGCGGACGCCGCGCAGGGGGATCCGCTTCTCGCCGGTCTGCGTTGCCGCGGCGAGGACGTCCTGCGCGGTGATCGTGCCTCCGGGCCCGCTGGGTGCCACCGATGCCAGGTCCACGCCGAGGTCACGCGCCACCCGGCGGACGGGCGGCTTGGCCAGCGGGCGCTCGACGGGGGCGGCGTCGGATGGTTCCTCCGGGGGCGCCGCCGCAGGGGCGGGGCTCGGCGGCGACGCGGGTGCGGGTGCGGGA
>JAEVYS010000012.1 GCA_023392635.1 Actinomycetes bacterium | reverse complement strand
GGAACTTGAGGCACTCGAACACCTCACCCTTCAGGCCCACGCGGGTCTGGCGGAACAGCACCGGCCCCCCGTCCTCGAGCTTGATGGCGAGAGCCACCAGGGCCATGACCGGCGAGGCGAGCAGCAGCAGCAGCGATGCGCTGACCATGTCGAAGGAGCGCTTCACCCAGCGGGCGGCTTCGATGGCCTGCGGACGGTCGACGTCCACCAGCGGCATGCCGGCGACCGGACGGACGTTCAGGCGCTGCGCGCTCACCTCCGTCAGCGCGGGCACCACGATCATGTGGACGTCCTTCTCCTCCAGCTCCCACGCCATCCGGCGGAACTCCGCCGGCGCGGAGAACGAGCCCTCGGCGAAGATCACCGTGGCGATGCGGTGGTCCTCGATGACGTCAACCGTGTCGCCGATCGAACCCAGGACGGGCAGCCCGCTGGGCGTGGTGTCCACGCGGTCGCGGGTCACGGCGCCCACCACGCGGTACCCGAACCAGGTCTCCCGGCGCAGCACCTTCGCGATCTCGTCGACGTGGCCGCTCTCGCCGGCCACAACGATCGGGGTGAGCAGGACGCCGCGGCGGTGCAGGGCGTTCATCACGCGGCGGCGCAGGAAGCGGGACGCGATCAGTCCCAACGTGCCGACGGTGAACAGCAGCGCGTAGAGCCCGCGCGGGAACTCGGCCTTGAGCAGGTAGCTGCCGATGCCCACCAGGCCCGCCATCGTGAACGACGCGAGGAAGACGCGGCGGTACTCGGTGTCGCCGGCCCGCTGGTAGCGCAGCTTGTACGCACCGAACGAACTGAGCAGAGCCAGCCAGACCAGCCCCACGATCGACACGGCCGCCACCACCGCGAGGGAGAAGCCGTCGTCACCCGGGCCGTCCAGGGGCACGAGTCCCCGGGCAAGGATGCCGAAGACGGTCGCAGCCGCGATGACCATGGCGTCGCCGAGGCCGAGCAGGAACCGCTGCGCGCGCTGCGAGACCAGTCGCGGTGAAGACTTTCGGTTGTCGGCCGACGATGCGGCCAGAGCTTCGATATATGCGCTGAATGTGGTCATGAAACCCCCCGGCGCTAACCAGATTGTTGACTTACATGGGGCGGACGGGGGCAGCCACTCGTGGCGAGGGCCGGGGCCGGCAGTGTGATCCCCCGAACTAATGCCGACGACATCCACACTGACAGACGTTCCGGATTTATCCAAATCGTCTCATAATGCGCGACCGTCCGGACGGACCTGCGTGAGTAAGATTACGCAAGTGCTCGTGAGCACAAGCTGAGTCGCACGGATCGTCGTCCGTCCTAGTGGTCACGCGTTCTCCCGGGTGCAGGCCGGTCGCGCCGCGGGGAGGGTCGCCCTATAGACCGACCAAGCATGATTTGACAAGCCCTGATGGCGTTGTGCATGGTCATAGGGCGGGTGATCGACCTGCCGGGACGAATAGCTGGTCACCGTCCCAACGCCACGGCCGGAGCCGGGCCGGGTTCGTCCAAATTCAATATGAATTCTACGGAAACCCGCCTGAAACAATTATGCAATAAAGCCTCGGGTACGCTCGTCACCAATGACCGTCACCCACCCGACGATTTCGAGCCCGAGGCTGCCGGAATCACCAGGAGAGCACGTGCCGAGAGTCAGTGTCATCATGCCCACCTACAACGCCGGTGCGCGCATCGGCGCTGCGATCGGCGGCGTCCTGACCCAGACCCATCCCGATGTCGAGCTGGTGGTGGTCGACGACGGCTCGACCGACGACACGGTCGCCATCGCGCGCGGGTTCGGCGACCGCATCGTGGTGCTCTCGCAGGAGAACGCCGGACCCAACGCCGCCCGCAACGCCGGGCTGCGCAGGGCGAGCGGGGAGGTCATCGCGCTGTGCGACTCCGACGACTTCCTCCTTCCGCACTACCTCACCGAGGCGCTGCGCCTGCTCCGGAAGGAGCCCGGGCGCACGTGGGTCACCTGTGCCAGCAAGCTGCTGACGGACACCGGGTTGAAGGACTACGGCTACTCGCCGTTCGGCGAGGTGCCGCGCGAACGGCAGCGGGAGGCGATCCTCCAGGGCAACATCGTCTCGATCTTCTCGGTGTTCCCGCGGGCGATGGTCGACGAGATCGGCCTGTTCGACGAGCAGCTCACGCGGGCCGAGGACTGGGAGTACTGGGCGCGGGCGATCCTGTCCGGCTGGCGGGTGGCGTTCCAGCCCGAGATCGCGGCGTACTACCGCCAGCAGGGCCAGAGCCAGTCCTCCGACGCCACGGCCATGCTCGACGCGGAGGACGCGATGATCTCCCGGATCGTCGAGCAGTTCGCCGGCACCTTCACCGCGCGCGAGGAGGAACTGCTCGCTGCGCGGGAGGAACTGGGCTCCGCCACCCGGCAGCGGCTGCGGGCCCGCGACGCGTGGTCCCAGGGACGGTTCAGCGAAGCGGCGCACCAGTTGCGGGCGGTCGCCGACCGGTTTCCCATCTACCCCGGCGTCCGTCGGACGGCGCTCACGGCGGGGCTGGTCGCGCCCGTGCTGGAGGCGCTCCCCGACGGCTTCCCGCTCCGTGAAAGGCTCCGGACCCGGTGGTGAGCGGCGATCCCACGGCGTCCGCCGGGGTGAGCCCCGACGCCCCCACGCCTGACGCGGGGCTGTTGCGTCGTCTGGCCGGCGGGACCGGCTGGCAGGCGCTCGCCCAGATGCTCCCGCTGGTCTTCAACCTGGCGCTCACCCCGTTCGTCATCCACGGACTCGGCGTCGGGATCTACGGCATCTTCCTGCTGGTGCTCGTCATCCAGCAGTTCATCGGGAGCGTGGACGGGGGAGTCGGGCCGAGCGCCCGCCGGTACTTCGGGCTGTACGCCGGACGCGGGGACCGCGCGGCCACCACGTCGCTGCTGACCACGCTCGTCCTCATCGTGGTCGTCTCCGCGACGCTGCTGTGTAGCATCTTCATCCTCGCTGCGCCTTCGATCATGGCGTTCTTCCCCGGCTCCGCCGAGGACCCGGGAGGAGCCACCTTCCTGCTCCGCGTGATGATCGTGATCGTTGCCGTTGCGCAGGTTCGCGGCCTGTTCACGCAGGTTCTCCTCACGACCAACCAGTTCCGGATCCCCGCGCTCGGCGACCTGCTCGGCTTCTTCGCCTATGCCACGGTGATGGTCCTCACCGTCATCAACGGCTGGGGCCTGGTCGGGGTCGGCTACGCGTTCATCGCCCAGCAGGCCCTCCCCACCCTGCTGATCCTGCCACCGGCGTTCCGGCGCCTCGACCGGACGGCCGTCCGGCTGGTGCCACGAAGCCTGCTCGGCGAGTTCTTCCGGTTCGCGTGGAAGCTGCAGGTGTCGGGGGTGCTCACCGTCGTGGCCGCGCAGGGCGACGCCATCTTCGTCGGGCGCTTCGCCGCCCCGCAGATGACCGCCTACGGGACCGGGGCGAGCTTCGCCGGCACGCTGCGCGGCATCCCGATGAACGCGTACGCGCCCATCGAGACCAGCATCGTCCGCTCGCTGGGAGCGGTGGGGCCCGAAGGGGCGGCTCCGGAGGTCGGCGGAATCCAGCGGCTCTGGGTGCGGTTCGTCGCGGGCTGGATCGCCGCCGGCGTGCCCGCAGCCGGGTTCGGCGTCACCGCGTGGCTGCACCTCGGCACGGACCTGCCCGGGCAGGTGGCCGCTGTGGTGCTGCTGGCGCACGGTGTCACCCTGCTGATGCTCGTGCAGCGGTTCTGGCTCAACGGGCTGGGACGATCCGGGCTGACCCTCACCTACGACGTGCTCAACACGGTGCTCAACCTGGCGCTGACGGTTCCCCTGATCCTCGCGTTCGGGGTCCTCGGGACGATCAGCGCCACCCTGGTCGCCGCCGTCGCCTCGGCGGCCTACCTGACCTGGGTCGGGCGCCACCGGATCGCGCAGCCGCTTCCCACGCCGTGGGGGCAGGTGCCCTGGCCGTCGGTGCTCGGTGCCGCCGCCCTGGCAGCGTCGTGCTGTTGGGCCGTCGCGCACTTCGTCGTCGGCGCGGTGATCCCGTACGGTGCGCTCGCGCTCCTGGCCGTAGGAGCTGCCGCGGCGCCCGCGCTGCTTCTCTACCTCGCCCACACCATCGGCTGGGGCCGGGTCCGCAGCTTCCTGTCCCGTCTCGGCTCGCGCGGACGCCCGGCAACGGAGGGTGTCGCGTGAGCGCCGGCGACCGCGAGGTGTTCGTGGACTTCTACGACTACCGCAACCTGGGGGACGACCTGCTGTTCGCGACCCTGGTGCGGCGCTACCCGCACGTGCGGTTCGTGTTCATCGAGGACCAGACCGACGGGTCCGCGTTCGCCGGCCTCCCGAACGTGCGCAGGCAGCGCAAGGTCCGCTACGTCGACGGGATCCTGGGCAGGCTCCGCATCCCGTTCCGGGTCAACGCGCTGCGTCGGAGCCGGCTGGTCGCGCGATCGCCCTACGTCGTGAGGCTGGGCGGCTCGCTCTACATGGAGCGGGGGGAGTGGCGTCGCAACGCTGCCCGCGACGCCGCGCTGCTGCGCAGCCGTGGCGGCGCGCTCTTCCTCAACGGCAACTTCGGCCCCTGGCAGAGCCCGGAGTTCCTGGCGACCTATGAGGACATCTTCTCCCGGGCACTGGACGTCACGGTGCGTGACTCCGCCTCCCGCGACGAACTCCGTGCGGTGGATCAGGTGCGGCTCGCCCCGGACCTGCTGTTCTCCCTCGCCCTCCCCGGTCCTGCGGGAACGGGCGCACAGGGTTCGGTGCCGACGCAGGAAGCGGGCGGCGATGTCGTGGTCTCCATGGTGGACCTGACCGGACGAGACGGGCTGTCCGCGCATCGACAGGCGTACGAGTCGGGCATCGCCGAACTCGTCGACGACCTGGTCGTCCGCGGGGGCAGGCGGGTGACCTTGATGAGCTTCTGCCCGATGGAGGGCGATGAGGCGGTCATCGAGCGGGTGCTGGCCCTGCTGCCCGCCGCGGTGCGGTCGTCGGTGGGCACCCACTTCTACCGCGGGGACCTCGATGCGGCCCTCGGTGTCCTGCGTCGTGCGCAGACCGTGGTGGCCACGCGGTTCCACGCCATGGTGCTCGGCCTGGCGTTCGGCGCGCGGGTGTGCAGCATCGAGTACAGCAACAAGGTCACGAACACGCTCCTCGACCTCGGCATCGCCGATCGCGGCTGGAAGCTCGCAGAGTTCGCCGACGCCTCCCGCGAGGAGCGCTACGCGCGCATCGGGGCGCTCGAAGGACTGGACCCGTTGCCGGTGGGCCGGAGCGCCGAGGCGCACTTCGCCGTGCTCGACGAACTGCTCGGTGCTCCGGCCTGACGCCGCGGGAATCCGGAGGCCCGCTGTGGTCCCGCGGCGGCGCTCAGCCGATCAGGCCCGCGCCTTGAACTGGGCGGTGATCGTGGCCGAACCCAGTGCGGCGTTGTAGACGGCGAACTCGTCCAGCGAGCCGGCGAAGTACGGGTTCGTCGGCTGGTTGGGCCAGGCTGCGAGGTTGCCGCCACCCAGCCGCCAGTACCCTGATGACGCCGCGGAGCCGGCAACGGTGTTGGAGGCCACCCGAACGGCGTCGACATAGAGGGTCATCCCGGCGCCGGACTGGGTGAGGGTCGCCATGTGCCACGCACCGTCGTTGTACTTCTTGCTGCTGATCAGCGAGGTGGCCGTCCCGGACGCCAGGGTCCCGAACGCCAGGCGTCCGTCGTTGACCATGTAGAGGGAGCGGTTCGCCGACGAGCCGAGTCCGAGCGGGGACGACTCCAGTCCGGCGAGCTTGCCCCCCTTGCCCGTCCCGGTCTTGAACCACAGCTGGAGCGTGTAGTCGTTGGACGGCGTGGTGGCTGCGTTGGCGTAGACCAGTGACTTGTCATTGCCGTAGGTGGCCACGGCCGTGTCGCCGCTCAGCGCTCCCGGCGCCGGCCGGTAGACAGTGGTCATCGTGCCGGTGCGCCCGTTCCCGCTGGAGTCTGCGACCGAGGAGCCCGTCTCGTTGAGCCGCCAGTACAGCGAAGGGCGGGAGGCCTTCACCAGGCTCGCGTAGTCGGCGGTCGGCGTCGCGGTCGGCGTCGGCGTGGGAGTGGGCATGGGTGCCGGCGCGGCGACCGCCACCTTGTAGTCGACGGGAAGGGCCACCAGCTTGTCGAGCGGGAACGCGGCCTCGCCGAGTGCCGCGTTCGCCTGCAGCTCCTGGAACGCCCACCGGTTGCGGAAGATCGTCGGGTACGGGTTCGTGGCCAGGCTGAGTGCGTTCTCGGCGGCGAAGCTGACCGACCCGCCGGTATCGGTGATGATGATCCCGTACTCTTGGGCGGCCTTGGCGATCGTCCGGGCCAGCGGGGAGAGCTTGATGGCGTCGAGGTCGAGCGAAGCGGGTAGGCGCAGCATCTGTCCGATCGACAGCTCCGTTCCGCTGCGCCAGCCGTCGGTACGGATGGCCGGGGACGAGATCGTCGACTTCGTGTACGGGATCGACAGCCCGATCACGTGGTCGATGCGCCCGGCCTGGAGCTCGGACGCGCGGATGGTCGTGGCCCACATCGCCATGCCGCTCGCGGAGGCGCCCCAGGTACCGGAGAAGACACCGATGTTGGTGCTGGCGTCGTTGATGCGACCGCCCCAACAGGCCTGCCACTGACCGTCGACCTTGCGAGCCTTCCACAGCTCAACCAGCTGCCTGGTGTCGGGGTTGTAGATGGTCATGCTGCCGTCGTCCGACGGGTCGGGCTGGGCGTCGGCAGGAATGTTGATGTCCTGCATGGCCTCGTTGAACATCGTGGCCAGCGAGCCGGAGCCGGTCTGGCAACTCCACGCCTTCACGTCGTACAGCGGGTCTGTGCTTCGGGCGACGTACATGGGCGGGGTGTACCTCACCGTGTTGACGCCGACGTTGGCGTCGGTGGCCGTGCCGTAGAACACGTGCGCCTGGTTGTTGAGGCTCGCCACCAGCGCACTGGAGTCGGCGGCAGCCGGGGAGTCGGCCGGCAGCTTCTGGTAGAAGGGCGAGGCGCTGGAGAAGACGCGCGAGGAGATGGTCCGGGTGTCGTTGCCGGACAGGCTCGTGGCCGATGCGGCGGGGGGAGCCGCGAGCAGGGTGAGGGAGATGCCGAGCACGCCTACGGCGGCCCGCCTGAGGTGGATCATCGGGGGGTTCCGTTCTGAAGCGGTTGGTGGGGGGCGCCGGATCGGCGTGCCGCTTCGTGGCCACAATCTTAAGCGAAACTGAGGAAATTCTGAACTGCGCAGGATGCTTTCTGGTCCGCGGAATCGCCGTGCGACTAGGCGGTCCACCGTCTGCCACCGAGACCCCCAGCATGCGGTCGGCGGAGGGCGGTTCGCCACACCTGGCAAGAATGGGGGGTATGGGAGACGGAAGCCTGACCTTTGCCATACCGGTACGCGATCCCCGCGGGGTGGACGACTGGGAGGCCGTGAAGCGCCTGATGTCGGTCACGATCGCCTCGCTGTTCAACTCGGCGGGTCCCAGGCCACGTGTCGTCATCGGTGCGAGCCGTGGCACCGACCTGCCCGCATTGCCGCCCGACGTCGAGGTGGCAGAGGTCGACCTGCCGTACCGCCCGCTGCCGGACGGCGAGGGCCCGCGACGCTGGGACGCCATCCTGGTGGACAAGGGCCTGCGGCTCGCGCACGCCCTGGCGGCGGGCCGGCCACGCGGCCATGTGATGGTCGTCGACTACGACGACCTGGTGTCCTCGCGCCTCACCGCCTGGGTGGCGGCGAACCCGGATGCACCCGGCTGGTTCGTCGATTCGGGCTACCTCTGGGACGGGGGACCGACCGCCTCGGTGCTGCGGACCGGCTTCAACGACCTGTGCGGCACGAGCCTCGTGGTCCGGGCGGACCTGCTGCGCCTGTGCGAGGACCCGGACGACCCGGCACGACTGGACTGGATCAAGACGACCCTCGGCTCGCACAAGCAGTGGCACGGTGTCTTCGACCTGGCCGCCCTCGGTTTCCCCGGGGCGGTGTACCGCATCGGGAGCGGCGCCAACGTCTCCGGCGCCATCGGCCAGGGCCGGAGGGCGCTGCGTGCGGCTCGGCGGCCCGCCGAGTTCGTCCGGCACGTGCGCGACCTGCGCCCCTGGGGGAGCATCCGTCGCGACTTCGGCGCCTGACCCCGGCGCCGCTCAGCCGGCGTCGCGTCCCGGCTGCCCCTGAGCGCCGGACTCCGCGAGCGCGTCGGCGAGCGCGCTGACCAGCTGGGCGATCTCCGCGGGCGACAGCCGGACGGTCGCCTGGCAGGTGTTGTCCTGCCAGACCGACAGGACGAGGCGCCCGGTCTCGGGGTGCGAGGCGACCCGCAGCACCCTTCCGGGCCGGTCGCGGCCCTGCACAACGATCCCGTGCCGCGGCAGCGGCGAGACGGTCATGCCTGGAGGATGGCACCTCTTCGCCCCGAGGGAAACCCCTGGTCTGGTCGGACACCCCCCAGAAGGGGTCTGCTCAGGGGGTGAGGGGCGAGATCACGGAGCCGACGGGGCGCGGGGGCAGGTCGACCAGGATGCCGCGGGCGGCGATGCCCCAGACCAGCCAGAACAGGAGGTTCGGCGTCACGTATGGATTCGGGCTCGACAGCGAGGGCACGAACCAGACGAAGAACGCGGCGAGCCCGGCCAGCTTCCACCAGCGCGCCGACGCCGTCAGTGGGCGCGACAGCAGGCCGAGCAGCGGCCCGGTCACGAAGCACAGGATCCACGCGAAGGCGCCGAACAACCCGGTCTCCGCCGCACGGGACAGGAACACGTTGTGGATCTCGATGTTGACCGTCGTCATCGGATAGGTGTCGGCCTGCCGCACCCACAGCAGGCTCTGGTCGTAGAACTCCCCCCACCCGATGCCGAACAACGGCAGCTGCTGGATGATGCGCAGCGCGGCGACGTTCGTGTTCTGGCGGTCGTAGACCGAGCGCTCGGTGGTGATGCGGTTCATCAGGACGTCCCGGAACTCGGGGAAGACGAGAACCACCACGGCCACGACGGCGACCGCACCGACGAGCAGCAGCGGCAGCCAACGCCGGAGCCGCCGCGAGATCAGCCCGATGGCGAGGGCGGCGAGGATGGCCCCGATCCACACCGAGCGCACCATGGCGACCACGGCGGCGATCGTCCCGCCCGCCACACCGAGGATGCCGACGAAGCGCCAGACGCGGAGGCGAGTGGTGCGGACGAGCAGGCCGGACAGGAAGATCGCCAGCGCCCCGACCAGCCCCAGGGGCTCGGGGAACAGCCACGGACCGCCCGCCCGGATGTCGGTGCTCGGGTTCAGGTTGTCCATGATGTAGCCGGGGAAGACCAGCGGCGCGATTCGCAGGTACTCGAAGAAGCCGATGAACCCGAGGTAGATCCCCATCAGGGCCGTGGTGCGCAGCAGCAACTCCCGCCGGTGCCCGGTGGAGAACACCAGCGCCCCCAGCGGGAACATGGCGAGCGGAATGATCACGCGGTCGAGCAGCGCGAAGGCCTTCAGCGAGTCCGTCAGCGAGCCGCTCGACACCCAGGACAGGGCCGTCCACAGGATCGTGACGGCGGCGACGACGTAGAACGCGCGCGGACGCAGGCGGTCACGGTCCGGGTCGAGGAACAGCAGGAGCACGGCGAAGGCGAACAGCGGCCGGTCAGGCGAGAGCGGGAGCCCCAGCAGTTCGGTGTGGCCGGAGAACATCGTGCACACCAGGGCGGCCAGGAACAGCCAGACGTACAACGGTTCCCGTTGCGCCGGGGCCTCCGGCCGCCCCGCGCCGGACAGGACCGGCCGGGAGGGGGCGAGCGTGTCGGACGTCGCCATGCCGATCACACCCCGAGGCGCTCGGGCGACCTCTGCTCGGCCGACGCGGCACCGGAAGTGGCGCGCCCGGCGGTCCGGCGGACGCGTCGGCGCTCGATCGCCACCGCTGCGATCAGCCCGATCGCGGCACCGGCGGCCAGGCCGGCCAGTCCGAAGCGGGCGAGCAGGCTCGTACGGTTCGAGGTGAGGTCGTCGGAGGAGCGGACCAGGAGCAGGTTGGCCGCGGTGGACGACCCGGTGGTCAGGTTCGTGTACTTCTGCCTCAGCGCGTTCAGGGTGAGGGAGGTGTTGTCGGCCTTCGCGGCGGCATCGGTGAGGTCGGCGCGTGCCGACTTCAGCTTGCCCTTCGACGGGTTGTCCTGGCCGAGCAGCTTGTCCAGAGTCGCCTGCGCAGCCCGCAGTTCAGTCTGGGCCGCGGCGTCGGCCTTGGCAGCCTTGCCGAACTCGGCGTAGACGTCGTCCGCGGAGGTCTTGCCACTGTTGTTCACCGTGTCGATGAGGGTCTGGGCCGCCCGGTTGGCCGCGTCCCGCGCCGCCGCGGGATCGGCGGAGTCGGCCTCGATCCGGATCACGTTCGACTCCGGGATCTGCGAGGCCGACAACGTCACGTTCTCGGGCACATCGGTGCCCGCGACGCCGCGGTCGTTCACGTAGCGCGCGTAGTTCGACGCGAGTTGGGAGGCCGCGACCGGGAAGCCGGCGATCGCGCCGGAGGTGAGGTCACCGGCACCGACCGCCACCCGTGCCTCGGCGGTGTAGGTCACCGGCAGCACGAAGGCTGCTCCGAGGCCGAGCGCAGCGCCCAGCAGGGCGGCCAGGAGTCCCACCACCCAGTGGCGGCGCCAGGACGTCAGCGGGCCCGTCCCCGCCCTGTTGAACGGCTCGGCTTCGCGATATTCGATGGTGCTCACTGTTCGATCCCCTCGTTCGTCAACATCCCCCGTGGTGCCACGCGTCCGGCGTGGGCCTCGTCTCTGATGTGGGATGCCGGCCAGGCCAGGGCGTCCGGGACGCCCTCGAGGTATCCGGCGGAACCGTTCGCGCCCGCGAACGGGGCGCACGGGGATACGTCTGGACCGGCTGCGCGGCACCTCCCGTGCGGAGGCGCCGTCACTTCAAGTATGGCCAATTGGCTCGGTGCAAAGTCAAATCGGTCCGGATTGTGGGCCCGGGTGTTTCGGACATCAACTGGTAACATTTCTGCGTGGTGGTCGATCGCAACAAACTGCTCGGGCTCGCGAAATCCATTGCGCGGGACGTGGTGACTGGTGCCACGAACCTGCGGACCCGGTTCGAATTGCGCATGCAATTCCCGAATGCCCTGATCGCCCGCAATGTGCACTTCACAGGGGATGTCTCGCGCGTCAGCCTTGGCGATGGGGTCTCGATCTTCGGCCCGAGCGTGATCGTGGTCACCGATGGCGGCGGCCTCACCGGTTCGCGGCTCGAGATCGGGGAGGGCACCTTCGTCGGGGAGTTCGCGAACCTGCGTACGGCGGGGGCTCAGGTGCGCATCGGCGCCCACTGCCTGCTCGCCCAGAACGTCACCATCGTCGGCAGCAACCACGGCACCCGCGCCGGGTCGGCCATCGTCGACCAGCCCTGGGTCGGCGACGGGGTCGAGGTGGGCGACGACGTCTGGATCGCCTCGAACTGCATCGTGGTGGCCGGCGCCCGGATCGGGTCGGGTGCTGTCATCGCAGCCAACTCGGTGGTCCGCGGCGAGGTGCCGCCGAATGCGATCATGGCGGGTTCGCCGGCCCGACAGGTCGGCGAGCGGCAGCCCTGAGGCGCTGGTCAATGCCCTAGCCCTGCGGGTGGCCCAGCTGCCACAGGCGCGCGCCGCCGTCGGAGAGGTTCGCCCCGTCCTGCCCGTTCCAGAACGCGCTGCCGTTCGCCGTCACCGAATAGCTGTCGCCGTGCGTGGCGTGCCACCAGAGGGCTCCGACCGAACGTGCCCGGGCGATTTCGAAGACGGCCTGTGCCGATTCGTAGTTCGCCTGGTACACATTCGGTGACTTGTCCTTCGACACGGTGTAACCGAATTCCCCGACGAGCGGAGTGAGGCCGGCGTCGCGCACCTTCTCGACGTAGGCGCCGAACTTGTCCGGCGTCGAGTAGAGCCCGAAAGCACCGTAATTGTGCTGCTCTAGTATGACATTTCCATGACGCTGCGCGAGAGCCGGGGCCATCGTCGGCTCGTAGGCGAAGCGGGCATCGGTGAAGGTCGGCTCGCTGTGCCCCACGTCCTGCCCCCAACACGGGGCGCCGAGGAGGATCGGTGCCCGGTTGCCCGTGGATCGGACCGCGCCGGCAAGGGCGTCCATGATCCGGACCCAGTCGTCGTTGGTGTAGTCCGGCTCGTTGATCAGACCGTGCCAGACGAGGGGGTTGTCCGCGAACGCGGCCGCGGCCTCCTGCCACCAGGCCACCATCCCGGCCTCGACCTTCGCCTCGTCCTGGCCCTTCGCCCGCGGGTTGTCGTGGGCGTCGAGAACAACCACGATCCCTGCGCCCGTGTACTCGTCCACGATGGTCCGGACGAGTGCCAGGAGCTCCTGCCGGCCCCGCTGGGCCACGTAGGACCATGACTGGCCGCCGGTCACCATCAGGTTCAGCCGGACGGTGTTCCATCCCCAGGCCTTCGCCGCGGCCGAGTGGCCCTGGGCATCGCCCTTCCAGTCGAAGGACGCGGTCGTGCCGACGTTCGCCCCGAGCGGGGTGAACAGGGAGCCGTCCGGGGCGTAGAGGAACCCCTCGCTCGCCTGGTAGTTCGGGTTCGGGTCGTGCCGGGGGGCCGGCGTGCGCGGCCCGGACGGTGTGGGTGCCGGGCCCGGAGCGGTGGAGCAGGCCGGCAGCAGGGCCATGGGCGCCAGCCCCAGTCCCAGGCCGAGCAGGCGGCGCCGGGAGAGGCCGGCGGCGTCCCGGGC
>JAEVYS010000009.1 GCA_023392635.1 Actinomycetes bacterium | reverse complement strand
CCCCGGCGCCGCACCGGGGGGGGGGGGGGGCCCCCCGGCGGCCCCGCCCCTTGTCGTGAGCCTGTCGTGACCCGGCGCTCAGGCGGCGACGCCGGTGCCGAAGAAGCGGCGGGTGTAGGTCTCGACGTCGACCGCGATGGCGCCCTGGAACTCGCTCGGGTCATTGGTGCACCACAGGTCGATGTCCCTGCCGGAGATCGCACCCCGCACGGCCGGCGGGCCGGGGCGGCGGGCGACGTCGACCAGCACCACGTAGTCACGGTTCGTTCGGTCCAGCTGGGCGATCTCGGGCTGGTCGAGCAGGCGGAACGCGGCCACCGGGTTCAGCGCATCCAGACGCTGGGACAAGGTCCCGCGGAGGATCGAACTCGTCGTCCAGCCGAGCACGCGGTAGGCGCGTCCGTCGTCCGCCTCGTCGTCGGCGTCGTCGGGGACGCGCGGCCGATCCGTCCACGCCAGGAGGTCGTCGACCGCGCGGAAGTCGTGGGAGTGGGCCTTCACCAGGCCCAGCACGGCCTGCGGGGTCAACGAGGCGTGCGGGAAGCAGGTGGTTCCGGTGGCAGGGGCGACGGGCACCGGCCCGAGCAGCCGCTCGTCCATCCGGTCAACAACGGTCGTGGGCATCTCTTCCTCCTCGCCCCTGCCTACGGCCATCGGAGGCGGGGCGGTGGACGACTGATACGTCCACACCCAATGAAACCCCTGATCAGCCGTAGGTTGTAAGACCCCGTACGGGCGACACGCCGATGACTTCCCTCAGGCGGCCAGACGGCGCAGCCCGGCTGAGTACGCCAGCCTGCCGACGACCCCCACCAGCGGGTCGGCCCAGCGCGGGAGCCAAGGGATCGAGAGCAGCTGGTGCCACTCCACCACCGACCCGCCGGCAACGGGGGTGACCGTCCAGCGCACCCGTCCGCCGACCACCGGCCCTGACTTCGCGATCTCGACGACGCCGGGCAGGTCACCGGGAGCGTCGCCGGCGGGAGGGCGGTACAGCTCGACCCGCATCGGGTCGTCGAAGCCGAGCGGCCCGAGCCCGGTGCGCGCCACGAACTCCTGCCCGCGCCGCGGCCGGCCGTCATGACGCAGCCGGGTGAGCGGGATCGCGGCCGAGTGGGCGTCCCAGTCCACCAGGTGGGCGAACTGCACGGCTGCAGGGCGCGACGACGACACCGTGAGCACGAACTCGGCCATGTTCCCCCTTCCTGCTCCAGCCTGCCACGCGCCGTGGCCGGATTGTCGGCACGAGTGTGGGTATTGGGCCCGCGTGGCACGCGCGTGGATCGGGACCTCCGGCTGGACGTATGACTCGTGGTGGGGGCGGGTCTATCCGACGATGCCCGACCGGGACCGGCTCGAGCACTACGCGGCGCACCTGTTCGACACCGTGGAGCTGAACGCGAGCTACTACCGCTGGCCACAGGACCGCTCGTTCCAGTCGTGGCACCGCCGGTTGCCCGCCGGGTTCCGGATGACGGTGAAGGCGCCCCGCGCCCTGAGCCACGCCCGTCGGCTGTACGAGCCCGAGCCGTGGATCGAGCGTGTCCAGCGTTCCGTGTCGCTGCTCGGCGACCGTCTCGGCGTCGTGCTCGTCCAGCTCCCACCGGGGCTCGCGCGGGACGACGCCCGTCTCGCCTACTTCCTGGACGTGTGGCCCCGAAGTCTGCCGCTCGCGATCGAGTTCCGCCACCACAGTTGGCACGACGACGCCGTCTTCGCCGCCCTCGAGGCCCGCGGGGTGGCGTACGTGGTCATGAGCGGTGCCCACCTCCCCTGTGTCCTGCGCGCCACCACGGACTTCGTGTACGTCCGCTTCCACGGGCCCGACCAGCAGCACCTCTACGGCGGCAGCTACAGCGACAAGGACATGTCGTGGTGGGCCGACCGCCTCGCGGAATGGCTCGGGCAGGGCCGCGACGTCTGGGCCTACTTCAACAACGACGCGGACGCCAACGCCGTCCGCAACGCCGCGACGCTGCGCAGCCTGCTGGCGTCCGTCCGCGGACCGGTCTAGCGGGCAGGGCGGCTCCCCCCCCGGGCGTGTCAGCCCGGACGGTCCTCAGCGTCCCTCGACGTGGTTGCGGAGCGCCTCCAGTGCCTGCATCCAGTTCTCCCGGGAGTGGGCGGCCTCGTCGGCGTCGGCGTTGTTGTCCTGGCTCAGGCTCAGCAACGTCTGGGTGTCGTCGCCGGAGAGGTGGTACACGAGCCGGTGGTAGTTCTCCGGAACGTCCGGCTGCCCCGTGAGCGGGCTGAAGTGCGTCACGACCAGCGTCGTCGGCTCGTTGACCTCGACCACCTCACCCTTGTCCTGGTAGCTCCTGCCCTGGTACTCCCCCGACCAGCTGATCGGACTGCCCGGCGTCCAGTCCGTCTCCAGCGTCGTGCCGAACATCCACTTCTGCACTTCTGCCGGATCCGTGAGCGCTGCCCACACCCGCTCGACGGGCGCGGCGACGAGAACCTCGGCCGTAGCCACAACTCCTGCCATCACTCCTCCTTCGTGTCCAGACCCTGCTCTGCAGTACCCGGATCGTCGGGCTCCATCATGAATTCCCAAGTGAGGCCGTGGGCCATGACCACGAGCAGGATCAGCGCGATCGACGCCGCCTGCAGCGGTGTCCCGCCCACCAGGCCCGCGACCGGAGGCGCCGCGGCGAGCACGAGGATCACCGCGTACACCACCGCCACCAGCCAGCGGAACCTCCGGAACAGCCCCTGCAGGCCCATGCCGCGCTCGACCGACACCAGCCGAAGAGTGGTGACCATGCCGATCAGCGCCGCGACCGAGAAACTCGTGCGCCACACCAGGGGGTTGCCCGCGTCAACCTGCGCGAACGTGCTCATCAGGCCCGGCAGGAGGAACGACAGGTACACCCCGCCGGCCAGCTTGCGCCGGCTTCGGCTCCGTTTCCAGTCCGGGTGTCGCTCGACGACCGTCCACCACAGGCCCACCAGGGTGAAACACGTGATCGACATCAACGAGTAGAAGTCGGCCAGGTCCATGGTTCACCGTCACGCCGGGGTCGCCGGCTTCGAAAGGAGCACTTCTGCGCCCGGCGACACGGTGTGGGAATGCCTACGCGGGCAGCTCCCAGGTGTGCACCGGCTCGTTGGAGTGCATGTTGGCCGCGTAGGCGGCCACCATCTCCCGAAGGGCGTCGGCGCGCGACAGTCCCCTCGCCTCGAACCGGTGGACGGCGGCCACCTGCCAGTCCGCGCCGTTCTGGCCAGTGAGGCAGCGTCCCTCGATGACCCCCAGCAGCCGCTCGCGGACCGCGGTGCTGACCCCCCAGGACTCGAGTCCCTCGTGGGCCATCGGCAGCAGCTCGCGCAGCACCAGCTCGCTCGCCGGCACGTTGCCTCGTCCGGGCCAGAAGAGCTCGGCGTCGATACCGTTGCGTGCACCGATCGCGAAGTTCTCTGTGGCCGTGCTGAACGACATCCGTGACCAGACCGGACGGTCCTCCTCCACCATGCTGCGCAGGGCCCCGTAGTAGAACGCGGCGTTGGCCAGCGTGTCGACGATCGTCGGCCCCGCCGGCAGGACCCGGTTCTCCACCCTCAGGTGCGGGCGCCCGCTGACGATGTCGTAGATCGGCCGGTTCCACCGGTAGATGGTGCCGTTGTGCAGGCGCATCTCCGCGAGCTTGGGCGTACGGCCGGCGAGGAAGGCCTCCTGCGGGTCCTCGTCGTCCAGCTCGGGCAGCATCGCGGGGAAGTAGCGTGCATTCTCCTCGAACAGGTCGAAGATCGAGGTGATCCAGCGTTCGCCGAAGAACACCCGTGGACGCACGCCCTGGTTCTTCAGTTCGACGGGACGGGTGTCCGCCGCCTGCGTGAACAGTTCGATCCGGGTCTCGGCCCACAGCTCCTTGCCCATGAAGTAGGGGCTGTTGGCACCCAGCGCGAGCTGCGGCCCGGCCAGCACCTGGGCTGCGTTCCAGTGGGCCGCGAACTCGTTGGGCCTCACCTGGAGGTGCAACTGCATCGAGGTACAGGCCGACTCCGGAGCCAGCGAGTCGGCATACCGCTTCAGCCGCTCCCCCGACGGCCCGGCGATGTCGAGGTGGATGTCCTCGCCCCTGGCCGCCAGGACCGCGTCGTTCAGCGCCTGGTAACGGGTGTTGGCGCTCATCCACTCACCGTCGAAGGTCTCCGGCATGATCGTCGGGAGGATCCCGATCATGATGATGTGCGCCCCACGCTCCGCGCACCGCCGCTCCGCCTCGTTCAGTGACGCACGCAGGTCGGCCTCGAGCTGGACGGCGCTGTCGCCGTGGAGCCGGTGTGGTTCGACGTTGAACTCGATGTTGAACCGTGCCAGCTCGGTCTGGTAGTCCGGATTGGCGATGGCGGCCAGTACCTCGGCGTTGTCCGGGTTCGGACGGTAGTCGCCGTCCACCAGGTTGAGCTCGATCTCCATTCCGGTCATCGGCTCGTCGAAGTCGAAGGACCGACTCGCCAGCATCTTCTCGAACACGTCCAGGCAGGTCTT
Source organism: Actinomycetes bacterium (assembly GCA_023392635.1). Classification (GTDB taxonomy): domain Bacteria; phylum Actinomycetota; class Actinomycetes; order Propionibacteriales; family Propionibacteriaceae; genus Propionicimonas. The sequence goes on along the minus strand of JAEVYS010000009.1, from coordinate 18,904 downwards.
CACCTTGTCGCGGTAGCGCTGGCGCTGCTCACGGGTGAATGTCGCCGACTCGACGTCGCGTCCCATGCCGGTGAGTATGGCCCAGCGGGGCCGTGGTGGTAACCCCTCAGGCGGCGACGCGACGTGGCCCGGGCTTCAGGCGCAGCAGGCGGAGAGCGCCTCGACGCTACCGCAGGGGTGCACCGACATCGCCAGGTCGCGGCCGCGCTCCCTGACCACGACGACCAGGGGACGGCCGGCCATGGCTGCCTCGCGCACCATGAGGCCGATCAGGCGGGCGCACAGGTCCCTTCCTGCGCCGGCGATCTCGATCGAATGGCCGGCGCGGTGCAACGTGCCGTGCTGGCCGTTGACCTCGATGAGCGCGTCCAGCCCGGGACGGCGGCGGCATGGCTGCGAATCGTCGGAGGCCCGCGTCTCCCGAGCCACGAACGGCACGACCCTGGCCAGCGGACGGTGGTCGGCAACGGTGCGCCGACGCGGCAGCCACCGGTCGATCGTGCTCCTGAGGTCGACGACGGCGGCGGTACGGACGGGGCGGATGCGGTCGAGGGTGACTGCGTGCGACATCTTCGTCTCCTGGCGTTGAGGGGAACGCTCTTGCGGTGTTCCCGGGCAAGAGGAGGGGAATCAAATCTTGCCAGCGGGTCTTCCGAGGAAGACATTACGCCCGCAAGAAACGCCGCAATAGTGCCGCGTGTACCATTTTCTGTACCAAGAAAGGGTGCTCACTGCTTCCTATGAAGACCCTCGTGATGAGCGCATTCACGCATTGTCACCCAGATTAGGGACCTGTCTGAATTGAGGTTGTCCCCCGTTCTGGCGACCGGTGCCGAAGAATCTGGTCATACCTTTGGGGGACAGCATTACCCGCGGGTCGTCGCTGCGGGCGCGGGCTGCCCGTCCAGCAGGCCGGCCTCCTGCGCCCGAAGGATCAGGTCGTTGCGGGTGGACACGCCGAACTTCTCCCGGAGCGCGACGACCTGCTTGCGCACGGTGTTGACCGAGACGAACTGCTGGTCGGCGATCTCCTGGACGGTGGCAGACGTGGCGAGCAGGGGCAGCAGGACGGCCTCCCGCCGGGTCAGGCGCACGCGTGGCGCAGCACTCGGCATCCGGCCCTTCGAGAGGCCGGCGAAGAGGCCACGGCGTCCGGCGTCGGCCACCAGGCAGTCGTCGACCGGGTGGTGGGCGCCGTGCGCGTCGATGAGGCTCTGGCGCACCTGTGCCGGGAGCATCGCCAACGGGATGAGGGTGCGCGCCTGCTCCCCCACCACGCACGCACCCATCGCAGCCGCGCCCACCAGGTCCTCCCCTGCGCCGGACAGCAGGAGCGCCGCGCTCTTGATGGCGTAGAGGTGCGCGCGGTCGCCCAGCGGCAGATCGAGGGAGAAGATCCCCTCGTCCGCCTTCGCCACCGCGCCCGTGTAGTCGCCGGAGGAGAGGCTGAAGCGCGCCGACACCACCGCCGTGATCGCCGCGACCGGCGGGAGGGACGAGAGGAGCTGCTCGGCCCGCTGGCCCTCACCCATCGCGATCAGGAGTTCGCAGCGCCACCGCTGCAGCAGCGGTCCCCACTGGTCGCCCCGGTCGAGTTCGATCGCGTTCTCAGCAACCAGGGCATCGAATCGGGCAAGCGCGCGCTCGGGGTCGTCCCACAGCAAGCCCGTGGCCGCCGTGACCAGGGCATGCATCGGCTGGACGTTGAACCAGCGGGTCGCCGCGCCCTCGATCTCGTGCATCCGGAGGTGGCGGTCCGCCAACCGCGAGTCGAGTCCGCGCACCGCGGCGTCCGCCCACGAGAGGTGGAACGCCGGCTCGATCCAGGTGGCCACGCGGCACTGGTGGGCCGCGTGCTGCGCCAGGTACTTCTCGGCGACGCCGAAGTACTGGGTGTTGCCGGACGCGGCGCTCGACATCGCCGCGATCAGGCACGCGAGGAACCCCGCGAAGCCGCACTCGGCCAGGATCATGGCGGATTCGGCCTCACGTCGCGCCCTCGACCATTCCGTCCGCAGGAACGCGACCATCGAGGCAGTGGCATGGAAGAAGGTGAGTGTCTTCGCGGTGACCGGGTCGCCCGCTGTGGGCGCCTCCCGCACCACGGCGAGCAGTTCGGCGAGGGTGATCGCGGAGCCGGCGAGGAGTGGGTCGCCCAGGGCTTCGGGAATGGTCGCCTGAGCAAGCATCCACAGCGTCCCTGCCGCGACCCTGGCCTCGGCGGTGGCGTTGTGTTGCCAGCGGGCGTGCAGGACGCGCCCGTCCCTGATCATCGCGCCGGCCATCACGTCCAGGTCGAGGTTGCCGGTCGTCGGATTGAAGGCGGCGCTGAGCGCTGCACCGTAGCTCAGGCCCGGCAGGACGGCGCGCTGGTCCTCAGGCGCCTCCGCGTACGCCGCCCGGACCCGGGGGTCAGCGAGCAGCACTCCCGCCGAGTAGGTCCCCCACAGGTACTCCAGCGTCCCCCAGTCCCTGCCCTCGAAAGCCCAGTTCGCCAGTTGCACCGCCAGCGCCGGGTACCTCCGGTTCAGGCCCGAGAGAAGCAGTTCACGCCGGATGGGAGCGAGGTCGTGGCCCTCTGCCCTCAGGGCGTCCAGCATCGATTCGCGCACGTCCGGCCGAAGCCGGTACTGCCCCCGGACGGTGTCCGCTTCGCACTCCACGAAGGCGCCACCGGACTCCAGGCGGGCGAGGAGCGTTGTGCACCCGCCGGGGACGCATGTCGAGCCGGCGCTCTCCTCGCCGACGATCAGCAGTTCGCGCGTGATCACGTCGGCGAGCGCGATCCGCGGCAACCAGCCGGGCAGGTCGCGGGCACGGCCGATCAGGTCGCGCCACGAGGGCGGAAAAGCACTGTGGGGCTGGAGGGGCTCAGCCAGTAGAACCATCTTGCTGCCTTGACAGTCGGGCACGGATCAATCCATGGCGGTGGATGACGAACGCTCGACGACGGCGGGGGGTGGAATCCGGCGCCAAACGACGGGAATGGGCCGAGCGGCCTCTTCCCGGTGTCCGGCAGCCGAGGTTGTGCTTCTCTCGACTCACCGCGCATGAGCATTTCGTCATGCCCGGCACACCGGACGATGGTGAGCTTACGTGATCAGCGGGGCATCACCATGCCTTCGGCTGGTCGGTAATACTGTGTTCACCCAAAAGGGGGACCGAACGCAAACGCGCTTTCATGCGGCGAATTCCGTCCCGATGAAACGCTGGAGGTAGGTACCCAGTTCCAGGGCCAGCGTGGGCTCGCCGTTGCCGCCGGGGTGCGGCAGGAGGTCGACGTCGAACCCCGAGACCGAGCCGGCCAATGCGGCCGGCCAGTCATTGCCGAGCCCGTACGGTTCCCGCAGGACCACGTAGTCGTGGGTCGAACGCTGGAGCCGGGCGATCTCCGGCTGCTCGAGCAACCGGAACGCGGCCACCGGGTGGAGGGCGTCCAGGCGTCCGAACAGGCTCGCGCGCAGGGCGACAGCCGTCGTCCAGCCCACCACGGCGAACGCATCGCCCACCGCGGGGCGGTCCCACGACCCCCTGATCTCGTGGGCCCAGGCAGTGGCGTCCTGCACGAACCGGTGGTCAACCGAGTGCCTGGCGAGCAGGTGCGCGAAGGTGGCCTCGGTGTGGCCGGCGTGCGCGAAGTAGTGTCCGTGCAGGATGGCGACTCCCCCGACGTCCCCGACGATCCCGGCGTCGGGCTGCCAGGTGTCGATCCTCAGCATCGTGGGCTCCACAGGGGTGCGGCGGACCGGCCAGGGCGCCGGTTCTCAGGCACTAGTGGAACCCACGGTCCCGGCCGGGCGTAAGACCCACTACGGGCGACGCCCGTTCGGGCGACAAGCGAGCGGGTGGCGCCCGCCCGAACGGCGGGTGGGCCGGGGTCGACTTTGGCGGAAGGACCCCGGCCGAGGAACCGTACATCGGCCACGGGCCGGCGGTACCTGCCGGGTCACCTGGCGTGTGAGACGCCCGGAACGGTGCCGAGGGGTCGAGGCAGGACGTTCCGTTCGGTGACCACGAGGGTCTGCGCTATCCCTCGCTTCGCCCTCGGGAGAAGCCTCTCAGCCCCGCGGACTCGCCCGCACTGACCACGGGGCCATTTGGTACCCCACTTGGTACGCACTTGGTCAGCGCACTGCCCTCCTCAGCCACGGCCCGCGAAGCGGTCCTCGCTGCTGTGGTCGAGGAAGTCGGCGACGCTCCGGGGCAGGGCCCGCTCGGTGGACCAGGCCAGGCCCAGGGTTCGGGAGCGGTGTGGCTCCAGGGGCAGGTAGGCGATGTCGCCGTCGCCGGGGCGCGCGGGCTCGGGAATGATCGCGACACCCAGTCCGACACCCACCAGGCCACGGATCGTGTCGATCTCGCTGGACTCGAAGGCGATCCGGACAAGGGCGCCCGCCTCAGCCAACATGGGGTCGATCACCGTCCGGAGTTCCGTGCTCCGTGCGAACGCGACGAAGTCCTCGCCGTCGAGGTCGGCAGGAGTCACGCTGGGGCGCCCGGCGAGCCGGTGGCTGAGCGGTACGGCCACGGTGAGCCGCTGCTCCACCAGCTTCCGCCAGCCGAAGCCCGACCGTCCCGCCGGCGGGGCAGTGACGAAGGCGACGTCGAGGGCGTCGGAGCCGATCCAGCCGTAGAGGTCGCGCGCGAAGCCCTGGCGGAGCTCGAACCGGCTGCCCGGCGTGCGCGTCCGGTAGTCACCGACGAGGCGGGGCACGGCCCACAGTGCGGCGGACTGCAGGAACCCCAGGCGGATCGTCCCGAGCGGGCCGGCCAGCTGCTGCAGGTGGCGGCGACCGCTCTCGAACGCCTCGACCATGGCAAGGGCGTCGGCGCGGAAGCCTGCACCTGCCCGGTTCAGTTCGAGCCGGCGGCCGTGGCGGGTGAACAGCTCCGCGCCCAGCTCGTCCTCCAGGCGGGCCAGGGCGCGCGAGACGTTGGACTGGTTCACCTGGAGCAGGGCCGCGGCGTCCCTGGTGTTCTCGGTCTCACTGAGGGTCAGGAACACCCGCAGCACCTGCTCGTCCACCGCTCGATCGTATCGATGCGCGGACCGCATCACCATAGGCGATTGCATCATTTCGCGCATCGGCTTTGTCCAAGGAGGATGTGGTCGTGGCCGTCGTGATCCCGCTCCCCGTCCCCCGATCCTCACGACCCGTTCGGGGCCACTCCTCGGGGAGCACGCCCTACCGGCGCATCGTGGTCGCGCTGATGGCCGGCGGACTGGCCAACTTCTCGCTGATGTACTTCGTGCAACCCCTGCTGCCGATGCTGGCCGCGCACTACGGCGTGAGCGCAGCGGAGTCGGCCCACGCGCTGTCGGTCACCACGCTGACCATCATCGCCGGCCTGCTGGTCACGGGGCCGCTCGCTGACCGGGTGGGGCGGGTGCGGGTGATGCGGTGGTCACTGCTGGCGTCGGGCGGACTGGGCCTGCTGTCGGCAGTGGCTCCGGACTGGACCATGCTCGTCGCCACCCGCGGGCTGATGGGGTTCACCCTGGCCGGACTGCCCGCTGCAGCCCTCGCCTACCTCCGTGAGGAGGTCGCGGCCGGATCGCACGCGAAGGCGAACGCCGCCTACATCGCCGGCACCGCGATGGGCGGCGCAGCGGCCCGGCTGCTGCCAGGGCCCCTCGCCACCCTCGGCGGCTGGCAGCTCGCGGCAACCGTCATGGCCGTCCTGACCCTGCTCGCCGGGGCACTGATGGCCGTCCTGCTGCCTGCGTCGGTCGGCTTCACTCCCGGTCCGGTCGGACTGCGGGACGCCCTGCTCGGCACTCTGGTCGCACCGGCCGATCGCGTGGTCGCCCTGCTCTGCCTGTCCGGCTTCGCCGCCATGGGCGCGTTCGTCGGGGTGTACAACGCCATGTCGTTCCGGCTCCAGGCTCCCCCCTTCACGCTCGGGGCGCGCGCATCGCTGGTGTACCTCGCCTATCCGGTCGGCATCGCCTCTCCCCTGCTCGCCCGGTGGGCGGCCGCCCGCCTCGGGCGCGGACGGGTCGTCGTCGGCGGTCTGGCGCTGCTCGCGGGGAGCGTGCTGCTGGCATCGCTGGCCAGCCTGCCGGCGGTCGTGGTGGGCCTGGCGCTGGTGGGCTTCGCGTTCCTCGGCGTCCACTCCATGCTCAGCGGCTGGGTGGTGGACCGAGCCCGGCGACGTGGTCAGGGCACGGCCCAGGCGTCGAGTGCCTACCTGGGCACCTACTACCTCGGGAGCACCCTGGCCGGCGCACTCGCCACCGTCTTGTGGCAGGCGGGAGGCTGGGGCGGGGTCTGCGTCCTGGCGCTGGCGCTCACCCTCGTCGCCGTCCTGGCCGGGGTGGCCGCAGCCCGCACCGACCGACCCGTCCGCGTCGGGATCGAAGCCGAGCCCGCGGCCCTGTGAGCATGCACCCCGCCGAGGGGGACGGCCGGACCCGGGCGAAGGGGTGCATCAGCGCCGGTTCCCGCCGCGGGTCACAGGAGACGCTGCTCCCGTGACCTCGCGGCGGCCCTGGCCGTCGTCGAGGGGTTGACGACGACCAGCGCGAGCCGGAGCGGGCCGAGCGTCACAGTGAGGTGACGTGACTCCGTCCGGCCTGGTCGAGGGGTGCCGGCACGCGCGCGGCCGGTGCCACGGCGGCCGGGACATGGGGGTGGTGGTGGTCGTGATGGTCGTCGTGGTCGTCGTGGTCGGCGTGGTGGTGTGGTGTCGCAGCGTGGACCTCTGCCCACTGCGGACCGTCCAGCGCGATCGCCGCGGCCGGGAAGAGGCCGTTGTCGTCCTTGTCGATGTGGGCGCGCAGGGCGTTCTCGAAGCGGGCCATCGCTACCTCGTCGCCGGGAGTGATGGCCGACAGGTACGCGTCGAGAAGCTGGTGCTCGCCGCACAAGGTGGTGATGTGGTCGGCGTAGACCTCGTCACGGGAGAGGACGGCGAACAGGCCGCCCTCCTCGGCCGTGGTGTGCGGCCACAACAGGCCTGCCACGGCGGCCCGCGCCGTCTGGACCGTCTCGGCGTCCGCGGAGCGCACGGCTGAGCGCAACTCACCGGTAGCGTTGATGATCTCCACGTGCTCGTCCATGAACCGGCCGATCACCTCGATGGAGTCGCACCCGCAGTAGCTGCACACCGGAATCTCCTTTTCTACATACCAACATGTAGAAAATACCACTAGATTGGACCCGTGACCACACCGCAGCCTCCCGCCGGCCCGGAGCCGGTGCGGAGGGACCGCCCGCGCGAAGCGGGCCTGCGCGTCCTGCGGCAGCTGGTCGGCACCGGCGGGCCGGTGACGATCGGGATGCTGAACGAGGCTCTCGGCGGTCACCCGAACACGGTGCGTGCGCAGCTCCAGCACCTTGTCGAGGGGGGTTTCGTCGAGGAGACGCTCCTGCCGGCGAGCGGACGCGGCCGGCCCGCGCTGGCCTTCCGACCCACCCTGGCCGGCACGCAGGTCGCCCTCGAGGAGCCCGGACGCGACGACCATGCCGCCCTTGTGGAGGCCGTCGCAGAGCAGCTCTCCCAGCTGCCCGACCCGGTGTCGGCCGCCCACGCGCTCGGCAAGTCGTGGGGTCGCCGGATCGCCGACGCGGGCACCGACGACCTCGTCGGCACGCTCGGCGCCCAGGGCTTCACCCCGCAGGAGATCCCCGAAGGCATCGCACTGCGCACGTGTCCACTGCTGGAGTCCGCACGGGAGAACCCGGCGGTCGTCTGCGGGATCCACCAGGGGCTGATCGACGCCCTCGCCCCCGATCCCCGGCAGCTCGTGCCGTTCGCCGCTCCGGGGCTGTGCCTGGTCCGCCCGCTCGCCGCCGGCTGAACTCCGGGCGCCGGGGCCTCCCGGATCCGGCGGCCTAGACTGCCGATGATCCTGACCGCCCCCTCCCGGAGGACCGCCCGTGGACCCGTTCACCCTGCTGCCCGAGGGACTGGGCTGGCAGGGTCTGCTCGTCCTCGTACTGGTCGCCCTCGCCGCCGGGTTCGTGGACGCCGTCGTCGGCGGAGGCGGGCTGCTGCAATTGCCCGCCCTGCTGCTCGTCCCGGGGATCGCACCGGTGCAGGCCCTGGCGACCAACAAGCTCGCGTCCATCTTCGGCACGGCCACCAGCAGCATCACGTACTACCGCCGGGTCGGCCCCGACCTGCGGACGGCACTCCCGATGGCAGCCTTCGCGTTCGCCGGCAGCTTCCTCGGCGCGACTCTTGCCACGCTGCTGCCCGTCGCGGTCTTCAAGCCGATCATCGTGCTCGCCCTGATCGGCGTGGCCGTCTTCACCGCCACCCGTCCCTCGATGGGCACGCTGACCGAGCTCAGGTTGAGCGGACGCCGCCACTACGGCAGCGCCGCAGCGATCGGCGCCGGCATCGGGTGCTACGACGGGCTGCTCGGCCCGGGGACCGGCACCTTCCTGGTGATCTCGCTGGTGAGCGTGCTCGGCTACAGCTTCCTCGAGGCCTCCGCCAAGGCGAAGATCGTGAACTTCGCCACCAACCTCGGCGCCCTGGCCCTCTTCGTCCCGCACGGGGCCGTGCTCTGGCCGCTGGGCATCGCCCTCGCCGCAGCCAACATGGCGGGCGGCTACCTGGGCTCGCGCACCGCGATCGCCCGCGGCGTCGGCTTCATCCGGGTGGCCTTCCTCGTCGTCGTGGGGGTCCTGGTCGTGAAGCTGGGCCTCGACGTCTGGAACGAGAGCATCGCCCCCCTCGTGGGCAGCTGAGACACACGCCGGAGCGCCGGACGTGATTCGGCGCGCGAGCAGCCGAATGGCTAGGCTGCATCCGCCGCGTCGGCCAATGGAGCGGGTCGGCGGGCGAGCTGAGGGGTGAACCGTGCCAACCGCACTCGAGGCACAGGGCCTGGTGAAGGTCTTCGGAGACCTGCGCGCCGTCGACGGCGTCGACCTCTCGATCCCGCGCGGCACGTTCTACGGCATCGCCGGACCCAACGGCGCCGGCAAGTCCACCACCCTGCGCATGCTGACCGGGCTGCTGCGTCCCGACGCCGGCAATGCCGTGCTTGACGACGTGCCGGTGTGGCCGGATCCGCTGCCCGCGAAGGCCCGCATCGGCTTCGTCCCGGACAACCCCGTGCTCTTCGACCGGCTGACCGCCCCCGAGATGCTCGAGTACGCCGGGATGCTGCGCAAGATGGACGCCAAGGTCGTCGCGGAGCGCTCCTCCGAACTGCTGCGGGTGCTCGACCTCGCCGAGGAGGGCGAGAAGCTGATCGCGGACTTCTCCCTCGGCATGATCAAGCGGATCGGCCTGGCGGTGGCCCTCCTGCACAGCCCGCGCGTCCTGGTGCTCGACGAGCCGTTCGGGGCACTGGACCCGGTCAACACGCAGGTGATGGAGGACGTGCTGCAGCTCTACCGTCGAGGCGGGGGAACGGTGGTGTTCGCCAGCCACGTGATGGACGTCGTCCAGCGGCTCTGCGACCGGCTCGCGGTGATCGGCTCGGGACGCGTCCTCGCCGAGGGCACCGTGGCCGAGGTGTCGGGCGGCCGCACCCTGCAGGACGCGTTCGTCGAACTCGTCGGCGGCCGCGACCTGGAGGAGGGTGAGCTGTCGTGGCTCTCGTCCTTCTCCGGCTGAGACTCACCATCGCGCGCCGTGCGCGCGGGCACGGCGACGGCGCCCAGCTGTACTTCGCCACGTCCTGGGTGCTCGGCGGTGTGGGTGGCCTGCTCGCCGGCATGCTGAGCGCGGTGCTGGTGTCCGGGGCCGGCCCCGCGGACCTCCTCCTGATCACCTCCTTCTGCGCGATCTTCCTGCCCTGGGTCGTCGGCCCGATCGTCGAGCCCACCCTGGCCGACGGCGTCGTGGACCCCCAGCGGCTCGAGCAGTTCCCGCTCACCGGCTGGCAGCAGGTCAGCGGCCTGCTCGCCGGCGCACTGGTCTCCCCCACCGCCGCTTTCACGTTCCTGTTCGCCTCCGGCGGCGTCATCGCGATTTCCGAGACCGTGCCGGTGCGACTGGCGTCGCTCGTGGTGGCGCTCGCCTACACCGTGATGTGCGTGGCGTTCTCCCGCGCCACGCAGGCGCTGCTGTCCGGCGCCCTCCGCTCACGCCGGGGCACCGACGTCGCAGCGTTCGCCGCGAGCCTGCTCGTGCTCGGCATCTACCTGTTCGCGCAGCAGGCGCGCGTCGCCACCACAGCGCTCGGCGGCAAGTCGGCGTCCGGGCCGCTCGGCACCGTCCTCAGCTGGCTCGCTCCCGGAGCGGCCGGGCGGGCCATCCTGAGCGCGCGGGACGGGCGGTGGACCGACTTCGCCCTGCGCCTGGGCATCGTCGTCGTCACCATCGGCATCGCCATGGCGGCCTGGGGCTGGGTGCTCACCCGACGTCTCAACGGCCGCACGGGCAGCCAGCACCGGGCGAGGCGCCGGCGCAGCGGGGAGGTCCTCACGCTCACTCCCGCCCTGCTGCGGGGGCTGCCCGCGGGACCCGCGCGCGGTGCCGCGTCCCAGCAGCTCCGGTACTTCTTCCTGCGCTCACCGCGGGCGATCCAGACGCTGGTCATCCCTCCGGTCATGGGGGTGGTGGTGGCTCACGCGAGCTTCGCGACGTACGGTCTGGCGGCCCAGTCGGCGGCGTTCGCCGCGATGTCGGTGGTGGCCGGCAGCTTCAACCTCTTCGGCTACGACGGGCAGGGCTTCACCTACTTCGTGCTCGGCGGAGCGCCGTTGCGTCGGGTGCTCGTCGGCAAGGCGATGGCGCCCGTGCTCTACCTGTTGCCGCTCGTCCTGGTCTTCACCCTGGTCGAATCCGCGATCCGTGGCGCGCCGCCCAACGGTGTCCTCCCGGCGATCCTGGCCGGCACGTGCGTGGTGGTCCTCGGAGTGGGGGTGGGCTCGGCAGCGAGCGTGCTGAACCCGAGCGACCAGTCGCGCGTCGGCCAGCGGCGCGGCTCGTTCCTCAAGGTCTTCGGATGGTTCATGGCCTTCTTCACAGTCGCCGGCATCGGCGGTGGACTGTGGTGGGTCACCGCCACGGTCATCGGCGACCTGCTCACCGGCGTCGGGATGCTGGCGGTGTCGATCATCGTGGCGCGGGCGATCCTCGCCTGGTCAGGACGCCGGCTCGAGCAGGACCCGTACGTGATCATCCGCAAGCTGGACCCGCGCACGGCGTGAGGCCGCCGGGTCAGCCGGCCAGTGGCTCCCCCTCGGGGTCCAGTGCGCGGGCCAGCGGCCGCAGCGCGGCGAGAGCCCGCTTCTCCAGGCGGCGGACCGTGCTGGGGCTCAGCCCCAGGTCGCGCGCGATCGTGGCGACGTCCACAGGCTCGCCGGTCACCAGGCCGAACCTGAGGCCCACCACCGCGGCCTGGTCCGGGTCGAGCCGCCTCACGAGCGTGCGCAGTTGCCGGCGGTAGAGGGAGGCGTCGAGGTCCTGTGGCCGCTCCTCGGCGAGGCTGTAGTCCTCGCCGACCGGGTCGATCGCCAACGGGGCACGATAGGCGAGCAGGCTCCGGGTGACGGCGGCGGGACGGCCGAGCTCCGCCGCCAGCTCGGCAGCGTCCACCGAGTGGCCGCGGTCCTGGCTCAGGGCGGCCTCCAGGCCCCTGGCCCGCCTGAGCTGGAGGGCCCGGCTCGGTGGCAGGGCGAGTTCCCCGAGTCGTGAGGCACCGACCTCGGCCAGGTGCTGGCGCACGCGGATCGTGGCGAATGTGGAGAACCGGCCCCGCCGGGTGTCGTAGCGCTGCAGGGCCCCGGCGAGCGCGACGAAACCCTCCTGGAAGAGTTCGGCGACCGGCAGGCCGGTGTACCGGGCCTCGCGCCCGGCGAGCCGCCCCACCAGGCGCACGTTCGCGAGCAGGAATTGCTGCCAGGCGGCGGATCCCTCCGCGGCCAGGGCACGCAACTCCTCGGTCGTCGCGGGCAGCGGACGCTCACCGGTCTCCAGGAGGTGTCCGGCCAGGACGCCGGCCTCAATCCGCCGGGCCAGCAGCAGTTCCTCGGCGGGAGTGAGCAGTGGGGTGGGCTCAGGCTTGGGCATGGAGACACCCTGCCGCCGTGCCCGCCCGATGCACCCGGCGAGTCCTTGCCTGTGCAGCAACATTCGGGCAACACCGCGATCCTGTGGACGGGCTCACACCTGGTGCGGGCCCGCCAGGCCGCTGCCCGGCTGGAGCTAGATCGCGGGCCCGGTGGCGAGGGCGAGGAGCTCCTTGCGCTCCTTCTCCAGGTTGACCAGCACCGCGAACATGCGGTTGTACGACGGCTGGTCGTCCAGCGGATTGGTGCGCTGCAGCTTCGACTTCAGGTCGGCGATGCGGCGGGAGAGGGTGAGCACCCGGAGTTGGCTGCTGTACTCCCGGGCGTAGGCCTCGGTCGGCTCCCGCAGCACGGGTTCGACCGCGAGCGAGACCACGAGCTGCTCGAGCACCGGATCCGGGTTGGCCGAGAGGACCCGCTGCGTCCAGATGCCCGGACCGTCGGCTGCCGAGCGAACCGACTCGAACAGCGCCCGGTAGGTGGGGTGGACGAAGTCGTCCGGCGTGAGCCCGTTCCAGTCCTCCGTGAACTTCTCCGGCGCCCGGACGAGGAGCCGCAGCGTGCCGCGCTCCGCCTCGAGCCGGCGGTCGCGCGGGTCCGGCACCGGCAGGCTCTCCCTGGGCTCGGGAATGCCGGGCAACGCCTCGTCCTGCTCCGGACGCCGCGGAGCGGGGCGCTCGGAGCGCCGCTGCACGGTCACCCGCACTTCCCGACGCACCTCGTCGGGATCCATGCCGAGCCACTTCGCCAGCTCACGGACGTAACCGAGGACGAGGCTGTCGTCGCGGATGCTGCTGACCAGCGGGGCGGCAGCCCGCAGCGCGGCGAGACGGCCGTCCACACGGTCGAGGTCGTAACCGGCCAGGACATTGCGCATGACGAACTGGTACAGCGGCACGCGCCGTCCGACGAGCTCGCGCAGGGCGGCCTCGCCCTGCTGCATGCGCAAGTCGCACGGATCCAGCCCGCTGGGCTCGACCGCAACATAGGTCTGGGCCAGGAAGTTCTGGTCGCCCTTGAACACCTTCAGGGCCGCCGCCTGGCCCGCGGCATCGCCGTCGAAGGTGAAGATCACCTCACCGCCGGTGACGTCGCCGGTGCCGAGCATTCGCTGCAGGAGCCGGGCGTGGTCGTCGCCGAAGGCCGTCCCGCACGAGGCGACTGCCGTGTCCACACCGGCGAGATGGCAGGCCATCACGTCGGTGTAGCCCTCGACGACCACGGCCTGGCTCTTCTTCGCGATGTTCTGCCGCGCCAGGTCCAGCCCGTAGAGCACGCCGGACTTCTTGTACACGACGGTTTCGGGGGTGTTGAGGTACTTCGCCGGCATGCGGTCGTCGTCGAAGATCTTTCGGGCACCGAAGCCGAGGACGGAGCGTCCGGCGTCGCGGATGGGCCACAGCACGCGTCCCTGGAAGAAGTCCCAGCCGTTCTCCCGGACCAGGCCGGCCTTCACGAGCTCGTTGTCGGTGAAGCCCCTGCCCTTGAGGTGCTGGCCCAGGTCCTTGCCGCCGGTCGGCGCGAAGCCGATGCCGAACTGCTCCGCAGCGTCCCTGCCGAAGCCGCGCCCGTCGAGGAACTGGCGTCCGGGCAGGCCCGCGGGGCTCATCAGCTGGGCGGCGAAGAACTCGGCGGCGGCCTGGTTGGCCTCCAGCACCCGCACCCGCAGGCCCGGCTCGACCCTCTGGCCACTTCCGTCGGAGTACCGCAGCTGCAGCCCGATCCGGTCAGCCAGGTACTCCACGGCCTCGGCGAAACTCACGTTGTTGATCTTCTGGACGAAGGCGATGACGTCGCCCCCCTCGCCACAGCCGAAGCAGTGGTAGAAGCCCCGGGCCGGCGTGACGTGGAACGACGGCGACTTCTCGTCGTGGAACGGGCACAGCCCGGTGAGGGACCCCCCGCCCGCGCGGCGCAGCGTCACGTAGGACCCGACGACGTCCTCGATCCGGGAGCGTTCCCGGACCGTCGCGAGGTCCTCCTCGTTGATCAGGCCGGCCACGTCGCGATTCTAGGGCCCATGGTCGCGTCGCGAATGCGCCGCCGAAGGCCGCGTTCGGGGCGGATGGGACGACCCGGACGAGATCGACGGCCGGATCGCGACACCAGCAGGCTCAGGCGTCGCGTCCGATGCCCCGCGGCAGTCGGACGGGGTCCCAGCCGAGCAGGTCCACCGCCGTGTCGAAGGCGAACCGGTCGGTCATGCCCGCGACGTAGGTGACGGCGGCCCGGACCCGCCCGTCGGAGCCCTGGTCGGGTGACACGAAGGCAGGCGGCAGCGACAGCGGGTTCTCGGAGTAGTACTCCACGAGGGCGTGCAGGACCGCGATGACCGCAGCCGACTGCGCCAGCGAATCCGGACGGGTGTAGATGCGCTCGTAGTTGAACGCACGCAGCGCGGCGAGGGCGGCGGCCGGCTCCTCGGACATGCCGATCGAGCCCGTGCCGGACGCGGTGGCGATCACGGCACGGACGAACGTGCCCAGCTGCTGGCGCCGGGTGCGTCCGGTCAGCCGGACGACCTCAGGCGGCAGGTCGTCGAGGCTGACAATGCCCGCGCTCGCCGCATCCTCGAGGTCGTGGGCGCAGTAGGCGATGCGGTCGGCCCAACTGACGATCTCGCCCTCGATCGTTGCGGGAACCGGGCGTGACCAGGAGTGGTTGCGGATGCCGTCGAGCGTCTGCGCGCACAGGTTCAGGGTCGTCAGCACCACGTCGGCCCCCCATGGCCCGTGGTCGTAGCCCTCCGCGAGGAAGGCGTCGAAAGCATCCTCGCTGGCGTGGCCGCCGGGGCCGTGCCCGCAGTCGTGCCCCAGCGCGATCGCCTCGGCCAGGGTGACGTTGGCGCCCACCCCGCGAGCGATCGAGGTGGCCACCTGGGCCACCTCCAGGGCGTGGGTGAGGCGCGTGCGCTGGTGGTCGCTGGGGAACACGACCACCTGGGTCTTGCCCGCGAGCCGGCGGAACGCTGCGGAGTGCACGATGCGGTCGCGGTCCCGCTCGAAGCACGTGCGCTCCGGATCGGGCTCCTCACGAATCGCGCGGTCGCCGGCCCCGACCGCCAGCGCGGCGCCGGGACGCAGGCTCGCCGCCTCGCGTTCCTCGCGCTCGCGGCGTAACACCGCGGCGCCCGGCTCGAGCCGCCCGCCGGCCTGCTGGTGGGCACGCACCAGCCGGTCGCCGGCGTGGCCGGCCATGGTCTGGGCCCAGGCGATCGCCCGGGGTGGCAGCTCTGGCATGGCTCCATCTTGGCAGCCGCGCAGCGGCTTCCCGCAGGCGGCACCTGGCCCTGTGGTGTCGCGGTCCTGATCAGCGGGGATCACTCCCCTGCGGCGCTACCCTTTCTGACATGTCGAACCAGCAGCCGGAGAGCTCGTCCCCAGAACCACAGGGCGGGTTCCCGCAGCCGGACGCCTACACCCCGCCGAAGTCGGTGCCGACCCAGCCGCAACAGCCGGCGCAGGGTTCGCCCTATCCGGGCCAGTACGGTCAGCAGGCCGCCCCGCAGGCGTACCCGGGCTACCCCGGCCAGGGCCAGCCCGCCTACGGACAGCCGCACCAGCCCTACCCCGCGCAGCCGGGCTATGGCGCGCAGCCCGGCTACGGGCAGCCGCAACCGCCGTACCCGTACGCCCAGCAGCCGACGCCGCCGGCCCCTTCGGACAACCCGTACCAGATCACGCCGTGGTCGCAGATCTACGCCGGCCAGGGCCAGCCGTCGCCGGAGGTGGCCGCCTTCGGGGACAAGGGCACCGTCGGCTACCCCCACGCGAGGGGCGTGGCCCGAAAGAGCCCGGCGCTCGGCATGGCCGGACTGGGCCTCGTGTTGGTCACGCTGGTCCTCGGTGGCATCTCGCTCTACCAGGTCACCGACCTGTTCGTGAACTACATCGTGGCGGCGGGCGGGACGGCCAACATCGACCAGGCCCAGGTGTCCCGGCAGATCCAGGCGGCTCTGCAGGCGCAATACCCCCTGCAGAGCATGATCCTGAGCCTGTGCACACCCGTCGGACTGGTGGGATGGGTGCTGGGCTGGGTCGCCGCCATCGGAAACCGGGGGCGGGCCTGGGGCGTCGCAGCCATCATCCTCGGCGTGCTCGCGATCCCGATCCTGATCGGCATCATGGTTGCCGCCATGGGACCAGCGATGCAGGCCCTTCGCTGACCGTGGGCCCGCGGAGTCGCCGACCATCGGGATGGCGGCCCCGGCACTCTCCCGGGACTCCGGGCACCTCACCGGATTGAATCGATACCGGAGATAACGACTCGATAACCATGAGGTTGACCCCTTCCCCCGGATTGGTTAGTAAGGTTTACTAACCACCATGCAGTACCCGATCCGGCGCAAGCTGCGCCCCGAGGACGCCCGGCGGAGCAACCTCGCCCTGGTGCTGCAGGCGATCTACGACGACTCCCAGCTCTCCCGGGCCGACCTGGCACGGGCCACCGGCCTGACCAAGGTCACCGTCTCCGACCTCGTCGCTGACCTCATCGGATCCGGGCTGGTGCTCGAGTCCGGCACGAGCGAGATCCAGCGCCCGGGCAAGCCGTCCACGCTGCTGGCCTTCCGCCCCGAGGCTCGCGACATCCTCGCCATGGACCTGTCCGCGCGCGACCAGTTGCGCGGCGCCGTGCTCTCGCTGCGGGGCGAGCCCCTGCTCACCACCGTCCGTCCGTTGGACGGCGCGGTCGGGGACGACGCCCTCGCCGCGGCCCGTGAACTCGCCCGCGACCTCGCGCGGGCCGCCGCCCGTCCCGTCCTCGGCCTGGGCGTCGGCACGCCCGGCACTGTCAACACCGCAGGTACGGTGCTGTCGGCACCCAACCTCCACTGGCACAACCTGCCGCTGCAGGAGGTGCTCCACCAGGACCTGGGGCTGCCCGTGCGGGTCGAGAACGACGCCAACGTGGCTGTGCTGGCCGAACGCCGCTTCGCCGGCGGCGCCGACGACCTCGTCCGCGTCCAGCTCTCCCGGGGCGTGGGCGCCGGCCTGCTGGTGGGCGGACGCCTCGTCCACGGTGCCGCGAGCGATGCCGGTGAGATCGGCCACGTCGTGATCGACGAGTCCGGCGCCACCTGCGGCTGCGGCAAGGTGGGCTGCCTCGAGACCTGGACCTCCGTCCCGGCGCTGACCGCCCGGATCGCCGCCGAGCCGGCGCGCCGTGACGAGCTGCTGGCCGAGGCCGGCCATCGCCTCGGGCTCGCCCTGGCTCCGGTGGTCGGCATGCTCGGCCTGGCGCACATCGTGATCGGCGGACCGGACGACATCGCCACCCCCGCGCTCCTCGACGCGGCGCGCGAATGCATCGCCGACCGCACACGCTCGGAGTTCCGGCCGGAACTCGACCTCGCCGCGAGCTCGCTCGGGGCGGACGCCGTCCTCCTCGGCGCCGCAGCCCTCGTGCTGCTGAACGAACTCGGGGTCGGCTGATCCCCATGCTTCCCACACGTCCCACCGCACCACCGAAAGGAACGCAAATGTTGAAGATGCTGTCGGCGCTCACCCTGGTGACCGCCTCAGCGCTGGCCCTCGCCGGCTGCTCGTCCGGCACAGCCAGCAGTCCCACCGCGAGCGCGCCCGCGTCGTCCGCCGCGCCGCAGAACATCACCCTCTGGGTGGCCGGCGGAGACACACCGCAGGCGCTGCGCGACTACCTCAAGACCACCTACAACTCCAAGACCGGCGGCACGCTCACCATCGAGGAGCAGGCCTGGGGCGATCTGGTCACCAAGCTGACCACGGCGCTTCCGGACGCCAACAACACCCCGGACGTCGTCGAGGTCGGCAACACGCAGTCGCCCACCTTCACGAATGTCGGCGCTTTCTCCGACATCTCGGACCTGTATTCCGAACTGGGCGGTGACAAGCTGCTCCAGTCGTTCGTGGAGGTCGGCAAGGTCGACGGCAAGAACTACACGCTGCCCTACTACTTCGGCTCGCGCTACATGTTCTACCGCAAGGACGTCTGGAAGGCCGCCGGGGTCGAGGTGCCGAAGACCCTCGACGACTTCAACGCCGCGGTGAAGACCATCGCGGAGAAGAACCCGAAGAACATCAAGGACTTCAGCGGCTTCTTCATCGGCGGCCAGGACTGGCGCAACGGCATCTCCTGGATCTTCGCCAACGGCGGCGACCTGGCCAAGCAGGACGGCGGCCAGTGGACGAGCACCCTGTCCGACCCCAACAGCATCAAGGGCCTCACCCAGCTGCAGGAGATCCAGAAGGCCGCCTCTCGCGCCCCGAAGACCGCCAAGGACGAATCGCCGTGGCTCTACATCAACGACTCGGACAAGATCATGGACGGCGACAAGGTGGCCGGCAAGACCAGCCTCGCCGCGGCCACGATCATGGCTCCGGGCTGGGCGCACTGGTCGATCGGTGACCTGGTCAAGAAGGACGGCAAGGAGAGCCGCGCGTGGAACGACGCGAAGTTCGGCGTCTTCCCGCTGCCCGGCAACGACGGCAAGCCCGCTCCGGTGTTCGCCGGCGGCTCCAACATCGGCATCTCGGCGGCTTCCAAGAACCAAGCCGGCGCCCGTGAGCTGATGAAGATCATCTTCAGCGCCGAGTACCAGCAGATGCTGGGCAAGAACGGCCTCGGCCCGGCCAACTCCGACTACGTCTCCAGCCTCGGCTCCGACGAGTTCGCCAAGGCGCTGGTCGACTCCGCGTCCAACTCCAAGCTCACCCCGGCAGCTCCGGGCTGGGCGGGCGTCGAGGCGTCCGGCAAGCTGGAGGAGTTCTTCTCCAAGGTCGCCGACGGCGGTGACATCACCGCACTGGCCAAGGAGTACGACGCACTCCTGACGCCGATGCTCAACGCCAAGTAGTCGCCACCTCCGCCGAGGGCCGGCCATCCCGCCGAGGGCGCGCCCCCCGGGGGGGCGCCCGCGGCCCCCACCCCGGGGCACCCCGTCCAGC
>JAEVYS010000128.1 GCA_023392635.1 Actinomycetes bacterium | reverse complement strand
GCGCGGACGCGCGCGCCGTCCCCCCGCGGCGTGCATGCTATTCCCGCTTGACACCAAGCGTCTTGAACGATCAAATCGAGTTGTTCTGCCCTCGACCCGAACGGGTGATCCATGAACGAGTTGCGTGCCGTCATCTTCGACCTCGACGGGGTGATCACCGATACCGCCGAGTACCACTACCGCGCCTGGCAGCGCATCGCCGACGAGGAGGGCCTGCCGTTCGGCCGCTCGATGAACGAGCGCCTGCGTGGGGTGAGCCGCCGCGAGTCGCTCGCGATCCTGCTGGCCGGACGTGAGGTGGAGGAGGCCCGGGCCGCAGAGCTGATGGCGCGCAAGAACGGCTACTACGTGGACCTGCTGGAGCACGTGGGCGCAGACGGCGTGCTGCCCGGCGTGCTGCCGTTGCTCCGCGAGTTGCGGCAGAACGGCTACGCGACCGCGATCGCCTCCGCCAGCCGGAACGCGCCGGCCGTCCTGGAGGGTCTGGGCATCGCCGGGCTCTTCGACGCGGTCGTGGACGGCAACACCGACCTGCCCGCCAAGCCCGCTCCCGACGTGTTCCTCGAGGCGGCCCGCCGCCTCGGGGTGCCGCCCGGGCTGGCGGTGGTGATCGAGGACGCCGCCGCGGGCATCGACGGGGCGAGGGCAGCCGGGATGTGGGTGGTGGGGCTCGGCCCGTCCGAGCGCACCGGGCACGCCCATGTCCGACTGGACGACCTCGACGGGGTCGACCTGGGCCGCCTGCTGGCCGAGCTGGAGACCGCCGCCTGGGTGGTCCGCGAGCGCGCCTTCGTCCCGGAACGGCAGCACCACGGCGAGACCATCTTCACGGTCGGCAACGGCCAGCACTGCGTCCGCGGCAGCTTCGAGGAGGGCTATCCCGGTGATGCGCCGGCGGCCTTCATGCACCGGCTGTGGGACGACATGCCGGTCTCGATGTCGGAACTCGCGAGCCTGCCCCGTTGGTGGGGCGTCGAGGTGTGGGCGGACGGCGAGCCGGTGCGGCTCGACCGCGGCCGCGTCCTCGACTTCGAACGGACGCTGGACCTGCGGACCGGCGTGCTGAGCCGCATCGTGCGCTGGGAGGGCACGGACGGCACCCGGCTGCGGCTCGGCTTCGAACGGTTCGTGGACTTCTCCGAGGCCTCGCGCGCTCTCGTCAGGGTGCAGGTGCAGGCCGAACAACCCGTGACGGTGCGCACCCGGGCCGGGATCTCGGCGCATGTCGAGAACACGGGGCTGCTGCACTGGGACGTGACCGGGCAGGGCTCCTCGGAGGACGCCGCGTGGCTCGAGGTGCGCACCAGGGGCACCAGGCACGCCCTCGCCGTCGCCGCAGAGGTGGCGATGGCTGGGCCGCGCGAGGAGCCCATCCCCGGGACCGCGACCGACGCCGAGGGCGCACCGGCCGTCGAGCACGTGGTGAGGCTGGACCTCGGGGAATCGGCAACGCTCACCAAGTTCGTGGCGCTCGTGTCCGACCTCGACGCCGCCGACCCGTCCGCCGAGGCGGGGCAGGTCGCCGCGCACGCTCGGGGCCGGGGCTGGGACCAGGTCCGGGCTGCGAACGACGCCGCGTGGCGCGCGTCCTGGGACGCCTCGGACGTGGTCATCGACGGCGACCCGCAGTCGCAACTGGCCGTGCGGTTCAGCATGTTCCAGCTCGTGGTGGCGGCCCCACGCTTCACCGACCGCGCGAGCATCGGCGCCAAGACCCTCTCCGGCTACGGGTACCGGCACCACGTGTTCTGGGACACCGAGACGTTCATGCTGCCGCCCTTCACGTTCACCCAGCCGGAGATCGCCCGCAACATGCTGCTGTACCGGTGGCACGGCCTGCCCGGCGCGCGACGCAAGGCGACGGCCAACGGGTACCGTGGCGCGCAGTTCCCGTGGGAGTCCGCCGAGACCGGCGACGAGGTGACGCCGACCTGGGTGCCCGACCCCGACGACCGGACGGCGCTGATCCGCATCTGGACCGGGGACATCGAGATCCACATCACGGCCGACATCGCGATGGCCGTCATGCAGTACTGGCGTACCACCGGCGACGAGGCGTTCCTGCTCGACCACGGTGCCGAGCTGGTGCTGGACGGGGCGAGCTTCTGGGCGTCGGCTGCCCGGCGCGAGGACGACGACCACTACCACTTCCGCAACGTCGTCGGGCCGGATGAGTACCACGACCGCATCGACGACAACGCCTTCACCAACCACGTCGCGGTGTGGCACCTGCGGACGGCGCTGGGCCTGGCGCAGTGGCTGGCGGAGCAGCATCCGGAGCGCTGGGTGGAACTGGCCGAGGAGCTCGGGCTGGACAGTGACTGGCTCGCGACCTGGCAGGAGGTCGCCGACGCCATCCTGCTGCCGGTCGATCCGGCGTCGGGACTGATGGAGCAGTTCGAGGGCTACTTCGGGCTGGCCGACGTCGACGTCGCCGAGCTGCGCGACCCGTCCCGGACGTCGTCGATGCAGCAGCTCTACGGGATCGAGGGAATCGCCCGAACCCAGGTGCTGAAGCAGCCGGACGTGCTGATGCTGGCCTACCTGCTGCCGGAGTTCTTCACCCCGGAGATGCTGCGCGCGAACTACGCCTACTACGACCCGCGCACCGACCACGAGCACGGCTCGAGCCTGGGCCCGGCGATCAGCGCGGTGATGGCCTGCCGGGCGGGCCGGCCCGAGATCGGCTACGCGCACTTCCAGCGTGCAGCCCTGGCCGACCTGCTCGACGTGCGCCACAACGCGGGCGACGGCATCCACGGCGCCTCCGCCGGCGGCCTGTGGCAGGCGGTCGTCTTCGGCTTCGCGGGGCTGACGGTGACGGGGGAGGGCCCTACCACCGTCCCCATGCTGCCGGCGTCCTGGCAAAGGGTCGCGTTCACCGTCACCGTCCGTGGACAGCGGCACCGCCTGGAGGTGACCGCCTGATTCGCCCGCCATCGATCCCCACCTTCGCTGCCGAAATCTGCCCTTGCTGTCGAGATCTCGGCAGCAAGCGGGGGAATCGCCAGCGAAGTCGGATTCCGGCAGCGAACGGACCGCCGAGGGTCAGGAGATCGCAACCCGTCCACGGATCTGGTCGGGGCGAGCCTGCCGGAACGCGGCCTCGATGCGCCGGCGCAGGGCCGCCGGTTCGCTCAGGTCGTCCCAGCCCCAACGGACGACGACCCAGCCGGCCTCTCGCAACCGCGCTTCCCGTTGCTTCTCCGCCATCACCGCCCGTGCCACCTCGGACGGGGCCCCGGTGTACTTCACCTTGCCGTCGAACTCACCGAGGACGCCCTGCTCCTCCCACCCGAAGTCGCACCGCGCCAGCCAGTGGTCCCCCGGCGCGAAGACGTTCAGCTGGAGTTCAGGCCTCGCGAGACCGGCCTCGGCGAGACGGACGCGGCTGAGCGACTCGCCCACGCTCTCCGCGCGCCCATCGGCGAACGCCAGCGCCGCCCTCGCGGCAGCCGCTCCGTGACGCCCGGAGGAGCGGGCGATGATGTCGAGCATGGCCTCCGGCCGGCCGCCTGTGCGGAGTGCCGCGTCCATCACCGCGACGCCCCGCTCGAAACCGAGGATGCAGGCGAGATCGATCGCCGTCCGCTCCAGGCTCGTGCAGGCGAACCCGCCCACGAGGGCCAGTTCCTCGGCCGCCAGGCTCCCGCTCCGTGCGTGGAGCACACGCCCGACCGAGCCGTGCGCGCCGCTGCGGCGGACCACCGTGACCCGTCCGAGCATCGACTCCCAGCAGGGCAGCCCGTGCAGCACCCCCGCGCTGACATGGCTCAGGACGGTGCCCGGCGCCAGCAGGGGCACCGTCCCGGCGATCAGCTGTCGGTGCGCCTCCAGCGCACCCGCGGCAAGCTCGTCGGCGTAGGCGCCATGGCGAACGTGCACGAGCTCGCCCTTCCGGGCCAGACGATTCCGCTCCTTCTCCGACTGCCCGAGCGCATCCAGCTGCCACACCCTCTTCACCGTCACCCGCCCCATTTGAGCCTCCGAGGGGCGCGGACGAAAGGGCCGAAGGCGGATTGACAACACCTGCGGCCGAATGGACAACACCTCGGGACGCCGGCCGGCGGCCGGTACCGCGTCCAACCTCGCCATCGATCACCACCGAAGCTGCCGATTCCTGCCTTCGCTGCCCAGATCTCGGCAGCGAAGGCGGATTTCGGCAGCGAAGTGGCCGGGCAGCTACTCCTTGACCGCCCCGCCGGAGGTGTTCATGATCCGCTTCTGGAAGATGAAGAAGATGATCGCCACGGGGATCGTCATCAGGGCGGCAGCGGCCAGCTTGATGGGGTACTGGTTGCCCGACGACAGCTGCCCGGACGCCAGCGAGGCCACCCCCTTCGTGAGCGTCGTCAGCTCGGGGCTCTGCGTGGACACGATGAAGTGGTTCAGCTCGTTCCAGGAGCCCTGGAAGCTCAGGATGATGATCGTCATCAGCGCCGGACGCGACATCGGCAGCACCACCGACCAGAACGTCCGGAACGTGCCGGCGCCGTCGATGCGGGCGGCCTCCTCGACGGCCACCGGGATGGACTCGAAGAAGTTCCGCATGATGAAGACGCCGGCGGCGTCCACGAGCAGCGGCAGGATCATGCCCGCGTAGCTGTCGTAGATGCCCAGCGACTTGATCACCAGGAACTTCGGGATCAGCAGCACCACCATCGGCACCGACATCACCCCGACGAGCATCAGGTACACCACCTGCCGGCCGGGGAACCGCAGCCGGGCGAGCGCGTAGCCCGCGAGCGACACGAAGAACACCCGGCCGAGCGTCACCACGACGGTCACGAACAGGGAGTTCAGCGTCCACAGCGGGAACGCCGAGTTCTGGAACAGGGCGGTGTAGGCGGCCGTGGTCCAGTTCGGCGACCACAGCGACATCCCCGCGACCGTCGCCTCCTCGTCGGTCTTGAACGAGTTGGCGACCTGGATGAGGAACGGGAAGATGTAGACGATCGCCAGGAGCGACAGCACCAGGTAGATCACGAGGTGGCCACTGCCGCGGGTCTCGCCCGCGCGGCGCGCGGTGGTCGCCGAGCTCATGGCTTCTCCTCGGTCCCGGCGACGCTGCCGCCGCCGACCGGCAGGTACTGGGTCGCCGCCTGTGCCTCCGCCAGCCGGCGGGTGCGACGGATGCGCCGGTCCGACCGGTCGCTGCCACCCCCCAGCAGTAGCCGCTGGATGATCGCGAACAGAACGATGATGCCGAACAGCACGAACGCGATGGCCGCGCCGCGTCCCCAGTCCTGCGAGATGAACGCGGCGTCGTAGGACAGGTACGCCGGGGTCAGCGTGGTCTTGGCCGGGCCGCCCTGCGTGCCGGTGTAGATCTGGTCGAACACCTGCCACGTGCCGATCAGCCCGAGCGTGACCACGGTGAACACCGTGGGACGCAGCATCGGCAGCGTGACGTACCAGAACCGCTGCCAGGCGGTCGCCCCGTCGACCATCGCTGCTTCCTCCGTCTCCTCGCCGATCGCCTGCAGCGCCGCGAGGAACAGCAGCATGAACGTTCCGGACGTCGTGAACACCGCCATCACGATGAACGCGCTCATCGCCACCGAGGGCCCGGCCACCCACTCCCAGGCGCTGATCCCGAAGAGCCCGGGCTGCTGCATGGCCGCAGGGCCGTTCCCGCCGCCGAGCATCAGGTGGATCAGCCCGCGCGGGTCGTCGAACCAGTTGGGCCCGTTGATCGAGAACCAGCCGAGGACGGCGTTCACCGCCCCCGACGCCGAGAACAGGAAGAGCCACAGCACCGTGATCGCCACCGACGAGGTGACGGAGGGGAAGTAGAACGCCGTCCGGTAGAAGCCCTTGCCGCGCAGCGCCCGCTTGTTCACCAGGAACGCCAGCATCAGCGACAGCGCGGTCTGCAGCGGTACCACGAGGATCACGTAGTAGAGGTTGTTGCGGATCGAGGTGCCGAAGTCCCGCCCGGCCAGCCCCTGGCCGCCGAGCACCTGCGCGTAGTTCGCGCCGCCGACGAACTTCACCGCGCCGCCCCACGGCGCCCCCCGTCCGTTCCAGTCCGAGACCGAGACCCACGCGGCCATCAGCACCGGCAGGAACAGGAAGATGCCGAGGATGAGCACCATCGGCAGCACGAACAGCCACCCCGCTCCGGCCTGGCTGTTGAACCGGGAGCGCCGGGGACGGTTCCCGGGCGGGGCGGGCGGCGCCCCCCCCCCCCC
>JAEVYS010000061.1 GCA_023392635.1 Actinomycetes bacterium | reverse complement strand
GGGGCGGCGGGGGGGGGCGGGGGGGGGCCGCGGCCCCCGACGAGGTGCGGGGTCTGCGTCAGCAGCCCGGACCAGACGTGCCGGTCGCCGCGGCGTCGCCGGTGTAGGACGCCCACACGCACACCGTGTCGATGCTGGTCGGGACCGTACCGTTGGTGCCCACGGTCTTTCCCCAGCCGACCTTGATGGCCGCGTCACCACTGGTGATCAGGCTGGCGGTGCTGCCGGCCGCGATCTGGGCGGTGGCCTGGGTGGCGCCGTTGGCGGCGACCGCCTTCACCGCGTTCAGGCGGGCGGTGGCCTGGATGTTGCCGAACACCGGGACGGCGATCGCGACGAGTGCACCGAGGATGGCGACGACGACGATCAGCTCGACCAGGGAGAAGCCTGCGTCGCCGTCCTCACGTGCGCGCTGGACACGGGCGGACAGGCGAACAAGAACCTGCTTCATGATTCTTCCTTTATTTGAGGGGTATGAGGGGTGTAAACCGGCGGGTTGGGCCGAGGGGGGCCGGTGAACCACCTTGTCCACGCGGGTAATGCTAGCTGGCACTTTCACAAATGGGTAGTCGCGCGGCGCCACGGCCCGGCGCGCTTTCCCGGTTTCCGTCCGCGGCTCGGGGTGGGTGCGTGAGAAAGTCCCCCTAAAGAGGGACACATTCTGTGGGGAATGGGCGCCAATTCGGGCGCACCCAGCGTTTTCGTCACCCGTAAGGAGGACAATCCCCGACCTGCGGTAGTGCCTCACGCCCTCCGGCTGGTGGCCGGACGGTTGCCTCGGGCCGATTCGGTGGGCGCGCGGCTGTGGTGCGGTTGCGGGCCTGTGCACAGTGAACGGACGCACGTTCCTGGCTCTCCTGGGGATGGGTGGCAGTGTGCTGCCGGGGTGGGCGGGTGCCGTTCGGCGACTTCTCCGGCCTGGCGGCGTGCCGTCCGTGGTGGGACGACAGCGCAACCCTAGGTGGCGGGGCGTGTTGACAAGGGACGACACCAGAGCTTTGGTCCATCGCTTGGTGCTGGACATGGTCCCGGGACAGGGGCCACGACCACCGGAGGACGACGATCGACACCGTGGCTGCTGCGAGGACGATGCCGACACCCGGACCTGGCGGGAATGCTCGGGGTGGAGCCGCCGGCACCGGCGCGAGCGCCGGCGGCTCGACCGGGATCAGACTCACTGTCGCACCGGCGGCGCACCGCCACCGGCCATACCTGGCGAAAAGCCAGTGGTTCCTTCGTCTGGAAGAATCCGTGCCCCCGGACCTTTTCCGTTGGCTCTTGGGGAGCGCGTCCGCGCGGCGGGGTCGCCGTCCTCGATTTCTTGCCGCACCCGCGGATTCCGGAGAATAGCGGCAGTGGCATGAAATCGACACGAGCGGGCGCGATTGTCGAAGAATACGAGGCGACAATGGCGCTTGCCGGTTCGAAATGGGGAAACGCCGAGTTCCGGCGGGCCCGCGACGCGAATGTGCGCAGGAGGGGCCGGGCACGAACCTCCGGCTCCGCTGGAGAAGCCCACGGACAGCGCATCGTCCGGGCAATCCCGCCCGGCGAGCAGCCGAGCGTTGCGCGGGCCGCGCGGGAACGAGTGGGAGGGCAGCCCACGGCGGAGAGCAGGGGAGTCCGGACCTTTCGACCGGATATCCCGTCGTCATTGGTGGGGGCGGGTCGACGGGTCGATCCGCGGAGGCGGCGCGGCGGAAAGCCCGGCGAACAAAGCGACGGTCGTCCTCCACCATTCAGCCTTCGGAAGAGGGAATTGCCACCGTGGCCCGGGGAACGAATGCCCGCAGGATGGACCGGACCATTCACGAGGTGGCTGCCGATGGACGGCCTTGTCGCGACGCGGTTCGTGGTATCGGTCGGTCGGCTGCCTGACCGGGAGCCCGGCTCGATGAGCCGGCCGGAGAAGCTCCCCCGCCTGGACTCGAACCAGGAACCTACGGATTAACAGTCCGACGCTCTGCCAATTGAGCTACAGGGGATCGCGCTGGGCGCGAGTCGGTACGTTACCAGAACTTCTACCCGAGGTCGTACTCGGCGCGAAGCCGCTCCAACTCGAGCGAAACGAGGGGGTCCGCGTCCACCGCGGACTGCTGAACACCCTTGCCGGGGCTCACTCGCCAGATGAGGTCGGCGTCGTTCCTGCCGAGGTCGCGGCGCGCCGTGATGACGGCGGTGCCGGAGCCGGCGAGCTCGACGACCCGCATGCAGGCGATGCTCGCGGTGACCCGCTCGTTGAACAGGTCGGGCAGCATGCCCGGCTCGTCGAGCCCGAGCGAGGACGTCGCGCCACCCACCGTGGTCCAGCGCAGCGTGCGGGACGGTTGGTCCCACCCGCCGTGCTCGATGTCGTGCCAGGCCACCTCGGTCCAGCCGGCGCTGCCGGGGAACACCAGGGCATCGGCGAGGCCGAGGACCTCACCTCGGGGGCTGCGAGCGGAGGCCAGCACCCGCCGCCGTCCGAGGTACTGCTTCAGGCCGGGATCGGCGATCGTGCGTCGGAAGAGCGGCATGCTCCCATTGTCGTGCCTCCCCGTGGACGCCTTGCCCCGCGCCGACGCGGCTCGGCGCGCGCGAATCGGCTACTGGGCGAAGGCGAGCCGCCGCACGGCGGGCAGGTCGGGCGGTGCCCAGTCCAGCCAGACCAGACGGTCCCGCAGGAACCAGCCGAGCTGGTCGTGGTCGGAACTGTGCTCCGGCAGGGCGCCGAGCGAGCGCACGAAGTAGCAGGCGAGCGTGATCTCGGTGCCTTCGACCATCGTGGTGCTGCGATCGAGCAGTTCGCCGACCTCGACCTCCACGCCGAGCTCCTCGGCGATCTCCCGCTCCAGTGCGGAATCGGGGTCCTCGCCCGGCTCGAGCTTGCCTCCGGGGAACTCCCAGCGACCTGCGGCGTACCGACCGCCATCGCGCCGGCATGCCAGCACCCGGTCACCATCGGTGAAGACAGCGGCGACCACGTCCATGCGAAAGCCCCCTCTAGGCTGCGGCGCGCTGCAGGGCTTCCAGGGTGGTGCGAACGTCGGAGTCCGTGGTCGACCAGTTGCACAGCGCGACCCGCAGTACAGCCTGATCATGCCACCGGGAGCCCGTCGTCCACGCCGTCCCATCCGCGAGCATGCGCTGGACCACGCGCTGGGTCCGCTCATCGCTGCCGAAGCTGGCGCACACCTGGGTGAACACCACCTCGTTGAGCACCTCCACGTCCGGAATCCGCGCCAGGCCCTCGGCGAACATCGTCGCGTGGGCGCAGAAACGCTCGACGAGTTCCGCGACCCCGCTGCGTCCCATCGAGGCCAGCGCCGCCCAGACGGTGGTGGCACGCGCGCGTCGCGACATCTCCGGAACCCGGTCGAACGGCTCACCCGCGCTGTCCTGGATCAGGTAGTCACCGTGCATCCCGAGTGAGCCGCGCATGGCCGCGACGTCGCGCACGATGGCAATCCCGCAGTCGTAGGGGACGTTGAGGGTCTTGTGCGCGTCCGTCGCCCACGAGTCGGCCGCCTCGAAACCAGCCGTGAGGTGCCTCAGCCTCGGTGAGGCGGCGGCGAACAGCCCGAAGGCGCCGTCGACGTGCACCCACGCGCCGGCCGCGTGCGCGAGCGGAATGGCCGCGGAGAAGTCGTCGAACGACCCGGAGTGCACGTTGCCCGCCTGGAGGGCGACCACCGTCGGCACCCCGCGGCCCTGCGACAGCGCATCGGCCAGCGCGTCCACCCGGATGCGACCCTGCTCGTCCGCCTCGACCGCCTCCGGTTCGCCGAGGCCCATCAGGCGCAGCACCTTGTCGATCGAGTCGTGCCGCTCGGCCCCGACGAGCACGCGGATGCCCGGGCAGCCGACCAGCCCGCGCTTCGCGACGTCCCACCCGGCCCGTCGCAGGACGGTGTCGCGGGCGGTCACCAGGCAGGTGAAATTCGACATCGTGCCGCCCGTCGGCATGCCCACACCGCACTCCGGCGGCAGGCCCAGCAGGTCGAGGAGCCAGCGGTCCGCGAGGTCCTCGAGGGCGACCGTGGCCGGGGTGACCGCGCGCAGGGCATTGTTCTGGTCCCATGCGCTGACCAGCCAGTCCGCGGCGAGCGCAGCCGGCATCGTGCCCCCCATCACCATGCCGTACCAGCGTCCGCCCGGAATGGCCGTGAGTCCCGGCTCGGCAGCCGTGCCGAGCAGTTCGATGACCTCCGCCGCCGGTCGGGGTCCGTCCGGCAGTTCTCCCAGAGCGGCCATCACCTCCGCCGCGCTCGCCCGTGCCGGCACCGTCCGATCCGGCAACGAGTCCAGCCACTCCAGCGCCAGGCGGTGCGCGCTGTCCAGCGCGTCGTGCAACTCGCTCATCGGACTCCCCTCCGAGCAACCCCTCATTTGTCCGTCGCGGCCGATCGCCGCCCGCGATTTCACCGTTCCTGCGTCGTCTCCCAGCCGACGTCCTGGGGGGACTGGTCGTGCCGCCAGCCCTTCCACACCGGATGGCGCAGGCGGTGGGTCGAGGTGAGTTCGGTGTAGAACACCTCGCCGACGAGCTCCGGCTCCACCCACCGCGCGTCCCTCGCGTCCTCGGCCGGCACGTCGGCGATCGCCGGCGTCGACCTGGCCAGGGGCTCGAGCAGCCGCAGGCTCTCGGCCAGCCCGGTGTCGTTGAACCCTGAGCCGACGCGTCCGACGTAACGGAGCTCGCCGGCGTCGGGGATGGCGAGGAGCAGGGCGCCCAGCGTCCCTTCCCGGTTGCCGTTGCCCGGACGCCAGCCGCCGACGACCACGGCCTGGCTCCTGCGGTGCTTGATCTTCAGCCACGTGCGGCCCCGCGCTCCGGGCTGGTAGACCGATCCGCGCCGCTTCGCCACGACGCCCTCGAGCCGGAAGGCGAGGCTGGCCTCCATGGCGGCAGTGAGGTCGCCCTCGAACTCGGGGGGCACCTGGACGCGGGAGCCGGCCGGCGGCTGCAGGCCCTCGAGCAACTGCCGGCGCTCCTCGTACGGCCGGCGCAACAGCGACTCGCCATCGAGCCGGAGGATGTCGAACAGGAGCAATTGCGCGGGCGCCTTGTTCGCGGCGGCGGCGATGTCGGTCGCCCGGGTCAGGTTGATCCGCGGTTGCAGCAGGCCGAAGTTCGGCGCCCCGCCCTCGTCGAGAACCACGATCTCCCCGTCGAGCACCGCGTCGCTGACCTTGAGCGCGGCGAGGTCCGGCACCAGGTCGGGATAGCGGGAGGTCTCGTCACGCCCGCGGCGGCTGAAGAGGGCTACCGCACCGTCGTCGAGCCGGGCGATGACCCGCACGCCGTCCCACTTCATTTCAAAGTGCCACTGGTCGGGGTCGGTGATGGCGTCCGGCGCGGACAGCGTCGCCAGCATCGGCTCGATCCCCGCGTCCGGCTCCGCGGCCGACGGTCGGACGACGGGCGGGGCTCCCCGTCGGTCGTGGCCAGGGCGCTCGCCGGTACCGTCCGTCCCGGAACGGGGGTCGTCCGCCGGGATGACCATGCGGTGCATGAGCCAGTCCTTGCCGGTCTTGATCAGCGCGAACTTCGCCGGTTCGCCGCCGAGCCCCCCGTCCGTGCGGCCGTGCAGGGTGACGATGACCTCCTTGTCCCGCCACTTCTCTAGCTCGTAGCTGCCGGCGTCCCAGATGGTGACGGTGCCGCCGCCGTACTCGCCGGCGGGGATCGTGCCCTCGAAGCTGCCGTAGTCGAGCGGGTGGTCCTCGGTGGGAACCGCGAGGTGGTTCGTCCTCGGATCGGTGGGCGGCCCCTTCGGCACCGCCCAGCTCACCAGCACGCCGTCGCGCTCGAGCCGGAAGTCGTAGTGCAGCCGACGGGCGTGGTGCTCCTGCACGACGAACGAACGGCCGTCGGACGGTGCCGGTGCGGCGGCCGGCACGGGCTCGGGCGTCCTCGCCGGATCGCGCATGCTGCGGTAGGTGGCGAGCTTGTCCTGCCCCCCGCCGGCTGGACCGAGTTGGGAACCGTCCCCAAAACGGTCCGGACCAGATTGGGGACGGTTCCCAAC
>JAEVYS010000028.1 GCA_023392635.1 Actinomycetes bacterium | reverse complement strand
CGGTTCACCCCCCGGGGTGGCTTTAACCCCCACGGCGAGACCCTCTTGCCCACCCAGTAGCCGACCACGTTTCCCAGCACGGCTGCGATCACCAGCACGAGCACGGAGATGGCGAGCACCGCCGGCTTGCCGAGGTCACCGAAGTGGATGATCGGGGCGTCGTTGGCGATGAACAGGCCCACCGCGAAGAGCAGCGAGTCGCCGGGCAGCACCGGGAAGATGGCGCACTCGATGAAGACGATGAATGCCGCCCCCCACAACGCCCAGTTGCCGAGGGCGGTCAGGATGTACTCGGGGTCGAGCCAGTTGGGCAGGAGCAGCGGCACGAGGACCAGCTGGGGAAGGAGGTTCACAACAGTCAAGGGTAGCGTGGCCGCCATGGAGCTCCTCAGTGACGACGAGGTGGCGGCCGCTGCCGCCCCCGGCGTCGGACCCCACCCGCTGCCCTGGCCGGAGGATCCACGCTACGACCGGGAGCTCCTCGCCGCGGGCGACCGGCGCAACGTGGTGGACGACTACCGCTACCTCAGCGTGGACGCGATCGTCGCCGACCTCGACACCCGCCGCTCACCCCTGCACGTGGCGATCCAGAACTGGGAGCACGACTTCAACATCGGTTCGATCGTGCGCACGGCCAATGCGTTCAACGTCGCCGCGGTGCACATCATCGGGCGCCGGCGGTGGAACCGGCGCGGGGCCATGGTCACCGACCGCTACCTGCATGTGCACCACCACGTCGACGAGGCCGCGCTGTTCGAGTGGCTCGCCGAACACGGCGTGGTTCCCGTCGGCGTCGACAACCTGCCCGGGTCGCTCCCGCTGGAGCACGCGCTGCTGCCCGAGCACTGCTGCCTGGTGTTCGGTTCCGAGGGTCCCGGGCTCAGTGATGGCGTCGTCGCCGGCTGCGAGAAGGTCGTGGCGATCACCCAGTACGGCTCGACGCGCTCGCTGAACGCCGGCGCCGCAGCGGCGATCGCGATGTACGCCTGGGCCCTGCAGTGGCCCCCACCCCGCATGGACCGGATTGGGGACGGGCGAGCCTAGGATGGCGGCGATGAGCGACGAGTACGGCGTCTACTACCGGGCGGATGTGGCGGCCCGCGAACTGCTCCGTGCGCGGAACACCCTGCTGTGGCGGCTGGGGTCGATGGTCGTCAGCCTCGCCCTCACCGCCGGCGCGTGGTACCTGTGGCCGCAGCCGTTCGGCCCGTGGGCCCCGTGGATCCTCGGGGCATCGCTCGCCTCCGGGCTCGTGTCCGTGGTGTTCAGCGTGATACGGCTGGTCCGCGTCCGCTCCGACGCCGGAATCGCGCAGCCCGGGCTCGCCATCGGCCTCAACCGGGACGGCATGCTGATCGGCCAGCAGTGGCTGGTGTGGCCCGAGGTCGGCTCGGTCGTCGTGCGGCCCGGGTCGCTGGGCTCGTCCATGTCACTGGTCACCACCACCCGCGACCGGCGCTCGGCGAAGGTGCCGCTGGAGTACACCGACACGATGCCCGCGACGCTCGACACCGCCGTCCGGGTGCTCTCCTCGGGACGGGCCTGGCTCGACCTGTCGCGCCTGGACTGAACCTCCGTCCGCGCACTAGCACAGCCGTGCAGGGGCGGGTCCAATCTCGAACGCGTGCGCCAAGCCGCGCCGACATTTGAGAGACTGGGGTCGTCCCGCTCGGCGGCCGCACGGTCGCGGACGCTGTCATCGTCAGAGAGGCCCATCGAATGCCCATTGCAAGTCCTGAGAAGTACGCCGAGATGCTGGACGCCGCGAAGACCGGCAAGTTCGCCTTCCCGGCGATCAACATCACCTCTTCGCAGTCCATCAACGCCGCGCTGGCCGGCTTCGCCGAGGCCGGCTCGGACGGCATCATCCAGGTCAGCACCGGTGGCGCCGATTACGGCTCCGGCCCGACGATCAAGCACATGGTGACCGGCGCCGTCGCGCTGGCCGAGTACGCGCACGTGGTCGCCAAGAACTACCCGATCAACGTCGTCGTGCACACCGACCACTGCCCCAAGAACAAGCTCGAGGACTTCGTCCGGCCGCTCATCGCCATCTCCCAGGAGCGCGTCGACCGGGGCCTGGAGCCGCTCTTCCAGTCGCACATGTGGGACGGCTCCGCTGTGCCGATGGCCGAGAACCTCAGCATCGCCGACGAACTGCTCGCGCTCACCAGCAAGGCCCGCCAGATCCTCGAGATCGAGGTCGGCGTGGTCGGTGGCGAGGAGGACGGCGTCGCCGCCGAGATCAACGAGAAGCTCTACACCACCGTCGAGGACGGCATGGCCACGGTCGAGAAGCTCGGCCTCGGCGAGAAGGGCCGCTACATCGTCGCCCTGACCTTCGGCAACGTGCACGGCGTGTACAAGCCGGGTGCGGTCAAGCTGCGTCCCGAGGTGCTCAAGGAGATCCAGGACGCCGTCGGCGCCAAGTACGGCAAGGAGAAGCCGTTCGACCTGGTCTTCCACGGCGGCTCGGGTTCGACCCCGCAGGAGATCTCGGACGCGGTCGACTACGGCGTCGTGAAGATGAACATCGACACCGACACCCAGTACGCGTTCACCCGCCCGGTCGTGGAGCACATGTTCCGCAACTACGACGGCGTGCTGAAGATCGACGGCGAGGTCGGCAACAAGAAGATGTACGACCCGCGCGCGTGGGGCAAGTCGGCTGAGGCCGGCATGGCCAAGCGCGTCGTCGAGGCCTGCGAGTACCTGCGCAGCGTCGGCAAGACCATCGGCTGACCGTCGGACGAGCAGCGGCCCCCGGCCCCCGGGCCCCGCGGCCCGGGGCCGCTCTGCGTGGCGCCGATACCATCACGCCATGAACAGTCGCGCCGGCCGCCGGACGGGCGTGCTGGCGGACTGGAACGACGAGCGTGGCTTCGGCTTCGTGGAGGCGGCGGGCCGGCGGACGTTCGTCCACATCTCGGCCTTCGACGTCGGCGGCGGGCGTCCGCAGCCCGGCGACTTCGTCGAGTTCACCGTCGGTGCGGACGCCGACGGACGTCCGTGCGCGGTCGACGCCGCACGGGTCTACCCGCTGCAGTTGCCGGGCCGGCGCAGTTCCCACGTCCGGCGCGGCCGGGTCGAGTGGTTCGCCCTCGCCATCCTGGTGGCCTTTGCCGTCTACCTCGCGGTGGCGATCCGGGTGCTGGGGGTGTCGGCGTGGGTCGCGACCTTCTACGCGGCGATGAGCCTGGCCACCTTCGCGTTCTACGTCACCGACAAGCGCGCGGCGGTCGCCGGCGGCTGGCGGACGAGCGAGGGCGCGCTGCAGGCGGCCGCCCTGCTGGGGGGCTGGCCCGGGGGTGTCCTCGCCCAGCAGTTCGTGCGCCACAAGAACCGCAAGCGCAGCTTCCAGCTGGTCTTCTGGCTGGCGACGTTCGTGAACGTCATCGTGTTCGTGCTGCTCTCGACCACCTGGCCCCACCTCGAAGGGCTGCTGGGCTGACCCGACCCGATAGGGTGTGGTCGCAAGAGCCCGGTCGGCATTGCCGCCGGCTTTCTCTACGAAGAAGGGCAGACCATGCCGGGAATCGTGGTCGTCGGCGCGCAATGGGGCGACGAGGGCAAGGGCAAGGCGACCGACCAGCTCGGTGACCGCGTCGACTACACCGTCCGCTACTCCGGCGGGAACAACGCCGGCCACACCCTGGTGGTGAACGGCGAGAAGTACGCGCTGCACCTGCTCCCGTCCGGCATCCTCAGCCCGAAGAGCACCCCGGTGATCGCCAACGGCGTGGTCATCGACCTCGATGTCCTGTTCGAGGAGATCGACGGACTCAACGCGCGCGGGGTCGACACCTCGAAGCTGCTGATCTCGGCCAACGCCCACATCATCGCGCCGTACCACAAGGTCATGGACAAGGTCACCGAGCGCTTCCTCGGCAACCGCCGCATCGGCACCACGGGACGTGGCATCGGCCCGGCCTACTCCGACAAGATCAACCGCCTCGGCATCCGCGTGCAGGACCTCTTCGATGCCTCTATCCTGACCCAGAAGGTGGAGGCGGCGCTCGAGCAGAAGAACCACCTGCTGGTGAAGGTCTACAACCGCCGGGCGATCGAGCCGGCCGAGGTGGCCGAGGAGCTGCTGGCCCACGTCGAGCGGGTGCGCCCGATGGTCACCGACGTGGTGCGTGTACTGAACGACGCCCTCGATGCCGGTCAGGTGGTGCTGTTCGAGGGCGCCCAGGCCCACCACCTCGACGTGGACCACGGCACCTATCCCTACGTCACCTCGTCCAACCCGATCGCGGCCGGCGCCTGCACCGGCTCCGGTGTCGGCCCGACCCGGATCGACCGGACGATCGGCATCATGAAGGCCTACACCACCCGCGTCGGCGAGGGCCCGTTCCCGACCGAGCTGCTCGACGCGGACGGCGACAAGCTGCGAACCGACGGCGCGGAGTTCGGCACCACCACCGGACGCAACCGTCGCTGCGGCTGGTTCGACGCCCTGGTCGTCGAGGCGGCGGTCACCGCCAACGCCTTCACCGACATGTTCCTCACCAAGCTCGACATCCTCACCGGCTGGGAGAAGATCCCGGTCTGCGTGGCCTACGAGGTGAACGGCGTCCGGACCGACGTCCTGCCCATGACCCAGACCGACTTCCACCACGCCGTGCCGGTGTATGAGTACCTGGACGGCTGGACCGAGGACATCACCGGCTGCCGCTCCTTCGAGGAGTTCCCGAAGAACACCCAGGCCTACGTCCGCCGGCTCGAGGAACTCGTCGGGTGCCGGATCTCCGGCATCGGCGTGGGCCCCTCCCGCGAACAGGTGGTCATGTTGCACGACCTGCTCTGATGCCCAGGCGTCCGGCGAAGCGGCCGACGCCCACCCCGTGGTGGGCGGAGATCGTGCTGTACTTCCTGGGCGTCACCTCGTGCCTGCTCACCGTGGCGTACATCTCGTGGGTGCAGGTGGAGGGCCGCATCTACTGGCTGGGTGCGTTCATGATCGCGGTCAACCTCGCGCTCACGGTCGTGGCGGTGGTGGCGAGCCGGTTCGACGCCCGCACCGGCAGGGTCTCCTGGCGCCTGCTGGCGACCCTCGCCGTGCTGGTGGTGGCCGGCATCCTGCTGTTCCCCGCGATGGGGCGCTGGGCACCCTAGCCGTGCCGCTCAGGCGAGGGCCGCACACGCCCGGACGATCGCCTCCCCGGACGCGCCGGCGGCGGTCAGGGCCAGCAGCGCAGCTCCCACGATCGGTGGCTGGTCAAGGATCACCAGCCGTGCGGACGGCGCGAGCGCGGCGATCCCCTCAGCGACCCGTTCCTCCAGCCGGGGATGGCGCGCCTGGAGGATGCCCCCGCCGAGCACGACCGGCAGGGCGTGGGCGCCCAGGTCGAGGCGGGTGAGGCACGCACGGACGAACGCCACCACCTCGTCGGCCTGCCGGTCGACCAGGGCGCCGGCCACCGGGTCGCCCGCTTGCGCCGCGGCGAACACGGCCGGGGCGAGGCGGGCCAGCTCGGAGTGCTCGCGCCGGCCGAGGTGGAGTTCCTCCGAGAGGCTCAGGACGGGCACGCCGAACTCGCCGGCGACGGCGTCGGTGAGCATGGTGTGCGGTCCGCGTCCGTCCACGTCCCTGGCCGCGTGGAACAGTGCCTCGGCACCCAGTCCGTGGCCGCCGCCCCAGTCGCCGGAGATCGCGCCCACCGCGAGGAAGCGTGCGGTGGTGCCGTCGGCCCGCACCCCGACAGCGTTCATCCCCGTGCCGCAGATCACGGCCACCGCGTCCGGCTCGTCGGTGCCGGCGCGGAGCAGGGCGAAGAGGTCGTTGTCGACGTCGAGGCCGTGGGCGGCCCAGCCACGGTCGGCCACAGCCTCGCGGTAGGCACTGATCTCCCCGGGCAGGTCGAGCCCGGACAGGTACAGGGCGGTCCGCCGCACGTCGTGGCCGTCCGACGCCTCCCGTACCAGTCGGTCCACGAGTGCCACCGACGCCGCGAGCCCGTTGTACTGCGGGCTGCTGCCCGGGCCGCGGCTGCGGCCGGCGACCTCTCCGTCCAGCGTGACGGCGACCGCGTCCGTCTTCGATCCACCGCCGTCCACGGCGACCACCACCGGTGTCAGGCCCACGGCAGGAACCTCGCGTTGGCGGCCAGCAGCAGGTCGGTGAGGCGCTCGGCCCGCGCGTCCTGCAGCACCAGCGGGTGCGCACGCATCGCCCGCAGGACGCGGTCACGACCACCGTGGACGGCTGCGTCGAGGGCCAGGCGCTCGTAGCCGGCGACCGCGGAGACGAGGCCGGCCGCGTCGTCCGGGAGCGGCGCCACCGGCTCGGCCACGAACCGGCCGTCGACGAACCGCGCAGGCACCTCGACGACGTGGTCGTCGGGCAGGTGGGGGAGCGTGCCGTCGTTGCGCAGGTTCACCACGCGCGCCGGCCCGGGCAGGCCGCGCATCGCCAGCAGCAACTCCACGGCCGCCTCGGAGTAGAAGGCGCCCCCGCGCCGCTCGAGCGCCTCCGGCTTGGTGTCGACGGCAGGGTCGGCGTACACCGCGAGCAGTTCCCGCTCGATGGCCTGCACGGCTTCGGCGCGCGTCGGCTCGCGCAGCTGGCGCGCCAGCTCCTCGTCGTGCGCGTAGTAGTAGTGGAGGTAGTAGGACGGGACCATGCCCAGTTGGGCCAGCAGGGATGCCGGCAGGTCGACCTCCCCGGCGAGCTCACCGAGCCGTTCGGCGAGCAACCCGGGCAGGACGTCCTCGCCGTCGACGCGGACCGCCTGCTCCCAGGTCAGGTGGTTGAGGCCGGCGTGGTCGAGGGTGACCCGCTCGGAGTCCACCCCGAGCGTGGCGGCGAACCGGCGCTGGAAGCCGATCGCCACGTTGCACAGGCCGACGGCCCGGTGTCCGGCCTGCAGCAGCGCCCTGGTGACGATCCCGACCGGGTTGGTGAAGTCGATGATCCAGGCGTCCGGGCGGGCGTGGCGACGGACCGTCTCGGCGATGTCGAGCATCACGGGAACGGTGCGCAGCGCCTTCGCGAAGCCACCCGGGCCGGTCGTCTCCTGGCCGATGCAGTGCACCTCGTGCGGCCACGTCTCGTCTGCCCGCCGGGCCTCCTGCCCGCCGATCCGCAGCTGGACCAGGACCGCGTCCGCTCCCTCGACCCCGGCCACCACGTCGTCGGTTCCCACCAGCGTGGCGGGGTGCCCGGCCCTGGCCAGCATGCGCCGCGCCATGCCCGACACGAGCCGCAGCCGCTCCGGATCCGGATCGACGAGGTGCACCTCGTCGAGCGGAAGTGCTTCGCGGAAGCGCGCGAAGCCGTCGATCAGCTCGGGGGTGTAGGTCGAGCCTCCCCCCACGATCGCGAGTTTCATCCGTTGTCCTCCCTCATGGCCGAGATCGTCTCCTCCAGGTGCTGGCGGATGGTGTCCAGGAGCAGGCGGCGTGCGCCGAGCAGCACCGGCCGGTCCCCGGCCCGTCCGGCGACCACGGGCACGGGCCGGCGCAGCGTGACGCGTTCCTGCACGAGCGCGGCGAGCCGTTCCCCCCCGGCCTGCGCCGTGGGGCCGCCCAGCACCACCAGTGCGGGGTCGGTGACGGCGCACAGCGGTTCGATCACCAGGGCGACGCGTTCGGCCAGCGATGCGAGCGCCGCCTCGTTGCCGGGCAGCGCGGCGACCGCGTCGGGGAACGAGGCGGCGCCCAGCAGGCGGATCAGGGCGGGTCCTCCGGCCAGGTCCGTCAGGTCGAGCGCGTCCGGGTCGATGGACGCGGCCGACCGCGGCGCCTCGAGGTAGCCGATCTCGCCGGCCGACCCGGCCGAGCCGGTGTGCAGCACACCGCCGGACCGGATGCCGGCGCCGAGTCCGGCGCCCAGCCACAGGTACGCGAAGTCGGTGAGACCGGTGGCAGCCCCCTCGGCGAGTGCCGCGAGGTTGACGTCGTTCTCGATGACCACCTCCAGGCCGGTTTCCCTGACCAGCTCGGCGCGGGCGCCGCATTCGGGCCAGCCGGGCAACGTGTCGGTGAGCGACAGCCGGTCGGCGGCGACGTCGAACGAGGCCTGCACGCCGATCACCACGCCGCTCACCGCACCAGGGGCGATCCCGGCCGCCCCGCACGCCGCACGGACGGCGGCCTCCACGTCGGCGACGGGGGAGCGGTCGGTCCCGACACGCAGCACCGCGACCGGGTGGTCGGCGCCCGTCGGGTCGACGACGACCGCCTCGATCTCGTCCTCGAGGACACTCATCGCCACCCCGATGCGGGAGTCCGGCCGGACCCCCCAGGCGACCGCGCTGGGCCCGCGGGCTCCGGTCACCTCACCGGCGGGCCCGACCAGGCCCACACGCTCGAGGCGAGCGATCATCTGCCCGGCGGTCGGCTTCGACATCCCGGAGAGCTCCCCGAGCCGGGAGCGGCTCAGCGGCCCGTGCTCGAGCATCAGCCGGAAGGCCGCCCTGTCGTTGTGGGTGCGCAGCCACGTCGGCGTGCCGGGATCGGTCATCGGTGCTCCCCCTGCTCTTCGCGCCGTACCTCGTCGCGCAGCAGGCCCAGGCGGTCCGGGTCAGCGGCTGCCTCGCGCAGGGCCCTGGTGTACTCGTGCTGCGGGTTGAGGATCACCTCGTCCGCCGGACCCCGCTCGACGATCTGTCCGCGCAACATCACCAGGATCTCGTCGGAGAAGTGTCGCGCGGTGGCGAGGTCGTGGGTGATGTACAACACGCCCAGGTTCTCGGTGCGCTGCAGGTCGGCCAGCAGGTTGAGCACGTCCACGCGGATCGACACGTCCAGCATCGACACCGGCTCGTCCGCGACGATGAAACGGGCGCCGGGAGCCAGGGCCCTGGCGATCGCCACCCGCTGGCGCTGCCCCCCGGAGAGTTCGTGCGGCCGGCGGCCGAGGTAGGTCTCGCCGGGCGTGAGGGCCACGCGTTCGAGGAGGTCGACCGTGCGTGACCTGACCTCGTCCGCGCCCAGGCCGGGGTGGTGCAGGCGCAGGGGCCGCTCGATGTGGTGGGCGATGGTGTGGAACGGGTTGAGCGAAGCGAACGGGTCCTGGAACACCATCTGGACCTGCCGGCGGTAGGCGGCCAGCGCGGCGCCACGCTCGGCGCTCGGTTCGCCGTCCAGCAGCACCTCTCCGCTGGTCGGGGTCTCCAGCTTGGCGATGATGCGGGCGATCGTGGACTTGCCGGAGCCGCTCTCCCCGACCAGCGCCACCGTGCGTCCGGGCTCGACCGTGAACGAAACGTCCTGGACGGCGTGCAGCACGCTCATCCCCAGGCCGCGCCGCAGCCGGAAGTCCTTGCTCAGGTTCCTCACCTCGAGGGTGGCGCCACTCACGCCGCACCTCCGCTCGAATCGGGCCCGGCCGGCGTCCCGGCGGCGCGCACGAAGCCGCCGCGGGCGCCGGTGAGGCTGGGAAAGCTCGACAGCAGCTGCCGGGTGTAGGCCTCCTGGGGACGCCGGTAGACCTCCTCGGCGGTGTTCTCCTCGATGATCCGTCCTTCCCGCATGATCGCGATCCGGTCGCTGATCTCGATGAGCAGGGGCAGGTCGTGGGTGATGAAGATCACCGCGAACCCGAGCCGCTCGCGCAACCGCATGATCTCGCGGATGATGCCGCGCTGCACCACCACGTCCAGCGCCGTGGTGGGCTCGTCCATGATCATCACCTTCGGGTCCAGGGCGAGCGCCATCGCGATCATCACCCGCTGCCGCATGCCGCCGGACAGCTCGTGGGCGAAGCTCGACATCCGTCCGGGGTCGACCCCGACGAGCCGCAGGAGCTCCGCACAGCGCTGCTCGCGCTCGGCCCTGCCCATGCCCGGACGGTGCGTGGTGAACACGTCGTGCAACTGGCGCCGGACGCTCATCACCGGGTTGAGCGAGTTCATCGACCCCTGGAACACCATCGACACCTTGTCCCACCGGTAGCGGCGCAGCGCTTCGCCGGAGAGCTTCGTGACGTCGATGTCGCCGGACGGGTCGGAGAAGACCACCCGGCCGGACGTCATCACGGCCGGCGCCTTCAGCAGCCGGTTGATCCCGTAGGCGAGCGTGGTCTTGCCGCAGCCG
Source organism: Actinomycetes bacterium (assembly GCA_023392635.1). GTDB lineage: Bacteria > Actinomycetota > Actinomycetes > Propionibacteriales > Propionibacteriaceae > Propionicimonas. Next base: position 26,549 of record JAEVYS010000028.1, on the reverse strand, counting down.
GACTCGCCGGCCAGGCCGAGGATCTCGCCCCGGTTCAAGGTCAGCGACACGTCGCGGACGGCGTCCACCGGCGGCGTGACCGCGTACGTGATGGACACGTTGCTCGCGGCGAGGATCGGGGGCCCGGTCACGGGCGGGACGCCCACGGCGGGGCCCGTCATGCGAACGCACCCCCTCCGGCGAGGCCGCGACCTTCCTTCTCTGCCCGGCGCTGGCGCCGGGCAGCCTGCGGGGCGAGCCGCAGCTTCGGGTTCACGATCTCGTCGATCGCGAAGTTGACCAGCGACAATCCGGTGCCGAGCAGGGCGATCACCGCGCCCGGCGGGACGAACCACCACCACGCGTGCGAGCCGACGGCCTGCCCGGTCTGGGCGTCGTTGAGCATCGTGCCCAGCGTGATCGAGTTCGTCGGCCCGAGGCCGAGGTAGCTCAGGCCGGCCTCGCCGAGCACTGCCGCCATCACGCCGAAGATCAGCTGCGCCGCGATCAGCGGCACGAGATTGGGCAGGATCTCGACGAAGATGATCCGCAGCCCGCTCTCGCCGGCCACCCTTGCCGCCGCCACGTACTCCCGCGTCCGCAGCGACCGGGCCTGGGCGCGCAGGACCACCGCCGAGCCGGCCCAGCCGGTGATGCCGAGGATCAGGGCGACCAGCGTGGAACTGCGGGCGAAGTCGCCCAGGCCCTCGGTGTTCTGGACGTACGCGGCGATCACCATCACCAGCGGGAGGCCGGGGATCACCAGCATGATGTTGGTGGCCAGCATCAGCACCTCGTCCAGCCAGCCGCCGAAGTAGCCGGCGAGGATGCCGAACACGATCGCCAGCAGCATGGCCGCGAGCCCCCCGACCAGCCCGACGTACAGCGAGCCCTGCGTGCCGGTGGCCACCTGGGCGTACACGTCGTAGCCGAGCTTGGTCGTACCCAGCCAGTGCTCTGCCGAGGGTGGCCGCAGGCCCTTGTTGCCCGAGTCGCGCGGGTCGGCGGCGAACAGCGGCGCGATCAGGCCGAACGCGGTGATCAGTCCGACCATCACCAGGCCGACGACGAGCTTTCCCGACCAGCGGGGCAGCAGGAAACGGATGCTCGCGAACCGGTCAGCCATGGCTGCGCACCCGCGGGTCGATCAGCCCGTAGAACAGGTCCATCAGGAAGTTGGCGGCCAGCACGGTCAGCGTGATGACCAGGAACACGCCCTGCATGAGGGTGTAGTCCAGGCCCTGCACCGACTGGATCATCAGCTTGCCGATGCCCGGGTAGCTGAACACCTGCTCGGTGACGATCGAGCCGGCCACGACGAAGCCCAGCGCGATGCTGAAGCCGGCCAGACTGGGGATGGCGGCGTTGCGGGCTGCGTACCGGTCGCGGATGCGTCCGGGCTTGAGCCCCTTGGCCTCGGCGGTGAGCACGTAGTCCTCGCTCATCGTCGACACCATCATGTTGCGCATGCCCAGCAGCCACCCGCCGACCGAGGAGATCACGATGGTCAGCGCGGGCAGGAAGGCGTGCTGCAGCGCGCTGAGCATGAATTCCGGTGACCACTCCGGGCCGGAGGGGAAGCTGAACGGGTCGTAGGCGCCCACGATGGGCAGCCAGCCCAGCTGGACGGCGAACACGGCCACCAGCACCAGGGCCAGCCAGAAGTACGGGATCGACTGCAGGAGCGACGTCGCCGGCACGAGCTGGTCGAGCCAGGTGCCGCGCTTCCAGCCCACCCAGGCGCCGATCACGATGCCAAGGACGAACGAGATGACCGTGGCCGCACCCACCATCAGCAGCGTCCAGGGCAGGGCGTTGCCGATCAGCGTCGCCACCGGATAGGGGTAGCGGGTCGAGGAGAGCCCCAGGTCCCCCTGCAGCAGGCGGGCCCAGTACGCCACGTACTGGTCCCACGGCGACGTCCCCTTGTCGGCCCCGAGCAGGGCGTAGATGTCGCGGATCGTCTCCTCGCTCAGCTCGCGGCCGCCGCTGGCACGGCGCAGCTTGCCGATCATGATCGCTGCGGGATCGCCCGGCATCATCCGGGGCAGCAGGAAGTTCAGCGAGATCGCTGCCCAGAGGGTGACGAGGTAGAAGGCGATCCGCCGCAGGTAGAACCCCATCTCCTGGTCCTCTCCCGGGCCCGGTGGTGCTCAGGCCACGGGCCGGAGCTTGAGCAGGATGATGGCCGGCGCAACCGAGAGGTACGGCAACGGGTCGGCGTACAGGTCCTGCTCCGACGGCCAGCCCGTGAACGACTTCGTGTTGAAGAACGCCTGGGACGCGTTGAGCACGACCGGGATGTAGGGCAGGTCCTGGGCGATCTGCGCCTGGATCTTCGCGTACTCGGCCTTCTTCACGGCCGGGTCGTTGGTGGCGCCGGCCGCCTCGACGGCCGCATCGACGACCGCGTTGGAGTAGCGGGAGTAGTTCTGGCCGCGCGCCGGGGCATCGCCGACCTTGGCTGTCGACTTCCCGAAGAAGTACTGGTCGTAGTTGCTGAACGGGTCCGCCACCACCGACTGGGTGAGGCCGTACATGGCCAGCTGGAAGTCCCCGTTGGTGACCGGGGTCCAGTACTCGGCCTCGGAGACGGTGCGGGCAGTGATCTTGATGCCCGCCTTTCCCGCCTGTTCGGCGATCAGCTTCGCCGCATCGTTGTAGTCGGTCCAGCCGTCGGGGGAGAACAGGTCGAGCGAGATCTCCTTGCCGTCCTTGCCGTAGAAGCCCTTGGCGTCCCTGGTGTAGCCGGCTGCCTCGAGGATCTGGCCGGCTCGGGCCGCGTCCGGCGACTGGGGGCTGGTGGCCAGGCTCTGGTCGCTCAGCCACTGCTGGTCGCGGGGCAGCAGGACGAACGCCGGGTTCGCCTCACCCACCAGGCCGGCCCAGGCCTTCTCGGCCATCGCCGGGCGGTCGATGGCGACATTGATCGCCTGCCGGACGGCCGGATCGGTCTGGGCGCCCTTGCAGCCCTTGGTCGCGTCGGAGCAGGTGACGATGACCGTGGGGTCCTGCTGCTGGTTCATGGTGGAGATGGCGCCGTTGCCGGTCACCGTGTCGGGGTTCGCGACGAACATGCCGGTCCAGTCGATCTGGCCGGTGGACAGCATGTCCTGGCCGGACTGGTTGGAGTCGAGGCCGAGGTACTGCACGTCGCTGATCGGGGGTGTGCCGTCCCGGTAGTTCGGGTTGGCCGACAGGGTGTACGACGCGTCCGAGGTGGCCTTCACCACGTACGCGCCGGAACCGACCGGCTTGGGGTTCGTCTCCTTCATGTACGCCGTGATCTTCGACCAGATGTGCTTGGGCACGATCATGGTCGAGCCCAGTAGCTGCGAGGCGGAGGTGAACTGGGGCGTGCTGTACTTCAGCACGACCGTGGTCGGGTCGGTCGCCGTGGCGGAGAGCATCTTGTCGGACTTGGCGGACCCATAACCCATCGTGAAGGCGACGTCGTCGGCGGTCAGCGGCTGGCCGTCGTTCCACTTCACGTCCGGCTTGATCTTGATGGTGACGGTCTTGCCGTCGGCGCTGTACTCGTAGCTCTGGCCGAGCATCGGCACCGGGTCGTCGGATGACAACTGGTTGAAGAAGAACAGTGGCTCGTAGATCTGGCCGTAGGTGCCGAACAGCGCCGTGTCCACGTGGAAGGGGTTGAAGTCGACCGTGATCGGCGTCGTGCTTCCCGCCCAGACCCGCAGGACGGCGGGCTTCGGGGCGGCGCTGCCGGTGCCGGTGGCGCTCGCGGACGGCTGGGGACGTGAGGTGCAGCCGGCCAGGGCCAGCGAAACCGCAACCGCCGCAGCGGTGAATGCCAGGGAGATCTTCTTCACGGTGACTCCTCGCGACAGGAGGTCGCGACGCCGCGACCACTCCCGACAATACCGGAAAGATACTATCCGTAAATAGTCTTTCCTGTTAAGCCGCTCAGGAGTTGCAGGGGGTACGAAGGCCCGTCCGGGTCCGGCGTGAACCGCGAAGGGGTCGGCGATCATGGCGCCGGGACGGACGGGGAGAGCCCCGATGAGCGCCCTCGGTAGGATTCCCGCCGTGACGCAGACGGTGTTGGTGATCGGATCCGGTGGACGCGAGCACGCTCTGGCCTGGGCCCTGGCGCGCGACCCCGAGGTCCGCGTCCACATCGCTCCCGGCAACCCCGGCACCGCCACGGTCGGTACCAACCACCCGATCGACCCGTTCGACGGGGACGCGGTGGCCGACCTCGCGTCCCGGCTGGGGGCGGGCCTGGTCGTCGTCGGCCCCGAAGCGCCGCTGGTCGCCGGCGTGGCGGACGCGGTGCGCGAGCGCGGCATCCCGGTGTTCGGGCCGTCTGCGGAGGCCGCCCGGCTGGAGGGCAGCAAGGCCTTCGCCAAGGAGATCATGGAGGCGGCCGGCGTGCCCACGGCCGACGCGCGGCTCTGTCTCGACATGGGCGAGGTGGTCGACGCGCTCGACGAGTTCGGCCCACCGTACGTGGTGAAGGACGACGGGCTGGCGGCCGGCAAGGGCGTGATCGTCACCACTGATCGGGACGCCGCCGTCCGGCACGCGGCGAGCTGTCGCCGGGTGATCGTGGAGGAGTTCCTCGACGGCCCGGAGGTCAGCCTGTTCGCGCTGAGCGACGGCACGTCGGTCCTGCCGTTCGAACCGGCGCAGGACTTCAAGCGGGTCGGCGACGGTGACACCGGCCCCAACACCGGCGGCATGGGCGCCTACACCCCGCTGCCGTGGGCGCCGGACGGGCTCACCGACGAGGTGGTCCGGACGGTGATCCAGCCGACGGTCGAGGAGTTGCGGCGCCGCGGCACGCCCTTCGTGGGGCTGGTGTACGCCGGGCTGGCGCTCACGTCCCGTGGGCTGCGTGTGGTGGAGTTCAACTGCCGCTTCGGCGACCCGGAGACCCAGCCGCTGCTGACCCGGCTGCGCACGCCGCTGTACGGCGTCCTGCACGACGCGGCCACGGGCAACCTGGCCGGGCACCCTCCGTTGGAGTGGGGGAGCGGCGCGGCCGTGGGAGTGGTCGTGGCCGCAGCCGGCTATCCCGAGGCGCCGCGGACGGGCGACCCGATCTCCGGCGCCGATCTCGAGGGCGTCTTCCACGCCGGCACGGCCCTGGACGCCGACGGGCGGCTGGTCAGCGCGGGGGGCCGCGTCCTCACGGTCGTCGGCACCGGCGAGACCCTCGCCGAAGCCAGGGACGCCGCGTACGCCAAGGTGGCGCTGATCGACCTGCCCGGCGGCTTCTTCCGCTCCGACATCGCCCTGGCGGCCGCCAGTGTCCCGGTTGACGCACAGGGGACGGTTCCCGATGCGTCAACCGCCGCGGAGGCGACGCAGGGGGAACCGTCCCCGGTGCGTCACGATGCGTCAACCGCCGCGGAGGCGACGCAAGGGGAACCGTCCCCGGTGCGTCAGGAGGAGGACGCATGATCCCCAACGTGCTGGCGACCCGGTACGCATCGCCCGCGATGCGGGAGATCTGGTCGCCGGAGGCCAAGATCGTGGCCGAGCGGAAGCTGTGGCTCGCCGTGCTGCGCGCGCAGGCCGAGCTCGGCGTCGACTTCGGGGGTGACGACCCGGCGGCCGTGATCGCCGACTACGAGCGGGTGCTCGACCGCGTCGACCTGGCCTCCATCGACGCCAGGGAGCGGGTGACCCGGCACGACGTGAAGGCTCGCATCGAGGAGTTCAACGCCCTGGCCGGCCACGAGCACGTGCACAAGGGCATGACCAGCCGCGACCTCACCGAGAACATCGAACAGCGCCAGCTGCTGAGCTCGCTGGAACTCGTCCGCGAGCGCATCGTGACCGTGCTGGTCAACCTCGCCCGGCTGGCCGTGCAGTACCGCGACCTCCCGATGGCCGGACGCTCGCACAACGTCGCCGCACAGACCACCACCCTCGGCAAGCGCTTCGCCAGCGCCGCGGAGGAGCTGCTGGTCGCGTTCGACCGGATCGACGAACTGATCCGCCGCTACCCCGCCCGCGGCATCAAGGGCCCGATGGGCACAGCTCAGGACATGCTCGACCTGCTGGGCGGCGACCCTGCCCTGCTCGCGCAACTCGAACAGCGCGTGGCTGCCCATCTCGGCTTCGGCGGCGTCCTGACCTCGACCGGCCAGGTCTATCCGCGCTCGCTCGACTACGACGTCCTGGCCGCCCTCGTGCAGGTCGCCGCCGGCCCGTCCAGCCTGGCCACCACCATCCGCCTGATGGCCGGGCAGGAGCTCGTCACCGAGGGCTTCCGGGAGGGCCAGGTCGGCTCGTCGGCGATGCCGCACAAGATGAACACCCGCTCGTGCGAGCGGGTCAACGGCCTGATGGTGGTGCTGCGCGGCTATGCGTCCATGGCCGGCGAACTGGCCGGCATGCAGTGGAACGAGGGGGACGTCTCGTGCTCGGTCGTTCGGCGGGTGGCCCTCCCCGACGCCTGCTACGCGCTGGACGGCCTGTTCGAGACCTTCCTGACCGTGCTGGACGAGTTCGGCGCGTTCCCCGCCGTCATCGACGCCGAGCTGCAGCGCTTCCTGCCGTTCCTCACCACGACCAAGGTGCTCGTGGCCGCGGTCCGGGCGGGCGTCGGACGGGAGGCCGCGCACGAGGCGATCAAGGAGCACGCGGTCGCGGTCGCCCTGGCGATGCGCTCGGGCGCGTCCACCAACGACCTCTACCAGCGGCTGGCGAGCGACCCGCGCCTGGGCCTCAGCCCCGAGCAGCTCGCCGCCGTCGTGGTGGATCCCCTCGAGCTGACCGGCTCGGCCCGCAGCCAGGTGGACGCGATCGCCGCGCGGGTGGGGGAACTCGCGCAGCGGCATCCCGACGGTGCCGCCTATGTGCCCGGTTCGGTGCTGTGAACGAGCGGCGCTAGGGCTCCGACACCGGATCGGGGTCCACGGCACCGGTGTCGACCCCGTCGGCGGGTGCCGCGGGTTCGGGTGGCGTGGGCCAGTCCGCGTCCTCGGGGTCGACGTACTTCTCGTGCCGTCCCGCCGTGCCGTCGAGCGTCCCCGCGTAGTCCGGCACGTAGTGCTGGAGGTCGCGTTCGGTGCGCCGGTAGCCCGTCGAGGGCGGACGCTTGGGCAGCTTCAGCTCGGGGCGTTGCACCTTCTCGTAGGGGACCGATGCCAGCAGGTCGGCGATCATGTTCAGCCGCGCCCGCTTCTTGTCCTCCGCCTCGACGACCCGCCAGCGGTTGCCGGGCAGGTCGGTGTGCACGAACATCTCGTCCTTGGCCCGGCTGTAGTCCTCCCAGCGCGTTAACGACTCCAGGTCCGTGGGGGAGAGCTTCCACCGGCGCATCGGGTCGGTGAGGCGCGAGCGGAACCGTTTCTCCTGCTCCTTGCCCGAGACCGAGAACCAGTACTTGCGCAGCATGATCCCGTCCTCGGCGAGCATCTGCTCGAAGATCGGGCACTGCCTCAGGAAGCGCTGGTACTCCGAGGGCGTGCAGTAGCCCATGACCCGCTCGACGCCGGCCCGGTTGTACCAGGAACGGTCGAACAGCCGGATCTCCCCGGCCGCCGGCAGGTGCTCGATGTAGCGCTGGAAGTACCACTGCGTGCGTTCCCGCTCGGTGGGGGCCGGGAGGGCGACGATTCGCGCGACGCGGGGGTTGAGGTACTCGGTGATCCGCTTGATCGCGCCGCCCTTGCCCGCGGCGTCGCGGCCCTCGAAGATCACCACCAGGCGATTGCCCGACGTCCGCATCCACTCCTGCATCTCGACCAGCTCGGCCTGCAGCCTGGTCAGTTCCGCCTCGTACAGCCCGGTGTCCAGTTTCGGGCGCGTCTTCGATCCCATGTGCTCATCGTCGTCCTCCCGGACGCGCTGCGCGAGGGCCGCGGCCCGGTTCGTCGGTTCGGTCGTCCGGCCGTCAGCACCACACGAGGTCTTCGCCGGCGTCGGAGTCGGCGGGGCCCACCGGTTCCTCGCAGGTGGGGCACCACGGTCGGGTCACCACCGGCGTCCCGCAACGCCGGTGCACCGGTGAGCCGGAGGTGCCTTCCCGGGCCCCTCCCCACTCGGCGAGCGTGGCGATGGCGGCGGCCAGTCGCCGCCCGGGCTCGGTCAGCGAGTACCGCATGCGCACCGGCCGGTGCTCGTAGGGAGTGGCGGTGAGCAGGCCGAGGCCCTGCAGGGTGCGCAGCCGGGCGGTGAGGATCGTCGGGGCGATGCCCGACACCTCCGCTGCCAGCTCGCCGAAGGTCCGGTCGCCCTCCAGGAGGACGCCCACCAGGCGCAGGCTCCATCGGTCGCCGACCATGCGGGCGGCGGCGTCGAGGCCGTTCGCGTCCAGCGGAATCGTGCTCTTGCCGGCTACCACGAGAGGAGTCTATCGTCACTAGCGATTCGATAGTGACTAGGAGGTCGAAGGATGACCGTTTTCGACGATCTGGCGGACCTGGTCCGCACGGTGGGTGGCAACGCGGGGCCGGCTGTGGTGGCGATCGGCAGCAGGGGGCGCGGGACGGGCTTCGTGGTCGCCCCGGGCAAGGTGCTCACCAACGCCCACAACCTGCGCGACCGGACCACGCAGGTGACCTTCGCCGATGGACGCTCAGCACAGGCGGAGGTGACCGGCAGCGACGTGGACGGAGACCTGGTGGTGCTGGACGTCGACACCGCCGCCGTGGCGCCCCTTCCGTGGGCCGACGAGCCGCAGGGCGTGGGGGACGTCGTGCTGACGGTGACGGCCGGACGGCACCGGCGACGGGTGGCGTGGGGCCAGGTGACGGCCACGGAGGCGGGGTTCGCCGGCCCTCGCGGGCGCCGGATCACCGGGGCCCTCGAGCACGCGGTCCCGAGCGCGCCCGGGTCTTCGGGTGCACCGGTGCTCGACCGCGACGGGCGGGTCGTCGCGATCAACACCCACCGGCTGGAGTACGGCTTCTACCTCGCCCGCACGGTGGACGCCGCGCTGCGGAACACCGTGGAGGCGATGATCGGCGGACGGGCGTTCGAACCGGCCGTGCTCGGCGTCGCACTCGCCCCGCCCCATGTCGCCGCCCGCCTGCGCAGCGCCGTCGGCCTCGATCAGCGCGACGGGCTCCTGGTGCGTGATGTGGCAACGGACAGCCCTGCCGCGCGTGCCGGCATCCGGGCCGGCGACCTGCTGGTGAAGGCCGGGGAGACCGACCTGCGCCTCCCCGACGACCTGTTCGGGGTGCTGGGCTCGCTGTCCTCCGGCGGCGAGCTCGTGCTGGGCGTGGTCCGGGGCGCCGAGGAACTGAGCGTCACCGCGACGTTCTGACCCCCGGCGGGCTCGTTCGGTCAGGAACTCAACCCGCGACGGCGTAGCGGAGGTACACGAAGCCCGAGGCGAAGCGGTGCTCCTCCACGAGCTTCAGCGTCAGCCGCAGCCCGCGGGGGAGCAGGGGCGTGCCACCGCCCAGCACCGCCGGCGCGACGTAGACCGCGAGTTCGTCGACGAGCCCCGCAGCGAGCATGACCGAGGCCAGCCCCGGCCCGGCCACGCTGAGTCCGGTGGGGCTGGCCGCCTTGAGGGAGCGGACGGCGTCCGCGTCGACCGCCCGCTCGATGCGGGTGCGGTCCGTGCCGGGCTCGGCCAGGGTCGTGGAGTACACCACCTTGTCCGCGGCCCGCCACAGCCCCGCGTAGTCGTGCAGCACCTCTGGTTCGCCCGCCAGCCAACCGTCGTCGGCCCAGACCCGCATGATCTCGTACATGCGGCGGCCGTAGAGGTAGGTGCCGACGTGGCGGTCGCGGTCGTTGATGAACTGGTGGGTCTCCTCGTCGGGCTCGGCCCAGGCGAAGGAGCCGTCTGGGCCGGTCACGAACCCGTCGAGCGAGGCGATCATGCCGTAGCTGAGTGTGCCCATCCCGCCAGTATCCCCACGGGAACCATCCCGTGCCACACCCGGGTGGGACTCGGCCGGCGCGGGGTGCGCCCGGCCGAGCCCCTGCGGGCGCTAGCCCAACCCGTGGTTGGCGAGGAACGTGCCGGAGGGGTCCACGGCGGCCCGGACGGCCCGCAGCCTCGCGAGCACCTCCGGCTCGAACAGCGAGGACGGGTCGACCGCCTCCTCGGTGAAGTTCGCGAACCGCCGTCCGTTCGACCAGGGTGCCAGCGCCGCGACCGCTGCGGCGGCGTCCACGAGGCCCTGCGCGGCCAGGCCGGGAGTGGCGGCAACCGCGATGAAGAAGCCCGCGTACTCCCCCGACAAGTGGTCGAGTGCGCCGCCGCCGGGAGCCGGACGACCCAGCGCCCCGCCCAGGTGCCGGATCTCCGCGCTGAGCAGGGTGGACCCGGACTCGGCGCCCGCCGCCGCAATCAGGGCGTCTGCCGCGGCCGCATCGAAGTCGTGCATCAACAGGTGGTCCGACACGGCGGGCGTCGGGCCCTCGGGATCGAGGTGGATCCGCGCCACGACCGGTGAGGGCACTCGGCCGAAGGTGTCCATCTCCGGCTGCAGGGCGCGCAGTGGGGCGAGGAGCGCGGACGCGGCGGCATCGTCGGCCAGCACGGCGCCGTCGATCACGACGAGCTGGCGACCCCGGATGAACTCGGGCAACTCGGGCAGGGGCGGCAGGCTCAGCAGCCGCAGCGACGTGGTCGCCTCCTCGGCGAGGCCGTGCGTCCATGCCGACCACGTGCGGCACACCTCGGACGCCCGCGTCGCGTCCCACATCATCATGCCGGCGTAGGCGTCGGCGAACGGCAGCAGCCGGATCTCCAGGGCCGTGACCACACCGAAGTTGCCGCCGCCCCCACGCAGCGCCCAGAACAGGTCGGGGTGGTGGTCGGCGTCGGTGCGCACGAGGCTGCCGTCGGCCAGCACCACCTCCGCGGCGACGAGCTGGTTGCACGCCAGTCCGCGGCCGCGGGCGTACCACGACAGGCCGCCGCCGAGGCAGTAACCGGCGGCAGCGACGTCGGGAGAGCTTCCGTGCATGACGGCCAGCCCGTGCGCCGCCGCCGCGTCGACGACCTGCTCCCACAACGTCGCGCCCACGATCCGTGCGATCCGGCGCTCGGCGTCGATCGAGACGCCGGTGAAGTCCGACAGCCGCAGCAGCACCGCGTCGGCCAGGCGACCAGACAGCGGGCCGGCGTTGTGGCCGGTGCTCTGCGGGACGACGCGAAGGCCGGCGGCGGCCGACGCACGGACCACGGTCACCACGTCCTCGACGCTGGTGGCGACGGCCACCGCGGCCGGACGCTGGTCGACGGCGACGTTCCAGGGGGTTCGGGCCGCGTCGTAGCCGGGATCACCGGGCAGGAAGACGCGCCCGTCCAGCAGGCCGCGCAGGGACTCGGCGGTCGAGCCCGCCGGGACCAGGGTGGATTCGATCACTTCTCGCTCCTTCGTAGGGTTCCCTCAAATCTGCGGGACGCGCCGGTGCGCGCGGCACCCCTCCGGCCCGGGGACCCCGAACCCCCGCGACCCGGGTGGTAGGAGTTCCCAGACTTGTGGGATACCGCCGGCGTGCTCGCAGGGAGGACACTGGCCGCCATGGGGAGGGGTCTGGCCGCCGAGCGCGTGCGCAGGGACGTGGAGGTACTGGCCCGGGCCGGCCTGGCGCTCCCGGAATTCGTGACCGAGGCGATGGCCTCACTCAACCGTGCAGTGCCGTTCGACTCGGTGTGCGTGGGCACCATGGACCCCAGCACCGGACTGCTGACCGGCACGATCAAGCTGGGCAGCCTCGCCAACGTGGACGAGCACGACCATGAGTGGGGACTCATCGAATACGGCCTGAGCGAGCCGACCGCTTTCACGAGCATGGCGGCCCGCGGCGTCGCCGCGGCGGGCGTGCACGCCGGGACGGTGGGTGACCCGGCCCTGTCGGTGCGGGTCGAGGAGTTCATGAAGCCGCACTTCGGCTTCTCCGACGAGTTGCGCACGCTCTGCCTGGACGATCGGGGACGGGCCTGGGGTGGCATCGCCTTGTTCCGCCTGGAGGGGGACGCCGGCTTCGACCACGACGAGATCGCCTATCTGGGGTCGCTCAGCGGCAGCCTCGCGCTCGGCCTGCGCAGCGGCCTCCTCGCCAGCCTGGCCGCGACCGCCGACGCGACGCTGCACGGTCCGATCGTGCTCATCATCGACGGTGCCAACCAGGTCACGCGGGCCTCACTGGGGGCGGAGGAAAGGCTCGCAGCCCTCACCGAGAGCAGCTTCACCACGGGGACGGCCGCACTGGTCGGCTCGGTGGTCGGTGCGGCGCGGCGCCACGCCCAGGGCGGGACGCCGGTGACTCCCCGGGCCCGCATCCGCGCGGCAAACGGGTTGTGGCTGGTGGTACACGCGTCGACGCTCACCGGTTCGGACGGCCCCAGCTGCGATGTCGTGGTGACGATCGAGGAGGCGCGCCCGCCCGAGATCGTCCCGCTGGTCGTCGCGGCCTTCGGGCTCACCCCACGGGAGCGGGACATCACCCAGCTGGTCCTGCAGGGCCTCGACACCAGGGACATCGCCGCCCAGCTCTTCCTGTCCGCCTACACCGTGCAGGACCACCTGAAGTCGGTGTTCGAGAAGGCCGGTGTGCGCAGCAGGCGCGAACTCATCGCGAAGGTGTACTTCGACCAGTACGTGCCGCGCATGAACACGTCCCTCGGCCCTTCGGGGTGGTTCCTCGACCAGGCCGGCTGAGCCGCTGGACTGACCCCCCGTGGGTGCGGCGCCGGTCAGCCCACCCAGGCCCGCGCGTTGCGGAACATCCGCAGCCACGGGCTCGGCGCCCCGACCGGGCCGTCGGTCCATGACAGCTGCGCGTTCCGCGCCACCCGCTCGGGGTGCGGCATCATCGCGGTGAACCGCCCGTCGCCGGTGGTCACGGCGGTCAGCCCGTCCGGCGAGCCGTTCGGGTTGGCCGGGTAGGTCGTCGCGGGGGCGCCATGGCCGTCCACGAACCGGGCAGCGCGCCGCACGGCGGCCAGGTCCCCCCGCACGGAGAAGTCCGCCAGGCCCTCGCCGTGCGCGACCGCGATCGGGAGCAGGCTGCCGGCCATGCCGGAGAAGAACACGGACGGGGAGTCGAGCACCTCCACCTGGCTGAGCCGTGCCTCGTACTGCTCGGACCGGTTGCGGGTGAACAGCGGCCAGGCCTCGGCTCCGGGAATCAGGTCGGCGAGGGCCGCGAACATCTGGCATCCGTTGCAGATCCCCAGACCGAACGTGTCCGTGCGCGCGAAGAACGCGGTGAACCCGTCGGTCAGCCGGGGGTTGAAGAGCACCGATCGCGCCCAGCCCTCGCCCGCACCGAGCGTGTCGCCGTAGGAGAACCCGCCGCAGGCCACCAGTCCGGTCACCCCGGACAGGTCGAAGCGGCCGGCGAGGAGGTCGGTCATGTGGACGTCGTAGGTGTCGAAGCCAGCGGTGGCGAACGCGTGCGCGGTCTCCACGTGGCTGTTCACACCCTGCTCCCTGAGGATGGTCACCTTCGGGCGGGCGCCGGTTGAGACGAAGGGTGCGGCGATGTCCTGGCCGGCGTCGAACGTGGGTGAGACCACCAGCCCCGGCACGTCCGCGCCGAAGGCTGCATGTTCCTCGTCGGCGCACTCAGGGTTGTCGCGAAGGGCGGCGATGCGCCACGAGACCTCGTCCCACGCCTGGCCCAGGTCGCGCAGGTCCTCCTCGAGCAGGGGCTCGCCGGCCACGCTGACGCGGACCCGGCGGTCGTCCGCGGTCTGGCCGACGATGCGGCTCAGCCGGCCCAGACCGTGCTCGGCGAGGACGTCGAACACCGCGTCGACATCGTCGTCCGCCACGCCAAGGACCACGCCCAGTTCCTCGCTGAACAGCGCGGCGACGCTGGGCACGTCGAGGTCGAACCCGGTCGCCCCGGCGAACCCCAGCTCGCACGCGGCAGCCCACAAGCCGCCGTCGGAGCGGTCGTGGTAGGCGCCGACCAGTCCGCGGGAACGCAACTCGGCGAGCGCGGACCCCAGCGAGAGCAGCCGCGCCGGATCGTCCAGGTCGGGCACCACGTCTCCGAACTGGTTGGTCACCTGGGCCAGCATGGAGCCGCCGAGGCGGTCGCGGCCCGCACCCAGGTCGACCAGCACCAGCGTGGAGCCGGGCCGCAGCTGGGGCGTCCAGGTGCCCGTGACGTCGGGCAGCGACGCGAACGCCGACACCACCAGCGACACCGGCGAGGTCACCTGTCGGGCCTGGCCGGCGTCGGTCCAGCGGGTGCGCATCGACAGCGAGTCCTTGCCGACGGGAACCGAGATCCCCAGCGCCGGGCACAGCTCCATCGCGACGGCCCGGACGGTGTCGTACAGGGCGGCGTCCTCGCCGTCCTCTCCGCAGGCGGCCATCCAGTTGCAGGACAGCTTCACCCCCGCGAGGTCGACCGGCGCGGCGAGAAGGTTGGTCAGCGCCTCGCCGACCGCCATCCGCCCGGACGCCGGGGCGTCGACGGCGGCGAGCGGCATGCGCTCGCCGGAGGCCATCGCCTGCCCGGCCAGGCCGCTGTAGTCCGACAGGGTCACCGCGACGTCGGCCACCGGCACCTGCCAGGGCCCGACCATCTGGTCACGGTGGTTCAGCCCGCCGACGGTCCGGTCGGCGATCGTGACGAGGAAGCGCTTCGACGCGACCGACGGGTGCCGCAGGACGGCGTACGCGGCCGCGCGGAGGTCGACGCCGGTGAGGTCGAGCGCCGGCGCACTGTGCCGGACGCGGACCACGTCCCTGGTCATCCGGGGTGGCTTGCCCAGCAGCACCTCCATGGGCATGTCGATCGGGCGGTCGTCGCCGGGGTGGTCCTCGGCCGTCGGGGCGAGCACCAGCCGGCCGTCGTCACGCGCCACGCCCACCACCGAGAACGGGCAGCGCTCGCGCTCGCACAGGGCGGCGAACCGGTCCAGCGACTCCGGGGCGATCGCCAGCACATAGCGCTCCTGGCTCTCGTTGCACCAGATCTCCTTGGGAGCCAGGCCGGACTCCTCCTGCGGCACCGCGTCCATCGCGAAGCGGGCACCCAGGCCTGCGCCGTCGACGAGTTCGGGGAAGGCGTTCGACAGGCCGCCGGCGCCCACGTCGTGGATGGAGAGGATCGGGTTGTCGGCACCGAGGTTCACGCAGTGGTTGATGACCTCCTGTGCGCGACGCTGGATCTCGGGGTTGCCGCGCTGGACGGAGTCGAAGTCGAGTTCTGCGGCGTTGGCGCCGGCCGCCATCGAGGACGCCGCCCCGCCGCCCATGCCGATGCGCATGCCGGGGCCGCCGATCTGGACCAGCAGGGTGCCGGCGCCGAAGGCCATCTTCTCGGTCTGGGACGCGCTGATCCAGCCCAGCCCGCCGGCGCTCATGATCGGCTTGTGGTAGCCGCGGCGGACGCCGTCGACGGTCTGTTCGTACACCCGGAAGAAGCCACCCAGGCCAGGGCGTCCGAACTCGTTGTTGAACGCCGCAGCCCCGAGCGGACCGGCGGTCATGATCTCCAGGGGGGTGGCGAGGTGGCCGGGCGCGCCGTACGGGTCGCGCTCCCACGGCTCGTCGGTGCCCGGCAGGTGCAGGTTGGAGACGGCGAACCCGGTGAGCCCGGCCTTCGGTGCGGAGCCCCGCCCGGTGGCGCCCTCGTCCCGGATCTCGCCTCCGGAGCCGGTCGCAGCGCCGGGGAACGGGCTGATCGCGGTGGGGTGGTTGTGGGTCTCCACCTTCATGAGCACGTGCACGTCCTCGGGGCGGGCGGTGTACCGGCTCGGGCCCTCGGCAGCCTCCGGCGCCCAGCGGGTGATCCTCCCTCCCGCCATGATCGAGGCGTTGTCCTTGTAGGCCACCACGGTGCCGTGGCCGGCGACCTGCTCGGTGTGGCGGATCATGGCGAACAGGGACTTCTGCTCGGGGGTCCCGTCGATCACGAAGTCGGCGTTGAAGATCTTGTGGCGGCAGTGCTCGGAGTTGGCCTGGGCGAACATGGTGAGTTCGACGTCGGTCGGGTTGCGGTCGCGCTCGCCGAACGCGGTCACGAGGTAGTCGATCTCGTCATCGGAGAGCGCCCACCCCTGGGCGATGTTGGCCTCCTCGATGGCCGCCCGGCCACGCCCGAGCACGTCGACGTGGACCATCGGCTCCGCCTCGCGCTCGTCGAAGAGGGCCGCGGACGCCGCGACGTCGCCGAACGCCGACTCGGTCATGCGGTCGTGCAGCAGGGCTGCGCACGCGTCCCACTCCTGCGGGGTGAGCGGCGCGTCGCAGGCCAGGGTGTACTCGACCACCCGCTCGACCCGCCGCACCGCCACGCCGCAGTTGTGCGCGATGTCGGTGGCCTTCGACGCCCACGGCGACACGGTGCCCAGCCGAGGGGCGACAGTGACCGTCGCCTGGAAGGCGCCCGTGGCCGGCGGCTGCAACGCCGGCCCGTAGGTCAGCAGCCGCTCGAGCACCGCCCGTGTGGACTCGTCCAGCCCGGTGTCGCTGGCGACCCAGTGCGCGTACCTCGCGCTCACCCCGGAGACGGACGCCACCGCCCCCTGGAGGCGGCGCTGCAGCGCGGCGGCCCGGAACGGCGAGAGGGCGTTGCCGCCCTCGAAGACGGTCAGCACGAACGCATGCGGCAGGGGCATGGAACCTCCGGGTCGGCTGGACGGGCGGCGGGTACAGGCTAACGGCTGGCGCCGGCGCCGCCTCCGGCCCCGACCGCTGCCGAGACGCCCAACCCGTCCCCTCTGTGGGCGGGTCGGGCATCGGGGGACGGGCGCCCTAGGCTGGCGCCGTGCTCGACGCCCCGTTCCACGCCGGCAAGGTCCGCCGCCTGTATGCCTGGCCCGACGACCGCATCCTGATGGTGGCCACCGACGCCATCTCCGCCTTCGACCACGTGCTGCCGACGCCGATCCCCGACAAGGGCGCGGTGCTGACCCAGTTGTCGCTGTGGTGGTTCGACCAGCTGGCCGACCTGGTTCCCCACCACGTGGTGTCCACCGACGTGCCCGAGGAGGTCGCCGGGCGCGCGGTCGTCGTCGAGAAGCTGGCCATGGTCCCCGTCGAGTGCGTGGCTCGCGGCTACCTCACCGGTTCGGGCTGGGTCGAGTACCAGGCGTCCGGCTCCGTGTGCGGCGTCGCCCTTCCCGAAGGCCTGGTGGACGGGGCGAAGCTGCCGGAACCGGTCTTCACCCCGGCGATCAAGGCGCCTGTGGGGGAGCACGACGAGAACGTCGACTTCGCGACCATCGCCGGCCTGCACGGCCCTGAGCTGGCCGCACGCCTCCGCGACGCCACCCTGGCGATCTACGCCCGGGCCGCGGACCTCGCCGCGGAGCGCGGCATCCTCCTCGCCGACACCAAGTTCGAGTTCGGCCAGCGTCCGGACGGGACCCTCGTCCTCGCCGACGAGGTGCTCACCCCCGATTCCTCGCGGTTCTGGGACGCCGCAGCGTGGGAGCCCGGCCGCAGCCTGCCGAGCTTCGACAAGCAGTACGTGCGCGACTGGCTGGCGAAGGAGTCCGGCTGGGACCGCGTCTCACCACCCCCGCAGCTTCCCGCCGCCGTGGTCGAGGCCACCCGCGAGCGCTACCTGGAGGCCTTCCGTCGGCTGACCGGTCGCGAGTTCGTGGCCACGGCCCGCTGACCCGAAGGCGCCTCCGGCACCCTCACGCCTCGGCGCGCGCGACCAGGCTGGACAGCGGGCTGTTCTCGCCGAGGTTGGACAGCAGGGCTGCGCCGTGCAGGGCGTTGCCGAGCGGTTCGGCCAGCTGGAGGTCGGGCCACTGCATCCGCAGGTAGCGGGTGAAGCGGTCGCGAATGTGGCGGGACCGCAGCACCTGGCCCAGGGCGCACACCTGCGGAGGCTCTGAGCCCATCATCGAGACCCGACGCAGCCCGGCGAGCACCGACTCGCTGAGCTCGGCCGCGGCCGCGTCCATGATTCCCCTGGCCACGGGGTCGTCGTCGGCGAGCTCGTCGACCACCTTCGCGAAGTCCGCGATGCGACTGACGCGGCGGTCGTCGGACTGCAACTCGACGTAGGCGGCGCTCAGGTCAGGGAACAGTTCGCGCATGCGCCTGGTCAGCGGCGTCATCCGGCCCCGGCCGTCGAAGCCGCGCATCGCCGCGTCCATGCCGGCGCGGCCGATCCAGTAGCCGCTGCCGGCGTCGCCGATGAGGTAGCCCCAGCCGTCGATGCGGGCCACCGAGCGCGCGCCCACCGCCAGGGTCACCACCCCGGTGCCCGCGGCGATCACCGCTCCGGGCGCGTCGCCGAGGGCTCCGAGGTAGCTCGTGGTCGCGTCGTGGGCGACGGCGACCTCTCGGATCCCGAAGCGCCTCACCAGGCCGAGCAGCTCGGTGGCCTCGGGCGTCACGAGCCCGGAGCACCCGACGCCCACCACCGTGGGGGAGAGCCGGTGCTCGGTGACGAAGGCTCCCACCGCATCCGCGAGCTGGGGCATCAGCGGGCGGTCGGTCAGCACCCCGTTGGTCGCGCCCTCGAGGCGCTCGAGCCCGTGGTCCCAGCGCAGCCTGATGCCGGTCTGGCCCGCGTCCACGGCGAGGAGTCCACCCATGGTGGCGAGCCTAATCGAGCCGGTCGTGCGGCGCGTGACACGTGCGAAAACCGGCGCGGGACGGCATCACCGCTCGCCGGGACGACAATGCGGCTCAGGCGAGGATCGCCGGGCACCAGCCACGCAGGTCGTTGAGGAAGGCGATCCCCTCCGCGCGCCCGAGGTCGGACGCGACGAGCCGTCGCTCCCGGATCACGCCGGACGCGAGGAGTTCGGCCCGCTTGATGCCGGCCAGCAGGCCCACCTCCTCCGGCGGCGTCCACCACGTCCCGTCGAGTCGCACCGCCAGGTTGCCGAGGCTGCACTCGGTCACCTCTCCCCGCGTGTTGACGCAGATCACGTCGTCGACGCCCGCCCCGGCCGCGGCCCGGAGCCGGTCGTAGTGGTCGCGATGGGTGGTCTTGTGCACGATCACGGGGCGGAACCAGCCATCGGTGTCGAGCGGCTCGGTGGCCAGCCTCAGCCGCAGGGCCGAACCGGCAGCGGGAGCGGGCGACACCCGCACGTCCGGTGGGCCGCCGCCGGCCACCACCCGCAGCCGGTGGTGTCCGTGCGGGTGGGCGGTCGCCGCCCGGACGACGGCGGCCCGGACGTGGTCGAGGTCCAGCCGGAGGCGGTGCGCGCGGCACGTGCGCGCGAGGCGCGCGAGGTGTTCCTCCCGGTGCACGACCGTCCCGTCGGCAAGCAGCATCGTCTCCAGGCCGCGCACTGGCACACCGCCCAGGAAGGCCGCCTTGGCCGCCCACTCCTCGAGTTCCGCGTCCGGGTCCGAGTCGGCAACGATCCCGCTGCCGACGCCGCACACCAGGCGGTCGCCTGTGCGGACGACGGTGCGGATGGGCACGTTGAAGACCGCCTCGCCGCCGGGACGGATCACGCCCAGTGCCCCGCAGTACCAGCCGCGCGGCGAGGCCTCCAGCCCGGCGATCACCCGCATCGCGGCCAGCTTCGGGGCGCCCGTGACCGAGCCGCACGGGAAGAGCGCGCCGAACACGTCAGCCAGCGTCGTGCCCGGAGGCGTCCGCCCGGTCACCGTCGATGTGAGCTGCCACACGGTGGGGAGCCGGAGCAGCTCGAACAGCGCGTCCACCCGCACCGTCCCCGGCAGGCACACGCGGCCGAGGTCGTTGCGCAGCAGGTCGACGATCATCAGGTTCTCCGCACGCTCCTTGGGTGCGGCCAGCACGGAGGGATCGGCGTCCGCGGGCGCTGTGCCCTTCATCGGCTGGGTCACGACCAGGTCGCCGCGCCGGGCGAAGAACAGCTCGGGCGACGCGCTGGCGACGCCGGCGGCCCGGGAGAAGATCGCGTAGCCACCCGGCTGGGCGGAGGTGAGGGCGCGGAACACGTCGAACAGGTCGAAGCCGGGTGCCTCGGCCCGCCACCGGCTCGTCAGGTTGACCTGGTAGCAGTCGCCCGCGCCGATGTGTTCGATCACCCGGCGAACGCCATCCTCTGGGGCCAGGCCGTCGGCCAGTGCCTCGTCGGGCCGCCACTCGAGGGCGGGGAGTCGGGCGCGGTCGTCGGGCCAGGGCTCCGGCGCGCCGGCGTACACCTCGAAGTGGGCGGCCGGGCCGTCGTCGCGGCTGGCCACCTGAGCCCGGTCCCACGCCCCGGCCGCGCCGTACGACAACCCACCCAGCACCCAGTGCCCGGCGAGGGCTGCGGCCTCAGCGGCGTCGACGACAGCAGGTACCTCGGCCGGGGTGGCGGCACTCAGGATCGCCGGAGAGCCGGTGAAGCAGCCCCGCAGCCTCACGGACCGCGAGGGAGGGTCCGCGGGGAAGTCGAAGGCTGCCGCCGGCGCGGGAATCAGGCCCACCCCACCCGGTTCAGCACGGCGATCGCCGTGGACATCAGGCGCGCGTAGCCCTCGTTGCCGAGGATCCGCGGCGGCGCGATGGGGTGCAGGCGCTGCTCGGCCACGGTCTGCGCCTCGGTGTACTTCAGCAGGCCCTGGCTGCCGTGGCGTCGTCCCATTCCCGAGTCGCCCATACCGCCCATCGGGGCGGCGTGCGAGCCCCACGCCGCCGCGTACCCCTCGTTCACGTTGACGGTCCCGACCCGCAACCGCGCGGCGACCTGCGAGCCGCGGGACGCCGACCACACGCTCGCGTTGAGCCCGTAGCGGGAATCGTTGGCGCGCTCGATCGCCTCGTCCTCCGACCCCACCCGGTAGAGGGTGAGCACCGGACCGAAGGTCTCCTCCCGGCACACGGCCATGTCCTCGGTGACGTCGGTGAGCACGGTCGGTTCGTAGCAGTAGGGCCCGAGGTCGGGACGGGCCCGGCCGCCGGCGAGCACCGTCGCCCCCTTCGCCACCGCGTCCGCCACGTGCGCGCTGACCGCCTCGAGCTGCGCGGCCGACGCGAGCGAGCCGACGTCGATGTCCCAGCCGTACCCCACGCCGAGGCGCAGCGCCCAGACCTGGGTCAGCAGCGCGTCGACGAAGTCGTCGTAGACCTCGTCGACGACGTACGCCCGCTCGATCCCGACGCACACCTGGCCGGTGTTCGCGAAGGCGGCGCGCGCCGTGCCCGACGCCGCCGCCCACAGGTCGGCGTCCGCGAGCACCAGCAAGGGGTTCTTGCCCCCCAGCTCAGCGGAGAAGCCGATCAGCCGCTCGGCGCACGCCCTCGCCAGCGTCCGGCCGGTGGCTGTCGAACCGGTGAACATCAGGTAGTCCACCTCGGCCACGAGCGCAGGGCCGAGTATCGTGCCCGCGCCGGGGAGCACCTGGAACAGCCCGTCGGGAAGGCCGGCCTCGCGCAGGAGGTCGGCCAGCAGGAGGGCCGTGAACGGCGTGCGGGAGTCGGGCTTCAGCACGACGGCATTGCCGGCGAGGAGGGCCTGTGCCGCGTCGGAGGCCGGCAGGTTGAACGGGTAGTTCCACGGGTTGATGATGCCCACCACGCCCACGGGCACGTGCCGTTCGGTGGTCCGGGTGAGGACCGGGATGGCGCCGCCGCGGCGGCTGGGCCGCAGCAGGCAGGGTGCCTGCCGGGCGAACACCCGGACGGCGCGGGCCGCGTCGAGTACCTCCTCGAACGCGCTGATCCTGGCCTTGCCGGTCTCGGCCTGGATGGTGTCGAGGATGCGGTCGCGCCGGTCCAGGATCAGCCGGGCCAGCCGTGTGAAGACGGCGGCGCGCTGTGTCGTCGGCACCTGCGCCCAGTCGCGTTGTGCCCGGCGCGCCCGCTCCACGGCGACCGGAACGGCTGCGGTCCCGGTGACCGGCAGCACCCCGTAGACGGTGTCGTCGAACGGACGGCGGACGACCAGGTGTTCTGCTGCCACGGGCACAGGCTAATCCGGCGGCAGGGAGAGGTCGGGGAGCAACCCTGATTCCTCCCCGGGCGGCCGTCGGCACCCTGTTGGGCGGCGCCACCCCGGTCCTAGGGTGAAGCCATGAGCAACACGCCTGCCGAACCGGGTCCTGTCGTCGCTCCGGAGCCGGAGGACACCCGGCCACTGACGCCCGACGCACCCGCTTCCGAGCCCGCCGAGTCCCAGCCGGTTCCGGCCGAGACCCTCCCCGAGGTCGCACCTGCCGACCCCGAGGACGCATCCGCGACGTCGCCGGCCCCGAGCGGGGCAGGGGTCGTGAACGAGCCCGAGCCGGAGCCGAACCGGTTCGCCCTCGACGACAGCGAGCCCGAGGCGCCCGAACCCCCCGACCTGGGCGCCGTGGAGGCCCCGGCGCCCGCCCCGGCCGCACCGGCGGCGGGCTTCGACGTCCCGGCCTCCGCCCAGCCCGGAGCCGCCACGAACCTCGACCTGCCCAGCATCGAACTGCCGCACCCCGTGCCCGAGCCCACGCTCCCGCCGCCGCCGACCCCGTCCGTGCCTCCGGCGGCCCCGGGAGCGGCGAACGCCGGTGCCGGCTACGCCGAGAACCTGGCCCAGTCCTCCTACGGCCAGCCGTCGCCGCAGCCGCAGCCCTCGCCGGTGCCCCCGGCCCCGCCCGCACCGCCGTACGCCCCGGCTTATGGCGCCCCGGGCGGGTACGCCACGCAGCAGCCCTACAGCCAGCCCGCGTTCGGCCAGCAGGGCTACCAGCAGGCGCAGCCGGGCTACGGCCTCGTTCCGACGTCCGGGCTGTCGGCCTCCGAGGAGTCCACGTGGTCGACGGCGGCGCACTGGTCCTCGATCCTGCTCAGCCTGGTGAGCCTGCCCTTCCTGGGCCCGCTGCTGGTGATGCTGATCCAGGGTCCGAAAAGCGCCCGCGTCAGGGCCAACGCGGTGGAGTCGCTGAACTTCGACATCACCATGACGATCGCGATGATCGTGAGCTTCCTGCTCACCATCGTGGTGATCGGCGCCTTCCTGATCCCGGTGGTGGGCATCGTCTGGTTCATCCTGAAGATCGTCGCCGCCGTGCAGACCAACCAGGGCAACGACTACCGCTACCCGTTCGCGCTCCGTCTGGTGAAGTGAACCCGATGCCGGCCCGGGCTCCCGGGCCGGTAGGGTTGGGCCGTGCTGAGCCCGGGTGACGACTGGTCCGACGACCCCGGCCCGAGGGACGCCTGCGGCGTCTTCGGCGTGTGGGCACCCGGCGAGGAGGTGGCCAAGCTCACCTACTTCGGCCTGTACGCCCTGCAGCACCGCGGCCAGGAGTCCGCGGGGATGGCGGTGAGCAACGGCGAGCGGATCATGGTCTTCAAGGACATGGGGCTGGTCTCCCAGGTGTTCGACGAGCCGACCCTGAACTCCCTCAACGGCTTCATGGCGGTCGGTCACTGCCGCTACTCCACCACGGGTGCCAGCACCTGGGACAACGCGCAGCCGACCTTCCGCGGGGCCCGCGACTTCGGCCTGGCCCTGGCCCACAACGGCAACCTCACCAACACCGACGAGCTCGAGGAGTGGCTCGGGCAGAGCGTCGCGGCGTCCGAGGTCCCGCGCAAGAACCGCATGGACTCCACCTCCGACACCGCGCTCGTCACCGCCCTGATGACCGTGCACGCCGACGAGGGACTCCGGCAGGCGGCGCTCACCGTGCTGCCGCGCCTGCAGGGAGCGTTCTGCCTCGTGTTCGCCAACGAGCACCAGCTCTTCGCGGCCCGCGACCCGCAGGGCATCCACCCGCTGGTCCTCGGGCGACTCGCCGGTGGCTGGGTGGTCGCCAGTGAGACCGCAGCCCTCGACATCATCGGCGCCTCACTGATCCGCGAGGTCGAGCCGGGCGAGCTGATCTGGATCGACGAGTCGGGCCTCAACAGCGTCCGGTTCGCCGCCTCCGATCCCAAGGGGTGCCTGTTCGAGTACGTGTACCTGGCGCGTCCCGACACCCTGATCTCGGGACGCCGCGTCCATGCCGTGCGCGTCGAGATCGGGCGCACCCTGGCGATGGAGGCGCCTGCCGACGCCGACCTGGTGATCCCGACCCCGGAGTCCGGGACGCCGTCCGCGATCGGGTACGCGGAGGCGTCCGGCATCCCGTTCGGCCTGGGGCTGGTGAAGAACTCCTACGTGGGACGCACCTTCATCCAGCCGTCCCAGACCATCCGGCAGCTCGGCATCCGGCTCAAGCTCAACCCGATCCGCGACATCATCGAGGGCAAGCGGCTCGTGGTGGTGGACGACTCGATCGTCCGCGGCAACACCCAGCGCGCACTGGTGAAGATGCTGCGTGAGGCGGGGGCGGCCGAGGTGCACGTGCGGATCTCGTCGCCGCCGGTGCAGTGGCCCTGCTTCTACGGCATCGACTTCGCGACCCGCGCAGAGCTGATCGCCCCCGGGCTGAGCGTCGACGAGATCTGCCGCTCGATCGGCGCCGACTCCCTCGGCTACATCAGCCTCGAGGGGCTCACCGCCTCGACGGGCATCTCCGGGCGTCGGCTGTGCCGCGCCTGCTTCGAGGGCGAGTACCCGGTCCCGATCCCCGAGGACCGGGCACGTCAGATGGGATTGGAGCAGAAGCGTGGCTGCTGAGCAGAGTGCCTACGCCGCCGCCGGCGTCGACATCGTCGCGGGCGAGCGCGCCGTGGAACTGATGAAGGCCTCGGTCGCAGCCAGCCACCGGCCCGAGGTGCTGGGCGGGCTGGGTGGCTTCGCAGGCTTCTTCGACGCCTCCGCGCTGGCGCGCTACCGCCGTCCGGTCCTCGTCACGTCGACCGACGGCGTGGGCACGAAGGTGGCCGTCGCACAGGCCATGGGTGTCTACGACACGGTCGGGTGGGACCTGGTCGGCATGCTCGTCGACGACCTGGTCGTGACCGGCGCCGAACCGCTGTTCGTCACTGACTACATCGCCTGCGGCAAGGTCCACCCCGAGCGCATCGCCGCCATCGTCGGCGGGATCGCGGCGGCGTGCACTGCCGCCGGCGCCGCCCTCCTCGGTGGGGAGACGGCAGAGCACCCCGGGCTCCTCGAGGCCGACGAGTTCGACATGGCCGGGGCGACCACCGGCGTGGTGGAGTACGACCGGATCCTGGGCGCGGACCGGGTGCGTGCCGGCGACGTGGTGCTGGCGCTGGCATCCTCCGGCCTGCACTCCAACGGCTACTCGCTGGTGCGCCACGTGATCGCCTCCGCCGGATGGGCGCTCGATCGCGACGTGCCCGAGCTGGGCCGCACCCTCGGCGAGGAGTTGCTGACGCCGACCCGCGTGTACGCCAGGGACCTGCTCGCCATCATCGATGCCGTCGAGGTGCACTCCATCAGCCACATCACCGGGGGTGGACTGGCCAACAACCTGGTGCGGGTGCTGCCCGACGGGGTCGTCGCCGACCTCGAGCGGACGTCGTGGACGCCGCCGGCGGTCTTCGGGCTGGTCCAGCGCCTGGGGGCGGTCCGGCAGCCCGATATCGAGGCCACCCTCAACCAGGGGGTCGGCATGGCGCTGGTGCTGCCGGAGTCGTCGGTGGCCACCGCGAGCCGGCTGGCGGAAGGTGCCGGCATCGCATCCTGGGTGCTCGGCACGATCCGTCCCGAGCCCGGTTCGCCGGCGCGCGTCGACCTGCACGGCGAGCACCCTCTCCCGGGCTGAGAGTCGTCTTTGCGGCCGTGCCGTGATTGGGTACCCTTGGCCTCACGAAGATACTTGATTGATTCTTGAAGCGGCTCGACCGCTGCGAAGGGGGCTGACCTCATGGGGCGCGGCCGTGCGAAGGCGAAGCAGACGAAGGTCGCTCGCGATCTCAAATACCGTTCCTACTCGACCGATTTCGGGTCGTTGGAGCGCGAGCTTCGAGGCGATTCCTACGAACCGGCGAGTGAGCCCGAGTTCGAGGACGTCGCGGAGGACGACGTCGAGGACGATCAGTACGGTGACTACGCCGATCGCTACGGCGACGACGAGACCGACGATCCCCGGGACTTCCGCCGCATCAGCTGACGCCACCCTGCCGCCGCCAGGTTCGGGGCCGGCTTCCCGTTCTTCCGTCGTGCGCACGCGTGCGTCCCGGCACGCTCCCGCTGAGGCGCCGCCCGACCCGGCTCAGTAGTGCCGCGCCACCGCGACCGCCTGCTCGCCGTAGTGGCCGCCGAACAGCACGGCGTGCACGAGCAGTGGGTGGAGCTGGTGCAGCCCCACCAGTTCGCGCCACCGGGACGGCAGCCAGGTCGACCGGGTTTCGTACGCGTCGAACAGCTCCGCGAGGAACGGCAGGCCGAACAGGGCGAGCATCGCCAGGTCGGTGATCCGGTGGCCGCCGTGGGCCGCCGGGTCGATCAGGGTTGCGGAGTCGCCGCTGAACAGTACGTTTCCCGACCACAGGTCGCCGTGCAGGCGGGCCGGGGGAGCGCCGTCGTCGAACTCGCCGGCGGCCACCCGTCGAGCCAGGGACTCCACCACGGTGAGCCCGCTCGCGGACAGGGCGCCGTTCCTCGCAGCGGTGCGCGCGTACGGCAGGAGCCGCTGGCCGGCATAGAAGGCGCCCCAGGTGGGTTCGGGCCGCAGGGACAGTGGCGCGTCGCCGATGAAGCCGTCGCCGTTCCAGCCGTCGGGACCGGCGCCGAAGGCGGGTGCACCCGCGTCGTGGGTGGTTGCCAGCTGTGCGCCGAACCGGCGCGCCGCCGCGGCCGACGGCCGCGCCTCCTGCACCCGCGCGACGGTGATGCCGCCGGCGTCGACGGCCAGCACCGGGAC
>JAEVYS010000044.1 GCA_023392635.1 Actinomycetes bacterium | reverse complement strand
GGGGGGGGGGGGCCTTCTCGTGACGTGACCGAGGAGACCTCAGCCGACGCCGTGCAGGTTCGGGTCAAAGGCCCCGGATGTTGGTCGCCTGGAGGCCCTTGGGGCCGCGCTCGGTGTCGAACTCGACGTTCTGGCCCTCGTAGAGGTCGCGACGCCCGCTGCCGACGATCGCGCTGAAGTGGGCGAACACGTCAGCCGAGCCGTCGGACGGAGCGATGAAGCCGAAGCCCTTGTCCGAGTTGAACCATTTGACAGTGCCAGTGGCCATGTCGTTCTTCCTTCTTTGTTCTCGGATCGCCGGTGCGATCCATGTAACCGTTCCGGCGGCGCCGGAACGGGGTCTGTGGGAGGTGGGCACCCGGAGGGGCAACGGCAGGGAGCCGTCGGCGCTCGATGGGGTGCGGGGTGCAGCGAGAGGAATGGCGTTCTTTCGTCCAGCGGGTGCTCAGGGCCAGGGCCTGGGTCAGGCGGCGGGTTGAGCAGGGATGACAACAGTCTTTTGACCCGTGGCTGGTACCCGGTCAGGAGGACTGGGAAACCTGCGCGAAAGAACAGCGGGCACCGGCGGTGCGGTACCACCCTAGCAGCCGGACGCCGCGGGGCGGATTCCTGGGCTCGCCCGACCCTGTGCGATACTGGAACACGAGGCGCGGTCGTCGCGCCCAGTATCGCACCACGGCACCGCAGGCATTCGGCGCACCGCGCGGCGGCCCCAGCCGCCCCAGACGCGAGCGGATTCCGACCGTGGTGACCCGATTCCTTTGCAGAAAGCAGTTCTTTCCTTGTCACACGCTGATTCCAGCCCTTCGTCGTTCGTGTCCCTCGGCCTGCCCTCCCGCCTGGCGGGCGAGCTCGCCCGCCAGGGCATCGACACCCCCTTCCCGATCCAGTCGGCCACGCTCGCCGACACCCTCGCCGGCCGCGACGTCCTCGGCCGTGGGCGCACCGGCTCGGGCAAGACGCTGGCGTTCGTGCTGCCCCTGGTGGCTCGCCTCGCCCGTCTGGTGCCGTCCGGCTCCTCGATCGAGCCCCGCACGCTGCCCGGTGCGCCACGGGCCCTGATCCTGGCTCCCACCCGCGAGCTCGCGAACCAGATCCTCGCCACCGTCGAACCCCTGGCCCGCGTGGCCGGACTGAACGTGATGACGATCTTCGGCGGGGTCAACCAGTCCCGCCAGGTGCAGCAGCTGCGCAGGGGCACCGACATCGTGGTGGCCACGCCGGGGCGCCTGGAGGACCTGATGCAGCAGGGGCACGTACGGCTCGGCGCGGTCGCGATCACCGTGCTCGACGAGGCCGACCACATGGCCGACCTCGGGTTCCTGCCGGGCGTGACCCGGATCCTGGCTGCGACGCCGGCGGGCAGCCAGCGGCTGCTCTTCTCCGCCACCCTCGACCGCGGCGTCGACAAGCTCGTCAAGCGTTTCCTCGACCGGCCGCTGGTGCACAGCGTGGACGGTGAGGAGTCGCCGGTCCAGGCGATGACCCACCACGTGTTCCTGGTGGGCGATGCCGGTACCAAGCGCGAGGTCGTCCGTACCCTGGCTGGTGGGACGTCGCGGCGCCTGCTCTTCACGCGCACCAAGCACCAGGCGCGGAAGCTCGCCCGGGAGTTGACCGCGACCGGGATCCCCGCGGTCGAACTGCACGGCAACCTCTCCCAGAACGCGCGCGAGCGCGGCCTCGCAGCGTTCGCCTCGGGCGAGGTCCGTGTGATGGTCGCCACGGACATCGCGGCGCGCGGCATCCACGTCGACGGCATCGACCTGGTCGTGCACGTCGACCCGCCGGCCGAGCACAAGGCCTACCTGCACCGCTCCGGGCGGACGGCTCGCGCGGGCCAGCAGGGCGATGTGATCACTCTCGTGCTGCCCGAGCAGCGCAGGGACTTCCAGACCCTCGCCCGTGCGGCGAAGATCACGACCCGGCCGTCGTCGGTGAACGCCACGGACGCCCAGGTGATCGCGCTCGCCGGTGCCCAGGCCGCCCGCGTGGCCCCTCAGGACGTGCCGTCGGCGGCGGCCGGCCGATCCGCTGCGGCAGGCCGACCGGCTGCGCCGCGCCGACCGGCCGCGACGGGATCGACGTCCGTTCGCCGGTCAGCCGTGAGCCAGCTCGCTCCCGCCCGGCCCGGGGGTGCCGCCCGGCTCTCCGCGCAGGGCAAACGGGGCCGGCGAACGGGTGGACGTACGCCGTCGCGACTTTCGGCGTAGTCGCAGGGCCGCGGGCGGTGGCCCGCTCGGTTCGGCGGTGAGGTCTCCCAGCCGGCGGGCGTATCTCGTCAGGAGCGGAAGGCGCGCGCGCCACGGGATCTCGTGCTTCTGGAACAGCACCTGCAGCGACATCATGCAGAACGCCTGCCGGAGCAGCCTGCGGTAGCTGGGCTGCCAGGCCTCCCACCTGCCCTGCCGCACCAGGTCGTGGCGGAGGATGTCGATCGCCGCGGCGAAGGAGAAGACGTTCTTGGCCCCGAACGCCCCGGTGATGCTGTCGGACCGAAGACAGTAGTGGTAGTAGACCTTGCGGGTCAGTGCCACCCGCTTCGCCTTCGCGAGGATCCTCGGCGTCGTCGCGAGATCCTCGTAGAAGATCGTCGGGAACGGCTCGTCGGTCGCACTGAACAGGTGGGCCCGGTAGAGCTTGGCCCAGGCGAACGCCGGCATGCGGAGCATGTGGATGGACAGTTCGGCCGCCTCGAGACCGGTGAACGAGTCCTTCCGGGGGAGGAACGGGAACCCGACGCGCAGGCCGAGGGTGTCGAAGGAGAAGTTGCCGATCACGGCGTCCGCCCCGGTCTCCTGCGCGATGCGAACCGTGTCGGCGACGAAGTCGGGCTCGAGCCAGTCGTCGGCGTCGGCCATGGTCAGGAACTCCCCGGTGGCCTGGGCGATCGCGACGTTGCGCGCAGGGCCGAGGCCGCGGTGCTCCTGGTGGATGGCGTGGACCTCGGGATGCAGCTGCGCGTAGCGCAGCATGACCTCCCAGGAGTCGTCGTGGGAGCCGTCGTCCACGACGATGATCTCCAGCGGCCGGTAGCTCTGCGCGAGCAGGGAGTCGAGGCAACGGGGAAGCAGGCGGGCCACGTCGTAGACCGGCACCACGACGCTCACCAGTGGATCGGCAGTCATGGTGTGACGTTACCCCGTGCGGTCCTCTGCCATGCGGGTCAGGCCGCGGGCGCCGCCCCGTACACCAGGCGGTAGTGGTTGACGAACTGGCGGCGACCCACGAGCAGGAAGAGCAGGCGGCCCACCAGCGGCACGTGCTCCCGCAGCCAGCCTCTGCGCTCGGCTGCGGGCATGCTCTCCAGCATCATGCCCAGCTGGATCAGCATGCGGTCGCGCGGGATCGACTCCATGCCGTGCTTGCCCAGGACGTCCCACTCGGCCTGGCTCATCGACGCGGAAGCGACCGGCAGGATGTCCTTCTCCTCCTGTCCCAGGTGCCGTTCGAGCGTGTCCCGCACCCGGTCGAGGACCGCGGCCACCTTCTCACGATCGCCGGCGGCGGCGCTGGCCCGCCAGGCCGGCAGCACCGCCTCCAGCTCGTCGAGGTGCGCGCCGATCGCCGCGTGCTGCGCCTTCATCTGGCCGACGTGCAGGGCGCAGCCGGGCGAGCGCTCCTCGAGCGTGTCCCACAGCAGGGTGTCCTCGGTGTGGTGGTGGAGGTGGAGGCCGTTCGCGATCTCCGCGATGTGGTCGGCGATCACCTGCACCCGCTGCCGGTTCTGGTCGGCCACTCCGCGCACGAGATCGGCGGCGTCCCCGAAGAGCCGGCGCATCAGGCGGTGGATCGTGATCATGTCGCTCGTGTCGCATCCGGGCGCACGTCCGCTGGCATCCGACGTCACGGGAACCCCTCCATTCCTCCTGCCGAATGCGTTTCAGCCTCTTCCGGCCGTCCGGTCGCGGCAAGGTGGAGAGTTGCGTAGGCTGCCGCGGTCTCAGTCCCGGGCCGGCTGACGAAGCGGCAGTCCGGCGAGCCGGTAGCACTCGTCGATCGCCTCCATGTTGGCGATCGCGTTGTCGAGGTCCGTGGGGAACGGTGCTCCGGTACGGATCGCCGATTCCAGCACGCGCAGCTGGTGGGTGTACGTGGACGTCGTCCCGTGGTGTTCGGTGGTCTCGACACCGTCCACGGTGAGCAGGAGCCGGTCGTCGGCGGCGAGGTTGATGAAGTTCGGCTGCCGGACCGTGCCCCGGGTGCCGGTGACGAGCACGGAGTAGTCCTCGGGCCCCTCCAGGCTGGACTCCAGCACGGCGACTGCCCCGTTCGGCAGGACGCCCTCCACCCGGGCCGTGGCGTCCACCCGCGGGTCGACGCCGGGGTGGGACGTCGTGCGTGCGGACACCGGGCGGAAGCTGCCCCCCAGCGCCGCGGCCACGTCGCGGGCCACGTGCAGGGTGTAGCAGCCCAGGTCCATCAGCGACCCTCCGGCCAGGGGCCAGGACCACCGGATGTCACCCACGTCCGTGCAGTCGAACTTCATGTGGACGTCGAGTCGTGTCACCTCGCCGACGGCACCCTCGGCCACCAGCTGCAGGAGCCTCTGGTACGTGGGGTGGTAGTGGTGGTGGAAGCCCTCGAAGACGACCAGCCCGGACGGGTTCGGCTCGTCGGCCACGAGTCGCGCCTCCGCGGCATTGCTGGCGAACGGCTTCTCGGACAGGACGTGCTTGCCGGCGCGCAGTGCGGCCAGCGTCCACCGCACGTGGTCGCCGTTGGGCGACGGGTTGTAGACCACCTCGACGTCGGTGTCGGCCAGCAGCTCCGCGTAGCTGCCGTAGGACCTGGCGATGCCGTGCTCGGCGGCGTACGCGCGGGCGCGCTCCGGGTCGCGGGCGGCCACCGCGACCACCTCGGCGCCCACGGTCCGGGCCGGTTCGACGACGGCACGGCCGGCGATGCGGGCGGCGCCGAGGATCCCGATGCGGAGTGGCTGGCTCATGCGGTCCTCATTTCACGGCGCCCTCGGTCATCCCGGCGATGAAGTAGCGCTGTGCGAAAAGGTAGAGGATCACCACCGGAGCGGCCACCATGACCGCCGCGGCTCCCATCAGGGCGTAGTTCGTGACGTGCTGGCCCTGGAAGAACGCCAGCCCCAGCGGCGCGGTCCGCAGCGTGCCCGTGGGCGACATCACGAGGGGAATCAGGAACTCGTTCCACGTCCACATGAAGATCAGCACCACCAGCGTCAGGATCGCCGGACGCGCGATCGGGGCCTGGACCCGCCAGAGCACCTGTCGTGGTGCGGCGCCGTCGACGATCGCCGCCTCGGTGATCGCACGGTCGCCCGCCCGGAAGGAGGTGCGCATCCAGTACGTCCCGAACGCGATCGACTGGGCCACCTGCGGGCCGGCGACGGCGACGAGGGTGTTCACCAGGTGCAGCTGGCGCAGGTCGAAGAACAACGGCACCACGATCGCCTCCGCCGGCACCATCATCCCGAAGAGGAAGAGGTAGAACAGCCAGGTCGAGCCGCGGAAGGTCATGGTTCCGAACGAGTAGCCGGCGAGCACCGACACGACGACGGAGACGAGCACGACGGTCACGGAGACGAGCACCGAGTTGAGCATGTAGGTGGAGAACTGGCCCTGGTCCCACGCCTCGACGAAGTTCTCGACGTGCACGCCCCCGGCCGCGGCGGCTTCGGGACTGGCCGGTCCCAGGGCCTGGACAAGGATCGTGCCGATCGGCCAGAGCGAGACCACGGCGAAGCCGAGCAGCACCAGGTAGTTCACGCCGACCTCGACCGGCGAGGTGTTGCGGAAGCGGCTCGCCATGTCAGTCCTCCGCGGCCTTGTCGGCGGCACGGTTGAGCACCAGGTTCACCCCGAAGATGAGGACGGCGAGGCTCACGCCGATCGTGGTGGCCATGCCCACCTGGCCGAGCCCGAAGGCCTGGTTGTACACCTGGTAGGAGGGGACGGCGGTCGAGGAGCCGGGGCCGCCGCGGGTGGTCATGTAGATGATGTCGAAGTTCTTCAGCGCCGCCACGATCGTCAGGGTCGCCGCGACCACGATCTCGCCGCGGACGGCCGGCAGCGTGATGGCGAGGAACTCCGACCACGGGCCGGCCCCGTCCAGGCGCGCGGCCTCGTACAGGTCGCGCGGGATCCGGCCCATGCCGGCCAGCAGAAGCACGGTGACCAGCCCGGTCTCCACCCAGGTGCCGATCAGGCCCACGGCGGGCAACGCGAACGTGTAGTCGCCGAGCCATGCCCTGGCGACGTCACCGAGGCCGACCGCACGGAGCACGGCATTGATCGGGCCGTCGGTGGAGTACATCCGGGTCCAGGCGACGGCGACGACCACCATGGCGATCACCTGGGGAAGGAAGATGACCGTCCGGAAGAAGCCGAGTCCGCGTACCCGGGCGCGGTTGAGGATCGCCGCGGCGGCCAGTCCGAGACAGATCGGCAGGACGGCGTAGAACAGCACGAGCACGGCGGAGTGGCCGAACGACGCCAGCAGGTCGGGGTCGCCGACCATCTTCACGTAGTTGCCGAATCCGACGAACGTCGCCGGCGAGACGGTGTCCCAGGCGTACAGCGAGTACTGGGCGGCCCGCGCGAGAGGGTAGAGCAGGAACGCCGCGTAGAGCACGAACGCCGGCGCGAGGTAGAGGTAGGGAGTGGCCGAAGTGCGTCCCTCACGGCTGGCCCGGCGACGCCGGGCCAGCCGCGGGTCGACCAGATCAGCCCTTGATGAAGTCGCCATAGTCCTTCTGCAACGCCGCAGCGAACTCCTGCGGCGTCTTCTTCGCCGCGATCAGGTCCTGCAGCGACGCCCCGAGGGTGTCGGAGAAGGTGGGCGTGGCGTAGTCGAGGTACGGCAGCAGGTGGCCCTTGGTGGTGACCAGCTCGTACGCGGCGTACACCTCCTTGCCGACCCCGGTGGCCGGCGCGAGCTCGGACGCGTGCAGCACCGGCAGGTTGCCCTTGTCGGCGATGACCTTCATCGCGTCGTCGCTGGTGATGAAGTTGATGTACGCGGCCGCGGCGTCCGGGTTCTTCGAGGCGGACGTGACGGCGAACGGGAGCGAGGTGCCGCCGGTGGTGGCGGGGCCGGCGGACGCGTCGGCCGGCGGCGGGGCGAAGAAGCCGACCTGGTCGGACAGCGCGGCGTCCAGGACCGGGGTGTTCCACGAACCGCCGAGGAAGTACACGCCCGTGCCCTTGCCGAACTTCGCGACCATGTCGTCGTACGCCGCGCCGTTCACGTCGGAGTTGAAGTAGCCGGCCTTCACCCAGTCCTGCACCTGCTGGGCCGCGGCCACGTTGGTGGCGTCCGTCCAGTCGCCGCCGGGGTTGCCGAGCGCAAGGTTCGTGATCTCCTCCGCCGGCGTGTGCGCCCCCTGCACGGGCCCGAACACGTGGATCGCCGGCCACTTCTCCAGGTCGCCGAGGACGAGCGGGGTCTCGCCCGCGTCCTTGATGGTCTTCAGCTGCTGCTCCAGCTCACCCCAGGTCTTCGGCACCGACAGCCCGAGCTTCGCGAGCTTGGTCTTGTTGTAGTAGAAGCCGACGACCTCGCCCACCTGCGGCAGGCCGTAGAGGCTGCCCGACCCGAACGTCTTGCCGTCGCTGGAGTAGGACGACAGGCTCAGCACGGACGCGGGGTAGCGGTCCTTCCACTTGTACGCCTCGGCGTACGGGTCGAGGGACACCAGCTGGCCCGCGGTGACGAAGGAGCCCATCTGGCTGCGCGAGTTGTTCGCCTCGATGATGTCGGGGGCGTCGGGGCCGGTGAGCACCAGCCGTCCGGTCTTCTGCAGGTCCTCGAAGCTCTGCGCGTGCCGGTCCAGCTTGATGTTGGGGTACTTGGCCTGGAACTGGGCGTTCAACTCGGTGATCTCGTCGTTCTGGCCGCCTCGCACCTCCTGGTCCCAGATCGTCAGCGTGATGTTGCCCATCGACGCCGGATCTGTGTTCACCGACGCCCGCGGGGACGCGGGCGCGGTGGTTCCGGTGGTGCCGGTGCCGGGTGCGCACCCTGCACTCAGTGCCAGGAGCGCTGCGCCGGCGCCTGCGGTGAGCAGCCGCGCCCAGCGGGCGCGGGGTCGGGTGTTGGGCCCGTTCACGGTTTCTCCTCTCGTTACCACCGGCGGCGCGGTGGCAGGTGCTGGTCACTTCTCAGGTCGGCCAGCTGGGCGATGGTGGCGTCGGCCCTGCGGACCGAACGTCCTTCGTGGGCACCCAGCAGGTCGGTCAGGAAGCCGTAGTCGCGCGCGAGTTCGGCGGCAGCGGCGTCGCCGTCGGCTGACTGGCGGCGCGTGCGGGACCACCAGTCGGAGATGTCGCCCCAGCCGGGCGCGGCGAGGCCGCCGCCGAACTGCTGGACGGCCAGCGCGGATGCCAGCGCGGCGAAGCGGAGCCGGTCGGCCAGCGGCCAGCCGTCGAGCGTGCCGAAGACGAGGGCTGCGGCGAACACGTCACCCGCACCGGTGGGGTCGATCGCGGGCACGCGCAGCGCGGGGATCGCCGCCTGCTCGCCCGTGGTCTGGTCGATCGCGACCGCTCCCTCGTGGCCGCGGGTGACGACGGCCAGCGGCACCAGCTCGGCGAGCATCGCCACGGCGGCCTCGGCCGAGTCGGTACGGGTGTACGCCATGGCCTCGACCTCGTTGGGGGTGAAGGCGTGGCATCCCTCGAGCCGGTCGAGGACGGCGCGGTCCCAGGTCTCGGTGCGGTCCCACCCGACATCGGCGAACACCAGCGCGCCGTCCGCACGGCACGGCTCCCACCAGGGATGGCCGTCGAGCTCGGCGATCACGGCCCTCGCCCGTGGGGGCGTCCCCATCATCTCGGTGGTCGACAGCGGGGCGTCGTGGCCATGGGTCACCATCGCCCGGTCACCGTCGTAGGCCATGGAGACGGTGACGGGGGAGTGCCAGTCGTGGATGGTCCGCGACCGGCTCAGGTCGATGTGCTCCTGGCGTCCCAGGATGTCGCGGCACCAGCGCCCGTAGCCGTCCTCGCTGAAGGCGGCCACCAGGGCGGTGTGGAGGTCGAGCCGGGCGGTCGCCATGGCCAGGTTGGCGATCCCGCCGGGGGAGGAGCCCATGCCGCCGGCCCAGATCTCGTGACCGGGGCAGGGTGCGTCGGGGAGGTCGGTGAAGACGATGTCGAGGAACACCATGCCGGCGAGCAGCACGTCGACGCCGGCCGCGTCGCCGGGCGTGATCCCCTCATTGGTGCCCACCTCCACACAATTGCACAAACTCCGTCACTGCTCAACCAAGTCCGCGCACGAAATGCGCGATATTGCTCGAAGTTGCGCGTTACGATGAGCGCATGCTCACTGACACTCGGCACCGGGCGATCCTGCGGCGTCTCCGCCTGCAGGGCGACGCCTCGGTCCAGGTACTCGCCGAGGAGTTCGGGGTCAGTCCGTCCACCATTCGCCGCGACCTCGCCGCGCTCAGCGCCGACGGGTTGCTCCGGCGGGTGCGGGGCGGCGGCAGTTCGGTCGAGCAGGACGCCGACACCTTCGACGTGGTCGACCGGCGCTCCGCCGACGACAAGGACGCGGTGGCCGATCGCGCCGCCGAACTGATCGAGGACGGCCAGATCGTCTGCCTGGACATCGGCACGACCACCGCGCGCCTGGCGCGGCGGCTCCGCTCCCGCCGCCTGACCGTGATCACGTCCAGCCTCGCCGTGGTCGACGAACTGCGGTACGCCGCAGCCCCCGAACTGATCGTGGTGGGCGGGGTGCTGCGCAACACCTACCAGTCGCTGGTCGGGCTGCTGACCGAACAGGCCCTCACCCAGTTGTCGGCGCACCTGTGCTTCCTTTCCACCTCCGGAGTCAATGGGCAGGGGAACGTGCTGGACACCACCGGCATCGAGGTGGGGGTCAAGCGCGCCATGCTCGCCGCGGCCGAGCGCAGCGTGCTGCTGGCGGACAAGGGCAAGTTCCCGGGCACGGGCCTGCTGTCGGTCTGCGGCCCGGAGGACATCGACGTGCTCGTCACCAACCGCGGGGCCGACCCGGCCACGCTGGCACACATGGCACAAGCCGGTACGGAGGTCATCGAAGCGTGAAGCTGGTCATCATCGGAGGGGCGGGCTTCCGCGTGCCGCAGGTCGTCGAGGCCGTGGCCCGGTCAGGGCCGGTCGACGAGGTCGTGCTGGTCGACACCGATCCGGGCCGGTTGCGCACCATGCTGGCCGTCGTGGACGGGCTCGCGCTGTCGGGCGGCGTCCGCGTC
This sequence comes from Actinomycetes bacterium, assembly GCA_023392635.1. Lineage (GTDB taxonomy): Bacteria > Actinomycetota > Actinomycetes > Propionibacteriales > Propionibacteriaceae > Propionicimonas. The sequence goes on along the minus strand of JAEVYS010000044.1, from coordinate 27,822 downwards.
GCTGCAGGGACGGACCTGTCGGCCGCCCTCGTGGGCGCCGACTTCGTCTTCTGCGCGATCCGGGTGGGCGGTGCCGCCGGACGGGTCGCCGACGAGCGGGTCGCGCTCGACCTCGGCGTCCTCGGCCAGGAGACCACCGGCCCTGGCGGCCTCGCCTACGCGCTCCGCACGATCCCGGTGATGCAGGCCGTCGCCCGGACCGTCCGCGCGGTGGCCCCCGGGGCCTGGTTCGTGAACTTCACCAACCCGGCCGGCATCATCACCGAAGCGCTGCGCCCGATCCTCGGCGACCGCGTCGTCGGGATCTGCGACACCCCGATCGGGCTCATGCGGCGCGCCGCAACCGCGGTCGGCGCCGATGGCGGGGCGGTGACCTACGACTACGTGGGCCTCAACCACCTGGGCTGGCTGCGGACGCTGGAGGTGGACGGCGTCGACCGGTTGCCCGGCCTGCTCGCCTCGCCGGAGCTGGACGAGATCGAGGAGGCCCGCCTGGTCGGGCTCGACTGGGTGCGCCAGCTCGGCGCACTGCCCAACGAGTACCTCTTCTACTACTACTGCAACCGGGAGGCGGTCGCTCGCATCCTGTCCGCACCCGGCACGCGTGGCGAGTTCCTCGCCGAGCAGCAGGAGCGGTTCTACGTTGAGGCAGCCGCCGCACCCGAACGCGCGTCCGAGCTGTGGCGGCGGACCCGGCAGCAGCGGGAGCAGACCTACATGGCCGAGGCCCGCGCCGAGACCGAGGAGCGTCACGCCGACGACGGGGAGGGCGGCTACCAGGCGGTGGCGCTCGCGCTGATGGGCGCGCTCTCTGGGGGCGAGCCGACGGCAGCGATCGTGAACGTCGTGAACGAGGGGACGGTTCCCGGCCTGCCGGAGAACGCCGTGGTCGAGGTTCCCTGTGATGTCGACGCCGACGGCGTCCACCCGCGGAGGGTGTCCCCGCTCACCGGGCACATGCTCGGGCTCGTGCAGTCCGTGAAGGCGGTCGAGCAGCTGACGATCCGGGCCGCGACCGAGCACTCGGCCAACCTGGCCTGGGAGGCGTTCGCCACCCACCCGTTGGTCGACTCCGTGGACGTAGGGCGTCGCCTCCTCGAGGGCTACCGCTCCAGGATCCCGGAAGTCGCCGCCGCCCTCGCCTGACCCGAATCGCAGGGTCCGGTCGCCTGTGCAGCGGGACGTCACGATGTGACGTCCGTCCTCACGCCTTCCCGGTGTTGGTGATCAACCCGGAAGGAGGGCAGGAATGCCCAGTGCGAACCGAATGTCGACCCCCGTGGCGATGGACGCCCCGGAGATCGAGGCCCGTTACGCCGACCTCGGTGGCTACACCGTCGGCTTCGAGACCTATGCCCAGGACGTGGACCCGGCGCCGTTCTTCGTCGGACTGCCGGACGACCGTTGCCAGGCCCACCACTGGGGCGTCGTCAGCGCCGGCCGCGTGACGTTCCGCTGGCCGGACCACGAGGAGGTGTACGTCGCCGGCGACGCGTACTACGCGCCACCGGGCCACCTGCCCGAGGTCACGGCCGGGACGACGCTGGTCGAGTTCAGTCCTGCGGCCGAACTGGCGGCCACCATGGCCGTCATCGAGAAGAACATGGCCGCGACGGCGGCCGGGCGATGAGCGTCACCGCGGCGCCGCCGCGCTCGCAGGTGGACGCCGCCGTCGCCGGGCTGGTGGCGTTCCTGGAGTCGGGGTCGGCGCCCGCCGACCTCTTCACCCCGGACGCCTTCGCCGACCTGACCAGTCCCTGGTGGCGGGTCCAGGCGGCCGGAACCGCCGCGGTGGTCGCACTGCGTACCGGTTCGCACCCGTTCGCGGGAAAGGTCGACGTCCGTCGGGTCGACGCGACCGCCAGCGGGTTCGTGCTCGAGATCGAGGAACGGTGGCCGCACGACGGCCAGCACTGGTACTGCCGCGAGCTCCTGCGCGCCGACCTGCGGGACGGCCGGATCGCCGAGCTGTCGGTGTACTGCACCGGTGACTGGGACGAGGAGCGCCAGCGCGAGCACGCCGCCACCGTGACGTTGCTGCGCAACTGATCACATCGACCCGCTGCTGCCCGCGGCCTAGCCTGAACCCGTGGGGAGCCAGGGGACGGGGAGCCCGCACGACGGGGCCGAGACGGTGCTGGTCGCCGCCTCGGCCCATGTCTTCGGCGCCGAACCAGGCCGGCTGCCGGCCGAGCTGTTCGACGCCCTCCAGCGAGCCACGGACCCGGCCACCCGTGCGCGCCTCGGTGCGGCCCTGGCCCGCTGCTGGGTCTACTCCGGCCAGCAGGAACGGGGGCTGCCGTTCGCCGAGCAGGCACTCCACGACGCGGAGCAGGTCGGTGATCCCGAACTCGTGGCCGACTGCCTGGACGCGGCGCTGGCGACGCACTGGGGACCGGACCAGCTCGAGACCCGCCGCGCCCTCGCCCTGCGCCTGGACGTCGTGGCGGCCCATGTCCTCGACCCGGAGGCCCGGCTCAAGGCGCACCTGTGGGGGCTCCAGCTCGCCTTCGAACTCCTCGACGTGCACTCGATGCACCGCCACCTGCGGGCGCTGGAACGTCTGGGCGAGGAGTCGGCACGCGCACGGTTCTTCGCGCTGACACGGCGGCTGACGCTGGACCTGATGCTCGGCCGGACGGACACGTCGGCCGCGCTGCTGGAAGGCGCGGCGGAGGCGTCCCGGCTCGCGGGCCTGGCGGACGGCTGGATGGTGGTGGCGTCGCAGACCGGGTATGCGGCCGCGGTCTCCGCAGACCGTGCCACCTGCGCCGACGTGGCGGCCCGCGCGGAGGCCTTCGCCCTCGCGGAGGGTGCCCGGGAAGTCTGCGCCGAGGCGGCCTTCCTGTGGACCTGTGCGGGACGCTCCGACCGCGCGGCGGCGCTGGTGTCGACCTTCCGTGGTGGGGCCCTGCACGGCCTCCCCCGCGACGTGAACTGGCTGCTCACCCTGCAGTGCGCACTGGAGGCTGCGCTCGCCGTCGGCGACCGCGAGGTGGTGTCCGAGGCGGCGCGGTTGCTCACCCCCTACTCGGGGCGCCCGGTGTTCAACGCCGGCGGCGTGATGTTCCACGGGCTCGTCGACGACACGCTCTCCCGCGCGGCCGACCTGCTCGGGGACCGGGAGCTCGCGGCCTCGCTCTCCGCTCGCGCGCTGTCCGCGTACGACACCGTGGGGGCGACCTGGTGGCGCGACCGCCTGGCCGGGGCCCGACCGCCGGCCGACCTGCCGGACGGTCCGCTCACCGTGCACCTCCACCCGACCTCGGGAGGGCTGTGGCTGGTGGGCTCGGGGGAGCGGCCCTCGCCGGTCCGGCCGCTGCGAGGCTTCGGCTACCTCGCCGAGCTGCTCCGGCGTCCCGGCCAGGCGCTGCCGGCACTCGAGCTGGCGGGCCGGGGCACGGGCGTGCTGTCCGAGGCCGGGCTCGGCGAGGTGATCGACCGCAAGGCGCTGGACGCCTACCGCCGTCGGCTGGCCGACCTCGACGACGACCTGCGCGAGGCGGAGGAGTGGTCGGACGCCGGCCGGCAGGCCGCCCTGCACGACGAGCGCGAGGCACTGTTGCAGGTGGTGGCCGCCGCCACCGGGCTCGGGGGACGGCTCCGGGTCGCCGGCTCCAGTGCGGAGCGGGCGCGGGTCGCGATCCAGAAGGCCGTCGCCGCAGCGATCACCCGGATCGGGGAGGTGGACCAGACCGTGGGACGGCACCTGAAAGCAACGGTCCGGACGGGGCGCGAGTGCCGCTACGAGCCGGGGCCGGACATGCGGCCGGTGCGGTGGGTGCTCGACGAGCGGTCCTGACGTCACGGCTTCGTAAGGATTCGGTAAGTCATCGGGCATGGAGTCGGGGGAGCGCCCCGCGTTGACTGGCCGGTGCCCACGAAACCTCATGACAGGAGCGGCACCGTGAATCATCCACGTCTATCCCTCGCACTCGCCGTCGCGACGGCTGCGCTCGCCGTCGCCGCCGGACCGGCGTCCCCCGCCTCCGCGACACCGCACCCGCAGGCCGGCACCGGAGCGGTGTTCGTCCAGACCAACGACCTCGACCAGAACGCGGTCCAGGCCTACACCCGCGCTGCGGACGGCAGCCTCACCAGCGCGGGCACCTATGCCACCGGTGGAAAGGGCGGCGCGGAGGCGGGGGCGGTCGTGGACCCGCTGGCCTCGCAGGGCTCGGTGACCCTCGACCGGCGCCACGACCTGCTGTTCGTGGTGAACGCCGGCAGCGACAGCCTGACCGTGTTCGGCGTGGACGGCAGTCGGCTGTGGCGCCGCCAGGTGGTCTCCAGCCACGGGGACTTCCCGGTGTCGGTGAGCGTGGCGGGGGACCTGGTGTACGTCCTGAACGCGCGCGGCGGCGGCTCGATCAGCGGCTACCGGCTCTCCGGGCGGACGCTGGTCCACCTCGACGGGTCGACCCGACCGCTCTCCCTGGTGCCCAACGGGAACCCGGAGTTCCTGCAGGCGCCCTCACAGGTCGCGGTCAGCCCCGACCGGCACGCGGTCGTGGTCGCGACCAAGACCCATGGCACGCTGCTGTCGTTCGCGCTGACCAACGGACGGCCGTCGGCCTCGCCGGTCGTGACCACCTCGGGAGCGGTGCCGTTCGCGCTGACCTACGACCGCGCCGGACGACTCCTGGTCGTCGACGCCAGCGGCCTGGTCACCAGCTACCGGGTCGGCAAGGGCGCCATGCTCGCGAAGCTGTCCCAGGTCGGACCGACAGGTCAGGCGGCGGCGTGCTGGAGCGTCCTGGTGCACGGCCAGCTGTACGTGGCCAACGCCGGCTCCAACAGCATCTCCGCGGTGGCCGACCACGGCGGGATGCTCACCCTGACCGACGCCACCGCTGCCGCCACCGACGCCGGCCCCGTCGACCTCGCGGCGTCGCGGCACGGGCGCTACCTCTACCAGCTGAGCGGCGCGACCGGGAACATCGACGCCTTCCGCGTGGCCCCGGACGGCACGCTGACCCGGATCGGCACCACGCCCACCGGCCTCGGCTCGGCCAACCACAGGGCGACCGAGGGGATCGCGGCCGCCTGACACGAGAACCACGGGGCCATGCCGCGTTCCCGACCGGGGCGCGGCATGGCCCTTTCGTGGCGCCCGCCGGCTCAGCCGGCGACGGCGAGCGCCCCGGCCACCGCGGGCAGGCGGACGGTGAAGCAGCAGCCGTGCCCGACGTTGCGGACCGCGACCTGGCCTTCCTGAGCCGTGACCAGGCCCTTCACGATCGCCAGGCCGAGGCCCGCGCCGGGGCTGAGCGGGGAGGCTTCCGGCGAACGGGACGCGGTGCCGCGGAACCCCAGGTCGAACACCCGGGACAGGTCCTCGGCGGGGATACCGCCGCAGCCGTCGGTGATCGTCAGCCATGTGGTGTCCCCCGCGCGACCGCCCCGCACCTCCACGCGGCGGCCGGGCACGGTGTGCCGGACGGCGTTGACGATCAGGTTCTGGATCACCCGTTCCATCTCCGGACCGGAGCCGATGCCGAGCAGCGCAGGCAACTCGACGTCGAACCGGACGCCGCGGGTCGCCGCGACCGGCCCCAGCCCGAGCACCGCCGCGCGGACCAGTTCGTGCAGGGCGATGGGCTCCAGCCGGAGGTCGAGCGTGCCGCTGCTGATCCGGGAGAGCTCGAACAGGTCCTCGACCATGGAAGCGAGCCGGCCGGCCTCCCGTCCGATCCGTGCCCCGTAGTCGCTCACCTCGACGGGCTCGTCCACCACCCGGTCCTCCAGCGCCTCCGCCATCGCCGTGATCCCGGCCAGCGGGGTGCGGAGGTCGTGGCTGATCCAGGCGATGAGTTCGCGATGGCTCACCTCCCGGGCCCGCTCCTCGGCGCGGCGCGCCTCGGCGGCGAGGGTGCGCCGCGCGAACTGCTGGCCGACGAGGACCGACCCGGGCACCAGCATCAGCGCCACGAGCCCGCAGGTCACCAGCGTCCACTCGAGTTGCTCGGTGAACATGAAACCGCTGATCGCCACCACGAAGGCGAGCGCAGCGAGCAGAGGGACCGCCACGACGACGGCGAGCGACACGGCGAGGTGGCGCGAGAACCGGTGCAGCAGGCCCCACAGGAGCAGGATCGTCACCACGCAGGTGAGCAGCGCCCACGGTGCGATGTGGGCCAGGGACTCACTCATCGCCGCCTCCTCCGGGCCGGTACCGGTACCCGACTCCCCAGACCGTCTCCAGTCGCACCGGACGTGAGGGATCCGGCTCGACCTTCTCCCGCAACCGCCGCACGTGCACCGTGACGGTGGAATCGTCGCCGAACTCCCACTCCCACACCCGCTGCAGCAGGTCCGTCCGCCGGAACGCCTCGTTGGGGTGGGACATCAGGAACGCGAGCAGGTCGAACTCGCGCGCGGTCATCGGCAGCTCCCGGCCGCCGCGCGTGGCCCGGCGGGCGCGGCGGTCGAGCCGGAGATCGCCGTCGACGAGCGCGGGGACGGCCTCGCCGTGGGGAGCGCTCCGCTGCAGCAGGCGCTGTGCCCTCAAGGTCACCTCCCGAGGGGAGAACGGCTTCACGACGTAGTCGTCCGCGCCCTGCTCCAGGCCCAGCACCCGGTCGGACTCGCTGCCCAGGGCGGTGAGGATCATCACCGGCACGTCACTGGTGCGCCGGATGCGCTCGCACACGTCCAGGCCGTCGATGCCGGGAAGCATCAGGTCGAGGATCACCAGGGACGGCGCCGAGCGCGCGAAGGCCTCGATGCCCCGCAGCCCGTCGTCGGCCTCGACCACCTCGAGGCCGGCGCGGGTCAGGTAGCGACGCAGGACCTCGCGTGTCGTCGGGTCGTCCTCGATGACCAGAACGCTCATGGCCCTCCCATTGAGGCAGCCGGGCGAGCGGCGCGCAATGGGTTCAGGTGCCGCCCCGGCGAGCCGAAAGACTTTCGTAAGGACGTCCTAACCTCGAGCTGTGAGCTCTGCACTCCCGGCCGAACCGGCGTCCCGGAGGGACGACGGCCACGGCGACAGCACCCTCACCGTGACGATCGCCTTCGCCGCGAACCTGCTGATCGCCGTCGCCAAGACCTTCGCGGCAGCAGTGACCGGCGCGGCGTCGATGGTGGCCGAGGCGGCGCACTCCTGGGCGGACGCCGGCAACGAGGTCTTCCTGCTGATCGCCCAGCGGCGGGCGGCGAGGCCCCCCGACCGGTCACACCCACTGGGCTACGGCCGCGAGATCTACGTGTGGTCGCTGTTCGCGGCGATCGGACTGTTCGCGGTCGGGGCCGGCGTTTCCGTCACGCACGGTGTCCAGGAGCTCCTCACCCCTGAGCCCGCCCAGGACTTCATCTGGGCGTACGCGGTGTTGGGAGTCGCCGCCGTCCTCGAGGGCGTCTCTTTCGTGCAGGCGAGCCGACAGGCCAGGCACGCCGCCGGCCGCAAGGAGCGCGACCTGTGGACGCACCTGCTGCGCACGTCGGACCCGACGGTGCGGGCGGTCTTCTTCGAGGACGCGGCCGCGCTGGTCGGCATCGCCATCGCTGCGGCCGGCATCGGCCTGCACCAGGCGACCGGCTCGCCGGCGCCGGACGCGATCGCTTCCATCCTCGTCGGGCTGCTGCTGGGCGTGGTGGCCGTCCTGCTCATCGACCGCAACCGCCGGTTCCTGGTCGGCGAGGTGGCTGACAGCCGGGTGTGGAACCTCGCGCTCGCCGACCTGCTCGGCCAACCCGAGGTGGAGCGGGTCACCGAGCTGCGGCTGTCCATGGTCGGAGCGGGGCAGGCCTTCCTGTCCGGTGCGGTCGACCTGGTCGGCAACCCGGACGAACGCACGGCCGCCACACAGCTCGCCGCGCTCGAACGCCGCCTCGCCCGTTCCGAGGGCATCGTCCTCGCCCTCATCTCGTTGTCGGCGCCCGACGACCCGTCGTTGCAGCCGCGTCGTTGATCCGGACCGCTACTTAGTCAATCCATTGGCGGAAGTCGCCATCGGCGCTAGCGTGGCCTGTCATGAAGCTGTTGCGCATCGGTGAGCCCGGACGCGAGCGTCCCGCGGTCCAGGTGGACGACCGCCACTACCTCGACCTGCGCGCCGAGGTGGGCGACTTCGACGAGAACTTCTTCGGGTCCGGGGGGATGCGGTTTTTGCCCGACCTCGTGGCGCGGCTCGAGCCGCTGCCGTTCGGTGCCGAGCGGATCGGTGCGCCGATCGCCCGTCCCCACCAGATCCTGTGCATCGGCCTGAACTACAGCGACCACGCGGCGGAGACCGGGCAGGCCGTGCCGACCGAACCGATCCTGTTCACCAAGTCGCCGAACACCCTGGTCGGCCCCAATGACGACGTCCGCCTGCCCCGGGGCTACAGCAAGGCCGACTGGGAGGTCGAGCTGGGCATCGTCATCGGGCAGCGCACCTCCTACCTCGACGCGCCGGCGGACGCGGCCGCTGTGATCGCCGGCTACACGGTGGTCAACGACGTCAGCGAGCGCGCCTTCCAGATGGAGCGCGGGGGCCAGTGGAGCAAGGGCAAGTCGGCGGAGACGTTCAACCCGTGCGGCCCGTGGCTGGTCACCCCCGACGAGATCCCGGACGTGAACGCGCTGGGGCTGTGGCTGGACGTGAACGGCGTCCGTCGCCAGACGGGCAGCACCGCGACCATGGTGTTCGATCCCTTCTTCCTGGTCTGGCACCTGAGCCAGTTCATGGTGCTGGAGCCCGGGGACCTCATCAACACCGGCACCCCACCGGGCGTGGGCATGGGCTTCACGCCCCCGGTCTGGCTGCAGCCCGGGGACGTGATGGAACTGGGGATCGACGGGCTGGGCAGGCAGCGCCAGCTGGTCGTCGCTCCCCGCTGAGGCAGGAGGAGGCGTCGTGCGCGCTCTGGTGCTGGTCGAGTTCGGTCACCTGGAGGTCCGTGAGCTGCCCGACCCCGAGCCGGGCGAGGGCGAGGTGGTCGTCCGGATCGCCCGCACCGGGATCTGCGGCTCCGACCTGCACGGCTTCACCGGCGCGAACGGGCGCCGGGTGCCCGGTCAGGTGATGGGTCACGAGACGTCGGGACACGTGCGGGCCCTCGGCGCGGGCGTCAGCGGGATCGCGGTGGGCGACCCGGTCACCGTGAACCCCGTCGTCCTGCCCGCCGACGATGCGCCGGCCTGGCGCGGTCGCGAGGCGCAGCACCCGGGCAAGTGGATCCTCGGCGTGCGACCGGACGTTGTCGCCGCCTTCGGCCAGCAGGTGGTGGTCCCGGCGCGCAACGTCGTGCCCCTGCCGCCGGGAATGCCGCTCCCGCACGGGGCCCTGGTGGAACCGATGGCGGTCGCGACGCACGCGGTCGCGCGGCTGGCGCCCGGCGAGGGAGCCGTCCTCGTGGCCGGCGGCGGACCGATCGGGCAGTCGGTCGTGGTCGCCCTGCAGCGGGCCGGAGTCCGGCAGGTCCTGGTCAGTGAGCCGACCGCCGCGCGCAGGCAGGTGCTGGCGCGGCTGGGCGCCGTCCCCCTCGACCCGGGCGCCGGCCCGCTGTCCGAGCAGGTCCGTGGCGTGCTGGGGGACCTCGCGTCCGCCGCGGTCGATGCCGTGGGCAGTTCGGGATCGCTGGGTGACTGCCTGACCGCCACCGCACCGGGATCGACCGTGTGCCTGGTCGGCATGGCCACTCCCCGGCTCGAGGTGGCCGCCTTCGAGCTCTCGACCGCGGAGCGGACGCTGGTGGGCAGCTTCACCTATTCCGGCGTCGACTTCGAACAGGCCCTGGCCAGCATCGCGGCCGCGCCCGACGCCGCCGACAGCCTGATCAGCCGAACCGTCACCCTTTCCGATGCTCCCGCCACCTTCACCGCCCTCGCCGCCGGCGACGGCACCCCCGGAAAGGTGCTCGTCGACCTCACCTGACCGGTTCGCCGGGTGTGAAGGTCACGATGTGCTCGGAGAGGTAGCGGTGGGTGGAGGGTCCGAGGTCCTTCGCCCAGAGGCGGGCCCGGCGGCCGAGGCGGACGGACGTGTGGCGCGCCGCGACGTCGTCCGGTGTGTCCAGGGGCTGGAGCGACGGGTACCACAGCGTGTGCCCGGGCTTGCGCAGCAGCAGCTGCGGCGAGGTCCAGCGCTGGCTGGCGTCGCCGTCGCCGAGGTCCGCGCATGGATTGAAGCTGATCCACACCGAGTCACCCGCCCAGAACTCCGAGTCCACCCGGCCGAACGTCATCACCCAGCACTCGAGGGCGGTGTTCCAGCTGACCGAAGGCCCCCAGTGGAAGGAGCGGTCGCCGGCGGACACCGGGCCGCCGCCCTCCGCCGGGCTGATCCGGAGCGCCTCGATCGGGGCCCCGATGCCGTCGGGCGCCGCGGCGAAGGACGTCCCGTCCCAGCGCCGGGCGCGTCCCCGGGGACGGTCGAGGTCGGCCAGGGCGATGCGGGCGACGCTGATGCACTGCCCGGAGGCCTCGGTCGCCGCGTCCCAGGAGTCGGGCGCGTAGCGGCCGGGATAGCCGTACTCGCCGTAGAACACGTAGAGGTGGTCGCCGCACGCCACCGCCGAGGGGTCGCCGACGCCGCCGGGAAAGGTGTAGTTGCGGTTGGTCGGGGCCAGCACGAGGCGCGGCTGGAGGTCCTGCAGCAGGACCCCGCGGTCCGCCCACGACCGTCCGCCGTCCGCCGATGCCATGATCCCGATCCGGCAGACCGCCTGCGGAGACCCCTCGCCCTGCAGGCCCGCCGGCCAGTCGGCGTCGCAGTAGCCCTCCCCGGACGCGTCCAGCGGCAGGGTCGCCGGGTAGTTCTCGTTGTGGTAGAGCGCGTACAGCCGCGATCCGTCCTGGTCGGGGGAGTGCACCGACTCGAACCAGACCGCGCCGTGCAGTCCCGGCGTGCCGGGAGCAGCGTTCGCGGGGAGTTGCACCTCGGTGAAGTCCTCGGCGGCCGTCGCGAAGGCGCCCGGTGCGTCGGGGCCGTCGGCGTACTTCAGGTCGCGCGCCTCGCCCCACAGCGGGTCCTCCCCGTACTTGCCGGTGAAGATGCGCAGCCGGTCGCCGACCCACGCCTCGGCCACGTTGCAGTCGACGAACGATCCGTGGACCAGTCGGGGCGCGGGCTCGACGGTGAACGCCGGTTGAGGACACATGGCGGGCTCCAGCGACTTCCGGGACCAGAGGTGACAAAATACATCCACTGGACTTAGTCGACAACGGGAAGGGGGACGTCATGCGGGCACTGCGGCGTGGCACCAACCTCTCCCGTGTGGCCGGCTTCAACGAGGCGGTGGTCATCGACGCCGTACGCCGGGCCCGCAACGGCCTCAGCCGGGTGGAGATCTCCGAGCAGACCGGCCTGTCGGCGCAGACCGTGTCGAACATCGTCCGGCGGATGCTGGAATCGGGGCTGCTGCGCGAGGGCGACCGGATCACCCAGGGCCTCGGCAAGCCGCGGACCCCGCTCACCCTCCATCCCGACGGCCGGTACGCGGTGGGCGTCCACCTCGACCCGCTGATGGTCACGATCGTGGTGGTGAACCTGCGGGGCGAGGTCGCCGCGCACCTGCGGCGCCCCAGCCCCGCCGCGGCCGAACCGGCGGACGTGGTGGCCGACATCGCCGCCGCCGTCCCGGCGCTCCTGGAGCGCGCCGGCGTGCCGTTCGATCTCGTGGCGGGCCTCGGGCTGGCGTCGCCCGGCCCGATCAACGCCGAGCTCGGCACGGTGCTCGATCCGCCCCACCTGCCGCACTGGCGGTACGTGCCGGTGGCGGACGAACTGGCCGGGCGGGTCGGGCTGCCCGTCCTGCTGGACAAGGACGTCATCGCTGCCGCGGTGGGCGAGCGCTGGACGGGCGCGACCCTCGGCCAGGCCAACTCGCTGTTCCTCTACCTGAGCACGGGCATCGGTGCCGGTGTGGCGGTTGACGACACGATCATCCGTGGCTCGACCGGCAACGCCGGTGACATCGGCCACCTGATCGTCGACGCCCGCGGCCCGGTCTGCGACTGCGGCCAGCGCGGGTGTGTCGGGGTGACCCTCAGCCCGGCCGCTCTCGTCGAGCGGGCGGTCGCCGCACGGGTGCTCGGCGGCACGCACCTCGACGCCGTGCGGTCGGCCGAGCCTGCGCAGGTCGACCGGTCGTTCGCCGTGCTGTGCGCACTGGTCGACGCCGGCGACGACGGCGCCCTCGCCGTGGTGGACGCTTCCGCGGTGCAGCTGGCCAAGGCGATCACCACCCTCGCCAACATGTTCGACACCGACGTGGTCGCCGTCGGCGGCCCGACCTGGACGCGGCTGAGCAGTGTGTACCTGCCTCGTCTCAACGACCTGGTGCAGCCCGGCCTGGTGCACCGCCCGGGCACCCGCCCCGTGACGGTCGTCGGTACGGCCCTCGGCGAGGACGTGATCGCGATCGGCGCCGCCTGCCTGGTGCTCGACCACGAGTTCGCACCGGCGGTGAGCTCGATCGCCCTCGCGCACTGAACCGTCAGAGCGGCATGAGGTCCACGGCGACCAGGGCGCTGTCGGGACGGTAGCGGAAGCGCGGGTCCACCCCGGGACCACAGGTCGCGGTGCCCAGCCCGTTCTGGCCGGCGTCGAGGTGGATCCAGAGGCGGTCCTCGGCCCTGAGTTCGTCGGCATGCGCGGCAGCCTCCAGCGCGCGGTTCGACCAGGGGCGCAGCGCGAGGTGGATCACCGGACGGGCCCGCAGGCGCAGGCCGCCGCCGATCCAGGCGAGGTCGGCCCACCGGACGTCCTGCCGCAGGCCGTTCTCCTGCGGCACCACGTAGGGCGTCTGCCAGTCGGCGACCCGATGGCGCCAGCGGCCGAGCCGGGCAGCGGCGCACGAGTCCGGGTAGGACTCTCCGGGGCCCCGCCCGTACCACTCGACCTCCACCGCGAGGGGGTCGTCGCAGGGGATCGCGAAGCTGTAGCCCAGCCGGGGAAGGCTCGTCGGCAGCGGGCCTGCCCCGACAACCTCCATCCGCAGCGCCACGGTGCCGGCATCGTCGGTCCGCCACACCTGGCGCAACCGGAATCCCGCCGAGGTGCCGGCCGCGCGCGCGGACGCCTCCACCTGAAGGGTGTGGCCGTCGGACCGCACCCGCTCGGTGCGCAGGTGGAGCCGGTCGAGGCCGACGGCGCGCCACGCCGCGGCGGCAGACGTGCTGTCGCCCCACCCGGTCGCGAGGTCGTTCTCGGTCGGCGCCCGCCAGGCGTCGAAGCCCGCGGCGAGCACGGCGCGTCCACCCAGTTCCACGAGCGTGCCGTGCGCGTCGAAGGTGGCGCGCCCCAGACGAAGTCCCCGCTCGGTCACCTCGACGGGCCCGGGTGCCGCGTCCGGCAGCGCCGCCGCCCGCACCACCGCCTCGCCGCTGCCGAGTTCGTGCCCGGCGGCGGCCCAGGGCAGGTCCTCACCGGTCAGCGCCACCACCCGCACCACGGCCTCCCGGGTCGCGGGGACGTCCGCGAGCAGGTCCATGAACGGTGGCAGGGACACCGTGACGCTGTCACCCGGGCCGAGCACCGGGACGAGCAGCTCACCGTCGTCCACGGCGGCCCCGTCGGCGAGCAGCGCCCATCGGAAGCGGACCCCCAGGGTGTCCCGCAGCTGGTACCGGCTGGTCACCGTGGCCGAGCGCGCGTCCACCCTGATCCGGAGCGGAGCGTTGACGGCAGCGAGCTCGACGAGCCCGGGGGAGGGGGTGCGGTCGGGGAAGCACAACCCGTCGATCACGAACGACCCGTCGTGCACCTCCTCGCCGAAGTCTCCGCCGTAGCGGTACCCGCTGCCTTCGGGCGCGCCGGGTCGGGTGAGACCGTGGTCGATCCACTCCCACACGAAGCCGCCCTGGCACCGCTCGTGGCGCTCGAACAGTTCGTCGTACAGCGACAGGCCGCCCGGTCCGTTGCCCATCGCGTGCGCGTACTCGCACAGGATGAACGGGAGCGACCGCCGATGGGCGTCCAGTTCGGGGTCGTCCAGGGCAGGCTCCGCCCGGCGTCCGATCTCGTCCACCTCGGTGAGCGGGGGGTACATCCGGCTGTAGACGTCGACGAAGCCGGATCGCTGGTCGCCCTCGTAGTGCACCGGCCGGGAGTCCCGGGCGTGGACCCAGTCGGCCATGGCCCGCAGGTTCGCGCCCCGCCCGGCCTCGTTGCCCAGTGACCACATCACGATGGACGGGTGGTTCTTGTCCCGCTCGACCTGGCGCTCGACGCGCGCGAGCAGCGGCGCCCGCCACCGGGGGTCGTCCGACGGGTTGCCCGCCCACCCCTCGAACTCGAACCCGTGGGTCTCCAGGTCGCCCTCGGCCACCACGTAGAGGCCGTGCGCATCGCACAGGTCGAGGAAATGGGGGTGAGGGGGGTAGTGGCTGGTGCGCACGGCGTTCACGTGGTGGCGCTTCATCGCCAGCACGTCGGCGAGCATCACGTCGGCGGAGACCGCGCGTCCGGTGCGCGTGTGGAACTCATGGCGGTTGACACCGCGGAACTGCACCCGGGTCCCGTTCACGAGCAGCAGTCCGCCGGCCACCTCGACCCGGCGGAAGCCGATCCGCAGCCGCACGGTCTCGGTGCTCGTGGCCACGGTGGCGTCGTACAGCCTCGGCACCTCGGCCGACCACGGGTCGACACGGCCCACCTCGAGCACGAGCGGCTCCGCGGCGAGAGCGGCGTCCACACCGAGTTCGGGGATGCGGAGCCGGGCCGGCGTCGTCGCCCCCGCCGACATCCGGACGCTCGCGGTGAGCGTGCCCGCCCCCGTCGCCGGGTCGACGTCCGCCCGCAGGTCGACGTCCTCGATGCCGCCGTCGGGGCGGTGCCGCAGGCCGACCTCGCGGAACAGCCCGGACAGCCACCACTGGTCCTGGTCCTCGACGTAGCTGCCGGTCGACCATTGCGGGACCCGGACGGCGACGAGGTTCCGCCCGGGGTGGACGTGGTCGGTGACGTCGAACTCGACCGGCAGCCGGGACCCGGTGTGCTGGCCGACGTAGTGGCCGTTGACCGCGACGAGGGCGGCCGAGTCGGCGCCCTCCAGGCGCAGGTACCAGCGGCCGGGGCCGACCTCGGGCACGTCCACGACCCGCCGGTAGTCGCCGGTCGGGTTGTCCGCGGGCGGACGCGGCATGTCCAGCGGGAACGGGTAGCGGACGTTCGTGTAGGCCGGCCGGCCCCACCCCTGCAGCTGCCAGTGGCCGGGCACGGCGATCTCGTCCCAGCCCGTCCCCGGATCGGCCCAGGCGGCGGCGTCGGCCGGCGTCGGGGCCAGCCGGAACGACCACCCCCCGCTCAGGTCGAGGGCGGTCGCGTCGCTGGCCAGCGCGGCGCGCGGACGGACGGCATCACGCGTTACGGGGACGACGGCACCCTCGGCAGGGCTGTAGGGATCGGCGGACGTCATGCATCTTCTTCCTCGATGAGCACCAGCCACGAGACTGCCCCGGAGGCTCGGCGGAGGGCAACCCCTGCCGACGCGAGCTCCGATCCCAGGCCCTCGGTGGTGCCCAGGTCGGCCGCGTCGGCGCCCGGGCCGAGGAGCCGGACGCCGTAGATCGTCTCCGGCGACAGCCCCACGGGACGGATCCGGCACTCGTCCCCGGCTCCGTCGAGGGCCACAGCCATCAGGACGTGCCGGTCGGCGGCGCTGAGCTGGAACGCCGGCCACCGCTCGCCGCCGCCGTCGCGCCGCGGCTGGGCGGTGAGCGGGCGGATCACGCCGTGCTCGCGCAGGGCCGGGACGACATGGTCGCGGTAGTCCTGAGCGTGCGCGCGCACCCGGTCGCGCAGCGCGTCCGGCAGCTCGACGAGCTTCTGCGACAGGGCGAACCGATGCAGCATCACGGCGCGCAGCGACGCGTCGTACTCGGCGACCGGGACCGTCTTCGGGTCCAGGTTCTGCCGCGGGTGGTGCGTGCGCCACTGCGACTCGCTGAAGTGGTAGATGCTGGCCGCCGGCAGCATCTGGGAGATGCCCCACAGCAGCTGGAGCTGGAACTCGGTCCAGTCCGGATCGGACAGGAAGCCGCAGTGGACGTGCGCGAGCAGGCCCAGGTCGAGCCGCAGGCCACCGGAGGAGCAGTCCTCCACGACCAGTTGCGGGTGCCGCGCGCGCAGCTCGTCAAGGATCGAGTACAGCCCGAGGTAGTGCTCGTAGAGGCCGTCGCCCGCATCATGGCCGTGGTCGGTGCGTGAGCAGCCGGGGCCGGGGTCGAGGTTGAAGTCCACCTTGAGCCAGCGCGCACCCGTGCGCGTGACCAGCCGGTCCAGGACGTCGAGGGCGTGTGCCCGTCCGGCGGACGAGCCGAGGCACACGTATCCGAGCCAGCCGGGGTCGTCCTCCCTGATGCCGGCGAAGCCGGGGTCGGCGTCGCGACGCGCGACGATCTCGGGCCGCGCGGCCGCCACCCGGGCGTCGAGGCCCAGCGCCTCGATCTCGCACCAGATGCCGAACTGCACACCGGCGTCGCGGGTCGCCCGGGCCAGCCCGGCGGTGCCGTCGGGGAACCGGACGGTGTTCTCGGCGTCCCAGTCGCCGCGGATTCGCCACCAGTCCGACGCGGCGTCCGCCCCGCCGAACCAGCCGGCGTCCAGCACAGCCAGTTCGTACCCGAGGTCGCGCGCCACGGCGACCTCGCGAAGGAAGACCTCAGCGGTGATCTCCTGGTCCTCGTAGGGCCACCAGTGGTTCCAGGTCAGCGGCACGTCCGGCGTGCGCGGGGCGACCCAGCGCGACACCGCTGCCGCGAGGCCGGCGGTGGCATCCGCCCGGTCCGGGGCGTTCGACACGTACACCGTGGGTGCGCGGAAGGGCCGGTCCGGCCGGACGGCGCGCGTGAAGTTCTCGGGGCTGATGCCCGCCAGGACGCGCACGCCGCCGCCGGCCGCGGGTTCCACGTCGATCCGCCAGTTCCCGCTCCAGGCGGGGCTCACCACCACGCACTCCCCGGCGGACTCCAGGCAGACCCAGGGATGGGTGCCGTGGGAGGAGCGACCGGTGGTGCTGGCGAGGTGGACCGGTTCGCTCCCCGGCTGCTGCTGCGGCGTGAACTCGTCGCCCCAGGCAGAGGTGAACCAGTGGACCGTCCAGTCGGCGGCGGGGAGGTGCACCACGACCGTCGGAACGTCGGACACGCTCACCTCGTCCGCGGCAACAGAAGCCAGGAGGTCGCACCGGGTGACCGCCGCGTACGGGTTCGGCAGGTCGAGCTGCTCGGCCACCAGGAGAAGGCCGTCGAGTTCGGGGGCGTGCAGTTCCATCAGGTCCTCCCGGGGACGAAGTGGTGGCCGGCAGTGAGGTCGAGGTCGAGGTGCCTCCCGCGCCAGGGGAGGCCGAGCAGCCGGAGCTCACCGGTGCCGGGGGGCAGGCACGGCCGCACCTCCAGGCCGGACGGGGTCGGGCACAGCCCGGCAAGGCCGTGCAGGACCGTGCCCAGGAACGTCGTGGCCGACCAGGTCTGGTCGGGCTCCGACGCCCAGTCGCGACCCGCCTGCCAGCCTCCGTCAGGCACTCCAGTGGCCGGGTGGTACACCTCGAAGAATCGCAGGTCGCTGCCCTCGAAGAGCCGGCAGAGGCTGTCGAGCTCCGTGCCGAACGCCACCGCGTCGCCGGTGGACGCCACGGCCTGGGCCCAGACACCCATGACCATCGGCCAGAGGGCGGCACCGTGGCGTCCGAAGCGGTGGTCGGCGAGCCCGGGGAACGGAGGCCACACCGCGGGGAGCCCCCAGGCGCAGTGCTGGATGCCCGCCACGCTCGCCCGTGCCTGCCAGGGAGCGGCCACGCCGGACAGGATCGCCAGTGCCACGCCGAGCCCCTCCTGTTCGGCCGTCGCTCCCGTGCCGCCGAGCAGGTACCCGAACCGGTTCGCCTCGCGCAGCCAGAAGCGCTCCCGCACGGCCAGGGCCAGGGCTGCCGCGCGGTCCCGCCACCTGGACGGGTCGTCGCCGGCGAGTGGGGCCAGGTCGGCCAGCGCCTGGAAGGCCAGAACATACAGCGCGTTGGTGGAGAGGCACAGGAGGCGGGAGGTGCCGGCATGGTGGAGGACGAAGGACGAGGCCGGCCTCGCCGGGTCGTGGAACAGCGGCGGATATGCGGTGATGCCGTCCGCCATCACCGCGGGTCCGACGTAGAGCCCGGTGGCCGGATCAAGACACCGTCCGTCCAGGCGGTCGAGGGTTGCGACGCCGATGCGGTACGCGTCCGCAGCCCACTCCCGGTCACCCGCCACGACCGCCAGCTCCCGGGCGCCCACGACCCAGATCACCTGGTCCCACCACTGGTCGTCCCAGACGACGGCGGAGCGGTCGCGCTCGCACACCATCAACAGGGTGTCCCTGGCCACCTCCGGCTCGAGCCAGGCTGCGGCCTGCCAGGTGTTGATCGCGGCGTCGCGCGTCCACGGCTCGGGGTACCCGCCGCCGGCGCGCAGGTAGAGCGGCGGATCGCCCGCGGCCCGGCCCGGCACGGTGTTGCGGGCCAGGCAGGCCTTGGCGGCGTCGACCAGCGGGGCCAGCCGGCGGGCGAGCGGCCCGCTGCCGGTGACCTGCAGGGAACTCACTGCCCCCGCACTCCCCGGAACCGAAGCGTGACGATCTCGAACGGGCGGACGGCGAGCGTCACCGCGCCCGAGGAGTCGGTTTCCGGGTCCGGGCCGAGCGGGCGTTCCAGCAGGTCGGTGCGCTCCACCGACCGGTATCCGAAGCCCGGGCGCAGCGCACCGGCCGAACGGCCGCCGAGGGACTCGTACAGCCGGAGCACCACGTCGCCGCTGCCGTCCTCGGCCAGCTTCACCGCTTCCACGAGCACTCCCGGCGCGGACACCTCGACGATCGGAGCCACGGCTGCCCCGCCGCGCAGCTCACGCACCGGCTGGTTCAGGCGCTGGCCGGCCGAGATCGCGGTTTCGAGGTCGGCGCCGCAGACCACGGAGACGGCCAGGCGGTGCCGGCCCTGGTCGGTCTCCGGGTCCGGGAACCGCGGTCCGCGCACGAGCGACAGGCGCACGGTCGTGCCCGGGGCGGCGCCGCCCGGGTGGTCGCGACGGATGTCGTGGCCGTAGGTGGAGTCGTTGGCCACCGCCACCCCGAAGCCGGGCTCGCCGACGTGCACCCACCGGTGGGCGACCGTCTCATGGCGCGCGACGTCCCAGGTGGTGTTGGAGTGGGTCGGACGCTGGATGTGGCCGAACTGGATCTCGGAGGTGGCGCGGTCGGTGAACACGCTCGTCGGGAAGGCGAGCTTGAGCAGTGTCCGCTGCTCGTGCCAGTCGATGTCGAGGTCGTGGTCGATCGCGGCGGACCCGGCGGTGAACCGCAACCGGGTGGTGACCGAACTGTCGCGGAAGCGACGCACCACCTCGAAGGTGGCCTCGTGGTCGGTGTGTTCGACGAGCCGGACGCTCTCCGCGGAGACCACGTCCTCGACCATCCGGTTGATGTGCCCGTCGATGTCCCACGCCTCGTACATGGACGGCCGGTCGTTGTGCAGTTGCAGCACCCCGAACCGGCGGCCGGCAGCCACCGCCTCGCGTCCGGAGGCCAGGTCGACCACGGAAGGGACCAGCCCGTCGGCGTCCACGACGGCGCGGATCGCCCCGGTGTCGACCACCCAGCAGCCGTCCGAAGCCTCCACGGCGAGGCCGGTCGCAGGCGCCGTGGCGGGCGCCACGGCGAAGGCGGGGGTGCCGGCCAGGGCGACCGGGGCCGCGTTGGCGACCAGTGGCCGTTCGCCCGGCCCGGTGAGCGCCTCCAGCGAGCGGGAGATGATGCCCTCCAGCACGCCGGCGAGCCGCGCGTAGTTGGCCTCGGCCTCGCGGTGCACCCAGGCGATCGATGAGCCCGGCAGGATGTCGTGGAACTGCTGCAGCAGGACCGTCTCCCAGACGGCCCGCAACTCGTCGGCGGGGTAGGCGAGCCCCCGCCGCACCGCTGCTGTCGTCGCCCACAGTTCGGCGGCCCGCAGCAGGTGCTCGCTGCGACGGTTGCCCTGCTTGGTGCGTAGCTGAGAGGTGTAGGTACCGCGGTGGGTCTCCAGGTACATCTCCCCCGACCACGTGTGCGGGTGCGCCAGTTCCTCCTCCGCCTCGGCGAAGAAGTCGTTCACGGTGCCGATCCGGACCTTCGGCGAGCCCTCCAGGTCGGCCGTGCGGTGGGCCCTGGCGACCATCTCGCGAGTGGGGCCGCCACCCCCGTCCCCGTACCCGAAGGGCACCAGTGACACGGTGCCGTGGCCCTGCTCGGCGTACTGGCGCTCGGCCTTGGCGAGCTCGAACGCGGCGAGGCGGGAGTTGTACGTGTCCACCGGGGGGAGGTGGGTGAAGATCCTCGTGCCGTCGATGCCCTCCCACCAGAAGGTGTGGTGGGGGAGCACGTTGGTCTCGTTCCAGGACATCTTCTGGGTCAGGAACCAGCGGGCGCCAGCCGCCACCGCCACCTGCGGCAGGGCGCCGGTGTAGCCGAAGGAGTCGGGCAGCCACACGTCCAGCGGCTCGTAGCCGAACTCCCGCAGGAAGAAGCCCTTGCCGTGGACGAACTGGCGGACCAACGCCTCCGAGCCGGGCATGTTGGTGTCCGACTCCACCCACATGCCGCCCACCGGCACGAAGCGTCCCTCGGCCACCTTCGCCTTCAACCGCTGCCACAGCTCGGGGTAGTACTGCTTGATCCACGCGTACTGCTGGGCCGAGGAGCACGAGAACACCAGGTCGGGGTACTCCTCGCACAGCGCGATCACGTTCGCGAAGGTGCGGGCGCACTTGCGAACGGTCTCGCGCACGGGCCACAGCCACGCGGAGTCGATGTGGGCGTGCCCGGTGGCCACCACACAGTGTGAGCTGGCATTCGCGGGACGCTCCAGGACCCGGGCCAGTACGCGGCGCGCGCGGCCCGCCGTTCCCGCGACGTCCCGCGGGTCGACGGCGTCCATCGCCTCGTTGAGCGCGACCACGATCTCGGCACGACGCGGCAGATCGGCGGGAAGCTCCTCGGCGAGGCCGGCCAGCACCTCGATGTCCTCGTTCAGCTCCCAGACGTCGAGGTTGCGGCGCGCCACCTCGAACTGCCGCACCACGTAGAGGTCCTCCGCGGGCACGGTGGCCAGGGAGCTGAACGGCGTGGGGTGCCAGGAGCCGCCGACGGCGACCTCCGGGTTGGCCGCCGCTTCCAGGTACAGGTTGATCGCGTCGGGCTCCTCGACCGGCAGGTACCGGTTGAACGGCTCGATGGCCTTCAGGATGGTGCCGTCCGGGCGGAACGCCAACCCCTCGGCCTGGCTGCCGTCCAGGTGCGTGCGGAACCCCAGGTCGATGACGATCTCGTACGGCGAGCCGCGCCATTCCTGCGGCACCTCTCCGGTGGCGTGGAGCCACAGGGTGCTCCAGCCCCTGCCCCAGGCTGAGCCGACCTCGAACGGGGTGTAGGCCTGCCCGACGGCCTCGCTGAAGGACACCGGCTCGCCCGGAACGGGCCAGGCGGTCAGGGTCAGCGGGTGCCGGTCGCCGTAGAGGTGCGGGAGCACGAGCTCCTCGAGGAAGCGTCCCAACCGCCCGCGGTAGAGCCACTCGTTGTCGCGCACTTCGCTCCTTCGCCTGCACGGGGTGTTGAATCAGTTTTGCGAGATTGGGAGACTTAGTCAATCGTCGAGACTAAATCGGCTCGCCGAGGAGGAGACGGGCATGGGCGCGCCGACGGGCCTGGTCGAGGTGGTCCTCGCCAATGCACACCTGCGTGTGGTGCTCCTGCCCGAGCTCGGGGGACGGGTCTGGGAGGTCACCCACCTCGCTTCGGGACGCCAGCTGCTGTGGCACCATCCGCAGCTCGCGCTGTCCCCGATCCCGCCCGGCGCGGTCTACGACGACAACTTCCTCGGCGGTTGGGACGAGCTGTTCCCCAACGACGAGCCGGAGACGCTCGCCGGCATCGACTTCCCCGACCACGGCGAGGCCTGGTCGGCGCCGTGGCGTTGGCAGGTGCTCGCGGAGGGCGTCGCCGTCCGTCTCGAACTCGTGGCGCCGTTGTCGGGCAGCCGGCTCGTCCGCACGTTCCGGCTCGCGGCCGGTTCGTCGGCGCTGGAACTCCAGGTCGAGGTCACCAACGGCACCGGACGGGTGCTGCCCATGATGCACAAGCAGCACCTGGCCGTCGACCTGCTGCCCGGCTCCCGAATCGACCTGCCGCCGTCGGTCGTGGAGATCGGGGGGTTCGGCACCCCCCGGGCCGGCAGCTACGGCGACCGGTTCGCCTGGCCGGTACTGGCGACGCCGGAGGGCGGGGCCGACTTCGCCGCCGCCGCTCCCGACGGCACGGCGGAACTCCTGTTCGCCGAAGGACTCGCGGCCGGGTGGGTGGCCTGCACCGGCCCCGACGGCGTCGGCATCGGCCTGGCCTTCGACACCGGGGCCTACCCCGCGTGCTGGACGTTCGCGTCGTGGGCCGGTTGGCAGGACCTCCGGGTCGCCGTGCTCGAACCCTGCACCGGACTAGGACTTTCAGTGGGTGAAGGGGTGGCAACCGGACGGCATCGGGTACTGGCGCCGGGAGAGACGATGCGCACCCGGCTGAGCGCCGTGGCCTATTCCGGGCTGGCCGAGGTGCGGAGCATCAGTGGTCACGGTGGCCAGTGCCGTGTGGAAGGAGTTGCCCGGTGAGGATCGATGCGGTGGACATCTTCTACCTGGCGCTTCCCGAGGTGCGAGACATCGGCGACGGCAGCCAGGACATGGCCCTGGTACGGGTGCGGGCGGGCGGCTTCACCGGGTGGGGGGAGTGCGAGGCCTCGCCGCTGCCCACGATCGCAGCCCTGGTCACGCCGCCCTCCCACTCCGCGTGTCACGGCGTGCTGGACAGCGTGGTCGGGGCGGAGGTCAGCGCGCCCGCTGACATCTCACGGTTGGCCCGGACCGTGCGCGAGCGCGGGCTCGACCTGCTCCAGACGCCGCACGCCTGGTCGGGCGTCGAGATCGCGCTGTGGGACCTGCTCGGCCACGCCGCCGGTGAGCCGGCCTGGGCGCTGCGGGGCGTCACGGAGCCCCACCCGCGCCGGCCCTACGCGTCCCAGCTGTTCGGCGACGATCCGCAGGAGACGTACCGGAAGGCCGCGGCCGTGGCCGCCTCCGGCTACACGGCGGCGAAGTTCGGCTGGGGACCCTACGGACGCGGCACGGCGCAGGCGGACGCCGACCAGGTGCACGCGGCGCGCGAAGGGCTCGGCCCCGACGTCGACCTGCTGGTCGATGCCGGGACGGTGTTCGGCGAGGACGTGGACGCCGCCGCGGCGCGGATCCCCGCGCTGGTGGAGGCGGGGGTGGTGTGGTTGGAGGAGCCGTTCGTGGCCGGCGCCCTCGCCGCCCATGCCGAGCTCGCGCACCTGAGCCGGTCGGTGCGCCTGGCCGGTGGGGAGGGGGCGTCCAGCTTCCACCACGCCCGTCAGCTGATCGACCACGGGCGCCTGGGCTACATCCAGATCGACACCGGGCGCATCGGTGGCATCGGGCCCGCCGCCTCCGTCGCGCACTATGCCAAGTCCGCCGGTGTGCAGTTCGTGAACCACACCTTCACCTCGCACCTTGCGCTGGCGGCGTCCCTGGTGCCGTACGCCGACACTCCCGGCGACCTGCTGTGCGAGTACCCCGTGGAGTCGAGCCCCCTGGCCCACGGCCTCACCCGCACGCACCTCGAGCCCGGCGACGACGGCTTGATCCGGCTGCCGAGTGGTCCGGGACTGGGGGTCGAGCTCGACCTGGACGCGGTGCGTCCCTACCTGCAGGAGGTGGAGATCATGGTCAACTCCCGGCTGCTCTACCGCACCCCGGAGTTGACGCCGTGACCGGGGTGGCGGGCCGCCGCGCCGTCGTCACCGGTGCCAGCAACGGGATCGGGCTGGCGACGTCGACGGCCCTGGCCGCGGCCGGGGCGACGGTGGTGGGCCTCGACGTCGAACCGGGCCCCGAGGGGCTGGACATCCGGCTCGTCGACCTCGCCGACTCCGATGCCGTCGTGGCGGCAGCGGTGGAGCTCGCGACGGCCGGGGTCGACATCCTCGTGAACTGCGCGGGCACGTTCGCCGCCACCCCGCTGCTCGAGCTCGACGCGACGGACTACCACCGGCTGCTCGCCGTCGACCTGCACGCCCCGGTGCTGCTGATGACGCACCTGGGGTCCGGCATGGCCGCGCGCGGCTGGGGCCGCATCGTGAACGTCACGAGCGTGCACGCGTCGGTGGGCGAGCCGGGCACCCTCGCCTACGACGTGGCCAAGGCCGGCCTCGAGGCGGCCACCAGGGCCGCCGCGATCGAGCTCGCGCCCTGGGGCGTCCTGGTGAACGCGGTGGCGCCCGGTTTCGTCTCCACCCGGATGGCGTTGGTCGACGGCGTGGACGAGCTCGACCTGCCGGAGCCGCACGCCGTCTACATCGAGCACGGGCGCATCCCGCTGCGGCGCGGAGCCCGGCCCGGGGAGGTGGCCGAACTGGTGGTGTGGCTGGCGGGGGAGGAGAACAGCTACGTGACCGGTCAGTCCGTACGGGTCGACGGCGGGCTCACCGTCCGGCTTTAGGGGGGTTGGTACCAGCTTGGTCACGATCGTGTCCAACCCTTGACCCACGATTTGATCGTGTCGCATGATGACTTTAATCAGTTCAGTGGATTTAGTACCAGGTCAGAGGAGCTCTGGTGGCACCCACGAGCACGGCGGTGACGACAGCGGCGGAGACGCCGGCCAGGGCTCCGGTGCGGCCGGCGCGACGACGTCTCAGCGGCTTGCGCCGCCGCGAGGCGGTCTGGTGCTACGTGTTCATGGCGCCGGCGGTGCTCGGGGTGCTGGTGTTCGCGATCGGACCGATGATCGCGTCCCTGTGGCTGAGCTTCACGTCCTACGACATGCTCTCCTCGCCGGAGTTCATCGGCCTGAAGAACTACTCCAAGCTGTTCGCCGACAAGCTGTTCCTCAAGTCGCTCTCGGTGACGCTGCTCTACGCGGTCGTGGTCGTGCCCGGCACCATGCTGATGGGCCTCATCGTGGCCATCCTGCTCAACGCCCGAATCCCGGCGATGGGCTTCTTCCGCTCGGCCTATTACCTGCCGTCCGTGATCGGCGGGGTGGCCGTGGCCCGGGTGTGGCAGATGCTCTACAACACCGACCACGGCCTGTTCAACATCATCCTCGGCTGGTTCGGCATCGACGGGCCGGCATGGCTGAGCGACGAGCGCTGGGCTCTGTGGTCGCTGATCTTCATGGGCATCTGGGGGTTCGGCGGCACGATGCTCATCTACCTCGCCGGCCTGCAGAGCATCCCGAAGGAGTTGTATGAGGCGGCCGCGGTCGACGGCGCGAGCAAGCTCCGCCAGCAGATCCACATCACCGTGCCGATGCTCTCGAACGTGACGTTCTTCAACCTCGTGATGGGGATCATCGGCGCCCTGCAGGTCTTCGCCGAGCCGTTCGTGCTGACCAACGGCACCGGTAACCCGAACAACGCCACGTTGCTGCTCCCGCTGTACCTGTACCGGGTGGCCTTCACCTACCTGGAGATGGGCTACGCGTCGGCGATCGCCTGGGTGGTGTTCGCCATCACCCTGGTGCTCACCGCGCTCGTGTTCCGCTCGCTGCCCCTGTGGGTGCACACCGAGGCGGGTGACTCCTGATGGCGGCGGCGGAGGAGCGTGGCGGCGGGATGCCGCTGACCCGCGCCGAGATCGCGGTGCGGGTGACCGTCCTCACGCTCGGGTGCTTCCTGGTGCTGATGCCGGTCGCCTGGACGATCCTGACCTCGCTGAAGACCGCGCAGCAGACGCTCGCCGTCCCGCCGGTGTGGATCTTCCCGCCGCAGTGGAGCAACTACCCCGAGGTGCTGCAGCTGGTCCCGTTCCAGAACTACGCGCTGAACACCGCGATCGTCGTGACCGGCGTTGTGGTCGGCACGCTGCTCAGCTGCTCGTTCAGCGCCTACGGCTTCGCCCGGCTGCGGGCGCCCGGACGCAACGCGATCTTCGGCGTCCTGATGGCGACGATGATGCTGCCCTCCACGGTCACGCTCGTGCCGACCTACATCGCGTTCAACAAGATCGGCTGGTTGAACACGTTCCTGCCGCTGATCATCCCGGCGTTCTTCGGCTCGGCCTTCTTCATCTTCATGTTCCGGCAGTTCTACCTCTCGATCCCCAAGGAGCTCGAGGAGGCCGCCCGCATCGACGGCGCGGGCTACTTCCGGATCTGGTGGAGCATCTTCCTGCCGCTCAGCCTGCCGGTGATCGCCACGGTCACCGTGTTCACGTTCGTCGGCACGTACAACGACTTCTTCGGCCCCCTGATCTACCTGACCGACGAGTCCAAGTGGACGATCTCGGTGGCCCTGTCCACCTTCGGCGGCAGCCCGCGGATCGGGCCGCAGCTGCACATGCTCACCGCGGCCACGATGATCGCCGCCGCCCCGTCGATTCTCGTGTTCCTCCTCGCCCAGCGCTACTACGTCAACGGGATCTCCGTTGCCGGGGTCAACAAGTGATTTCCGAACCAGAAAGGGTCCTCATGTTCTCAGCACCCCTGTCCCGCCGCTCGCTCCTCGGGGGTGCGCTGGCAGGCTCGGCGCTCGCACTGGCCGGCTGCGGCGGGCCCGCGGCCGGTCCCACCCTGCCGGCACCGACGTCGACCGAGGTCGTCGGCAAGACCGACCTCACCGTCTACGCCTGGACCAACGGCGCCACGATCGACGCGAACTTCAAGAAGAGCGTCGAGGCGTTCAACTCCGAGATGGCCGGCAAGTTCACGGCGAAGATCAACTTCCTGCCCTACGACCAGTACTGGCAGAAGATCCAGTTGCAGTACGCGTCCAACCAGCCCTTCGACATGTACTACTGGGACGTCCAGGCCTACGCCCACTACAAGAAGGGCCTGCTGGCCAACGTGCAGCCGGCGGTCGACGCCACCGAGCTCAGCGACGCGTCCAAGTACCCCGTCGACCTGTTCAACCCGTGGAAGTTCGACGGGTCGAACCTGTACGCGATCCCGGAGAACATCCAGTCGTTGGCCATGTTCTACAACAAGTCGCACTTCGACAAGGCCGGGCTGTCCTACCCCGACGCCACCTGGACCTGGGACAAGGTGCTCGAGGCGGCCGCGGCGCTCACCCAGAAGAACGGCAGCAAGGTGACACGCTGGGGGCTGGACATCGGTGACCTCGGCGTCTGGTGGGGCCTGCAGACCCTCGCCTGGTCGGCCGGCACCGCGTTCTTCGACAAGCCGCTGGAGCCGACCGCGTTCCAGATGACCGACCCGAAGGTGATCGAGTCGATGCGCTTCGTCCAGGACCTGATGTGGGCCAAGCACATCGCCCCGCGTCCCGACGAGCGCGACGCCAACAACCAGTCGGGCGGCTTCGCGGGCGGCGTCGTCTCGATGATGCCCGGGGGCACCTGGAACATCACGTCCTACCAGCAGATGAAGGACGAGTGGGACATGGCCCCGCTGCCGCTCTACCAGGGCAAGTCGGTGATGCCGTACTTCCTGGGTGGCTGGGTGATCCCCAAGCAGTCGGCGGCGCTGTCGGCCGCGCAGGCGTTCGCCACCTGGCGGGCGACGAAGTTCCAGGACCAGATGGCGACCGACCACGACTGGATCCCGGTGCAGAACGCTGCGCGGACGTCCGCGGCGATGCTCCAGGGCATGCCGAAGGGCTTCGAGGCCGCGATGCAGGCACTGCCGTCCGCGCAGATCGGCGACCTCTACCACACGAACAGCCAGAAGATGCTGAACGAGGTGTTCGGGCCCGCGCTGGACAATTTGTTCCGCAACAAGAACACCCCGGAGGAAGTGGCGCAGACCATCCAGGACGGCGCCACCGCCCTGCTCTGACGGGGCTCCCGTGGTCGCCGGGGGGGGGGGGGGG
>JAEVYS010000023.1 GCA_023392635.1 Actinomycetes bacterium | reverse complement strand
CCTCGGCGCCATGATCATGGGCCCGCTGACCGCGTGGCTGATGAAGAAGATCGACGCCATCTGGGCGGGCAAGATCGCTCCCGGGTTCGAGATGCTGGTCGACAACTTCTCCGCCGGCATCCTGGCCTCGATCATGGCCATCGCGTCCCTGTTCCTGCTGTCGCCGGTCATGCTGCTCATCATGGGCTGGCTGGGCAGCGGCGTGCACATGCTCATCCAGACCGGCCTGCTGCCGCTGGCCTCGATCCTGATCGAGCCGGCGAAGGTGTTCTTCCTGAACAACGCCATCAACCACGGCGTGCTGACCCCGCTCGGCATCGAGATGGTCAAGACCTCCGACAAGTCGATCCTGTTCCTGCTCGAAGCCAACCCCGGCCCCGGCCTCGGCATCCTGCTCGCGTACTCGATCTTCGGCAAGGGCAACGCCAAGGCGTCCGCGCCGGGTGCGGCGATCATCCACTTCCTCGGCGGCATCCACGAGATCTACTTCCCGTTCGTGCTGATGCGCCCGATCCTGATCCTGGCCATGATCGCCGGTGGCATGACCGGCGTGTTCGTCAACGTCGTCTTCAACGTGGGCCTGCGCGCTCCGGCGGCTCCCGGTTCGATCCTGGCCGTCTACGCCCAGACCGCTCCGGACAGCTTCCTCGGCGTGACGATCTCCTGGATCGCCGCAGCCGCCGTCACCATGGCGGTCGGCGCTGTGCTCCTCCGCCTCGGCAAGGACAAGGCCGAGCCGGGCGACCTCGCCTCGGCCACCGCCGAGATGGAGGCGATGAAGGGCAAGAAGTCCTCCGTGGCGAGCGTCCTCAGCGTTCCGGCCGGCGCGATCACCAACATCGTGTTCGCGTGCGACGCGGGCATGGGTTCCTCCGCCATGGGCGCCTCGGTGCTCCGCAACAAGATCAAGGCCGCCGGCATCGAGGGCGTCACCGTGGTCAACCAGGCGATCGCCAACCTCGACCCCAAGGCCGACGTGGTGATCACCCAGTCCCAGCTCACTGACCGGGCCCGGCAGAAGGCCCCGGATGCGACCCACGTGTCCGTCGACAACTTCATCAACTCGCCGAAGTACGACGAGGTCGTGGACATGGTCAAGGCCCAGGCGGCCAACCTGCGTTAACTCCCCGGCGGCAGGGCGAGAGCAACGCCCTGCCGCCACCAACCAGGAAGGCCCACTGATGGGAAACAACGTCCTTTCGCCGGAGGCGGTGCGGATCCACCCGGGATCGGCCACCCGTGACCAGGCGATGCAGGAAGCAACCGACCTGCTCGTGGCTGCGGGAGCAGTGACTCCGGCCTACTACGAGGCCATGCAGGATCGTGAGCGCACCGTGTCGACGTTCATGGGGAACGGCCTGGCCATCCCCCACGGCACGAATGAGACCAAGGACACGGTCCTCGGCTCGGCGCTCACCTTCGTCCGGTACGACGGGGGCGTCGACTGGGACGGCCAGCAGGCCACGTTCGTCGTCGGCATCGCCGGCAAGGGGGGCGAGCACCTGGAGATCCTCTCCTCGATCGCCATCCTCTTCTCCGACGACGCGGAGGTGGAGAAGCTCCGGGCTGCTGCCAGCCCCGAGCAGCTCTACTCCCTGATCTCCGCCGCTGGTGCCGCCTGAGCTTCGGCACCGCAGACCCGCAGGGGGGCCGGGAGTGCGCAGTCGCGGCTGCGCACTCCCGGCCTTTGTGTTCCGGGACGGTCTTGCGCCGCGCCCGTCCTGCTGCTGCCTCCGTCCTAGGATGAGGACGGCTGGTACCTCACCGGAACTCCGTTAGGCGGTGGAGCATGGGCACGGCACTGATCGTGGTCGACGTCCAGAACGATTTCTGCGAGGGCGGCTCCCTCGCTGTGGATGGTGGCATCGCGACCGCGCAACGCATCGCGGCCCTGCTCGCGGGCTCCCACGGCTATGACGCGGTGGTCGCGACGCGTGACCACCACATCGACCCCGGCCCGCACTTCTCCGAGACTCCCGACTACGTCGACTCCTGGCCTGTGCACTGCGTGGCCGGTACTCCCGGAGGTGAACTCCAGGCCGCCCTGGCCGGCGTCGCCTTCGACGCCGTCTTCGACAAGGGCGAGTACGCGGCGGCCTACTCCGGCTTCGAGGGACGCGCCGCAGGCGTGTCGCTGGCGGACTGGCTCGTGGACCGGCGGGTCACCAGCGTCGTCGTGTGCGGCCTCACCACCGACTACTGCGTTCGTACCACCGCGCTGGACGCCGTCCGCGACGGCTTCGCGACCACGGTGCTGGTCGACCTGACCGCGCCCGTCCACCGCGACCGGCTCGCTGCCGTGGTGGACGAACTGCGCGACGCCGGCGTCGTGGTGCGGCGAGGCGACGGCGGCCCGAGGCAGCTCGACTGGTCGGAGGGCGCGTGGACGAACGAGCCGGTGTCGCAGGCAGTGAGCGGGGATGCGTTCGAGGTGACCGCCGCCGAGGGCTCCGACGCGTGGCGGCACACCTCCTACGGGTTCGTGCACGACACCGAGCACGGGCTGCTCGCGCCCCTGGAGGTCGGCCAGGCGGCGGAGGTGACGCTCCAGACCACCTTCACCGGCCAGTTCGACCAGGCCGGCGTGCTGGTGCGCTCCGACGACGAGCACTGGGTGAAGGCCGGCCTGGAGTTCGCCGACGACGTGTTGAACCTCGGCGCGGTGGTCACGCTCGGGCGCTCGGACTGGTCGGTCGCCCCTGTCGACTGGAACGGGCGGGTGGTGACGATACGGGTGAGCCGCGCCGCCGACTCGCTCACCGTGCGTGCGCGGGTCGAGGACGAGCCGTTCCGGCTGGTACGGGTGGCACCCTTCGTCGACGGCAGCGTGGCCGCGGGCCCCTACCTGTGCGCCCCGACCAGGTCAGGCTTCGTCGCCCGCTTCCTCTCCTGGCGCCTCACCGAGGCGGACTCCGCCCTGCACTGACCCGGCGCGCCAGCCCTGCACACGCCGGGCTGCGGATCCCCCCGTCACCCGACCACGTCGCTTCGACCCCGGCGTACCGCGGGGGGCGGGCGGGTACGTGAGGGAGAGCGGCCGCACCGTCGCGGACGCGTCCCGCGTGGAAGGAGCCGCAGATGTCGTCGGACGCCCCGCCGCTCACCGAAGCACCCGCCCTGTCCCCGGCACCCCCGCACGGCGCGCGGGCCGGGCTGGCCCTGGCCGCGCTCGGCGTCGTCTTCGGCGACATCGGCACGAGCCCGCTGTATGCCCTGCAAACCGTCTTCAGCGCCGACCACAATGCTGTCGAGGCCACCCGGGCCGACGTGTTCGGCGTCATCTCGATGGTCTTCTGGTCGATCACCGTCGTCGTGTCCTACGGCTACGCGTTCCTCATGCTCCGGGCCGACAATGACGGCGAGGGCGGCATCCTCTCGCTCGTGGCCCTGCTGCGCACGAGGCTCGCCCACCGTCCCCGGCTCGTCTTCGCATCCCTGGTGATGGGGATCGTCGGTGCGTCCCTGTTCTACGGCGACAGCGTGATCACCCCGGCCATCTCGGTGATGTCGGCGATCGAGGGCGTCACGGTCGTGAACCCGGGGTTCGAGCCGCTGGTCCTGCCGATCTCGCTGGCGATCCTCACGGCGCTGTTCGCCGTGCAGAAGTTCGGCACCGGCACGGTCGGACGGTTCTTCGGGCCGGTCATGGCCTTGTGGTTCTGTGTGCTGGCCGTCCTCGGCCTGCCCCACCTCCTCGCCGACCCCGAGATCCTGGCCGCCCTCTCGCCCACCTACGCCATCTCGTTCGCGGTCAGCCGCCCCGCGATCGCGTTCATCGCCATGGGGGCCGTCGTCCTGACGGTGACCGGCGTGGAGGCGCTGTACGCCGACATGGGCCACTTCGGGCGCCTGCCCATTCGGATCGCCTGGTTCGCTGTGGTCTTCCCCGCCCTCACGATCGCCTACCTCGGGATGGGCGCCATGATCCTGCGGGACCCGACGACCGTGTCCAACCCGTTCTTCCTCCTGGCTCCCGACTGGGCGCGCATCCCGCTGGTGGCCCTGGCTGCCCTGGCGACGATCATCGCGTCCCAGGCGGTCATCTCCGGAGCGTTCTCGGTCTCACGCCAGGGGAACCGGACGGGCCTGCTGCCCCGGCTCAACGTGGTCCACACCTCCGCGGAGGAGGGCGGCCAGGTCTACATCGGCGCGATCAACTGGATCCTGTACGTCGGGGTCGTGCTCCTGATCGGGGTGTTCCAGTCCTCGCAGGGCCTCGCCAGCGCGTACGGCCTGGCGGTCACGGGGACGCTGCTCCTGGAGATCACCGTGTTCCTGTTCCTGGCCCACTTCGTGTGGCGGGTCGCACCGTGGAAGATCGCGCTGGCGGTCGTGCTCATCCTCGGCATGGAGGCGGTCTTCTTCGCAGCGAACCTCGCCAAGGTCCTTCACGGCGGGTGGCTGCCCCTGATGATCGCGTCGGTCGCCGCGACGATCATGTGGACGTGGCGCCAGGGCCAGGACTCCGTGGACGCGAAGCGCCGGCAGATCGAGGGGCCGCTGACCGACTTCATCGAGATGGTCCACACGCGGCGCGTCGCGCGGGTGCCCGGTCTCGCCGTGTTCCCGCATCCCAACGCCGAGACGACTCCCCTGGCCCTGCGCCAGACCGTGGACTTCTACCACGTCCTCCACGAGCAGGTCGCGATCGTGAGCATCGTCAACGAGAACGTGCCGCACATCCGCCACGTCGACCGCGCGGCCGTCGACGACCTGGGCTACCTCGACGACGGCATCATCCACATCAGCTACCGGGTCGGCTTCAACGACAGCCAGGTGGTCCCCGCGGCGCTGGAGTGGGGACGCGACAAGTGCACCGAGATGGACCTCGACCCCGGTGCGGCCCACTACTTCCTGTCCTCGCTCCGCCTCACCGCTGGCGACGTGCCGTCGCTGTCGCCGTGGCGGCGCCGGATCTTCCTGTGGCTGTCGGCCAACGCGGCGAACCGCACGACGGTGTTCCACCTGCCGCCGGACCGGACGGTCGTGGTCGGGGGGAACCTCGAGATCTGACCGGGGGGGCCGACCGCAGGATCAGCGCGGCTTCCAGGCGTCGGGCTTGGCGACATCGGCGTCGATGCCACCGACCCCCGAGCCGGCGATGCGGGCGTTGGACGTGTACTGCCAGATCGACCAGCCGCCGTAGTTCACCCACGGGCCGACCTTCGGCTCGGCGTCCGGGATGCGTCCGTTGTTCGTCCCCCACGACGCCACCCAGAGCCGGGCGATGCCGGCCACGTTGCCCCAGTACCAGGCACCGTCCTCGGCCCGTTTCGACGCGGCGTTGGCGCTCATGTAGACGTAGATGTTCGGGTGGTAGCCTTGGTCGGTGAGCAGGGCCTTCACGGTGGTGAGGAAGTGCGTGGCCTCGTCCGCGTTCCAGGCGCGCAGGCTCATCGTGTACTTCTTGCCCTTGTAGGTCTTGACCCAGGCGTGGCCCTTCTCGATGTCGAGCACCAGCGGGTCGGTGCTCGACTTCGTGTAGTTGCCGTCGGCCTTGAGCCACTTCACGAACTGCCGGGCGGAGTCGGCGGTGGTGTAGTCGCCGGAGAACAGGTTCTGCCTGGTGGTGTCGATCGAGGTGATCCAGCCGTTGAACCAGTAGTGGCCCAGGGACAGCCCGGAGGCCCGGGCGGCGTCCGCGAGCCTGGCGTAGGCGCAGTCCTCCGTGACCGGCGTCCGGCCGGTCTTCCCGGTCTTGCCGGTGCAGGCGCTGACGTAGGTCTGGTGCGTGGGACGCGCCCCGCTGCCGGTGCGCAGCATCGTGAAGCCGTCCTTCGTGGCCCACGAGCGGATCGCGCTCATCTTCACCCGCCCCGACGGCGTGTACTGGTAGGCCGACAGGTCGACACCCTGGGTGAGACCGGACAGTCCGAAGGCCGCTTCCGCGTCGGCCGCGGGCGTCTTGGTGGGCAGCAGGAGGGTGAGCTTCGCCGAGTCAGAGGTCGCGCTGCCCTGGTCGCCCCGGACGACGGCGCGGAACAGCGTCCCGCTCTTCCAGGTGCTCGCCTTGGCCACGTAGGACGACTTCCTGGCCGACGGGATCGTCTTCCACGATCCCCCGGGCACCTTGCCCTGCCACGAGTAGCGCAGGTTCGTGCCGCTCGCCTTCACGCTGAAGGTCGCCCGGGTGCGGGTGCCGTACCTGCCGATCGTCGCGTCACGGGGGCTGGAGGTGATGGCGGTCACCGTCGAGGACGGCTGGGCGGCGGGCGTCGTTGCCGGCTCACTCGCCATGCCGGTGGACGGGACGCCGAAGCAGCCGCTCCCGACAGCGGCCACCGTCGCGGTGAGCACGAGGATCTTCAGCTTGCGCGTCAATGCAGTCAAGGCAGGAGCTTTCCGTCGGGGAAGGAGGGACCGAAGGCCTCGACCATGGTAACCGCCTGCCGCCGATCGGCCGTGGAGCGCAGCCGTCCCTGGTGAGCCGCAGGTCGATCCCGGCACCCTCCCACCCGGCTCTACGGGCCGGGCTCGGCGCCACCCACGGCGCCGTCACGGGCGTGACGCGTCCGGCGTCCGATCAGAGCAGGGCGAGGATGTCGGCTTCGATGTCCCCGGGAGGGAACTTCGGGTCGTAGCGGCGCACGACCTTGCCGTCGCGGTCGATGAGGAACTTCGCGAAGTTCCAGCCGATCGGCTCGCCCACCACGCCGTTCGCGTCGCTGCGCAGCCAGCTGAACAGCGGGTGCGCCGTGGGGCCGTTCACGTCGACCTTGGCGAACATCGGGAAGGTGACGCCGTAGTTGAGCCGGCAGAACTCCGCCGTCTCGGCGTCGTCGTCGAACTCCTGGTGCGCGAACTGGTCGCACGGGAAGCCCAGCACCACCAGCCCCCGTTCACGTAGGTGCTCGTACAGCTTCTCCAGGCCGGCGAACTGCGGGGTGTTGCCGCACTTGGACGCGGTGTTCACCACCAGCACCACCTTGCCGCGGTACTCGGCCAGGTGTTGCTCCTGGCCGGTGATGGTGCGCGCATCGAAGTCCTGCAGGGTCGTCATCCGGCCTCCTCGAGGGTCACCAGGTGGAATCGACCCACGCCGCCAGGTATTCCCGGGCCGAGCGCCGGTCAGCTGACGCAGAGGCAGAAGGGGTGCCCGGCGGGATCGAGGAACACCCGGAACGTCTTCCCGGGCTGGTGCTCGGCGAGAGTGGCGCCCAGCTCCTTCACCGCCGCCTCGCCGGCGTCGAGGTCGTCGACCATCACGTCGAGGTGCATCTGCTGCGGCCGGTCCTGGCCCGGCCACTGCGGCGGCTGGTAGTTCTCGACCGGTTGGAAGCAGATGACCTGGCCGTAGTCGGCGCGAACCTCGGCCCAGTCGGGGGCCGCGTCGACCTTCCAGTCGAGGAGGGCGCCGTAGAACTCGGCGAGCCGCACCGGATCGGGGCAGTCGAGGACAACGCTGGGATAACGTCCGATAGCCATGCGTGGCAGCCTAGGTGCGGCCCCGGACAGCCTGTAGCCCACTACCGCGAACTGCTCATCCCCGTACGGCCCGCCGTGCGACGTCCACCCGGCGGGACGCGGACTTCTCGTCGGCCGTCGCATCCTTCACCTCCGCCTGCGCAAGGCGGAGTTCGTGCTCGGCGGCGGCGAGTTGCCGCGTGAGGGAGGCGATGCGTTCACCCAGCTCGGCGACCTCCACCTCGGCGTCCGCGCGCCGCGCCGTCGCGTCGGCGAGTTCGGCCTCCGCCCCCGCGAGTTCGCGCTCGGCCAGGGCGATGCGCTCCCGTTCCTGTGCCTCCTCGGCGTCCCTGCGTGCGGCGGCGTCGTCCGTTCCCGCCCCGGGAAGCGGGCGCTTCCGCGGCCGCGCGGGCGGCTCGCCGGCCGGAAGGACCATCACCTCGCCGAAGCCGCCGTACGAGTGGGGACGGTCGAGGCGCCCGCTCTCGACCTGTTCGGCCACCTCCGGATCAGCCAGGGCCGCGGCGAGCGTGGCGCGGACCTCGTCCAGTCCTGCCGGGGTGGCTGCCGTGCCCTGCGCCCTGAGCAGGCTCGTGAGCTCGCGCACCACCTCGGTGACGAGTGGTCCCCGGCGCTTGGCAAGGTCACGGAGCACGACGAAGTCGCCCTCTTCGGAAGCCGTCCTGAGGCTGTCGCCCAGCGCCAGCAGGTCGCGCAGCGAACGGAGGCCGGCGCGGGATGCGACGTTCAGGTACCAGGCGCCGACCGTGGGACGACGCAGCGCCTTGATCGCGGCGGCGAGGGCGCCGTCGCCCGCCGCCCGTGCCTGTGCGGCCAGGTGGTCGCGGCGCGCGACGAACTCGGGCGGGGTCGCCACGTACAGCTCGTCGGTGAGCTCCTCGAGGTCGGGCTCGGTCACGGCCACCATTCTGCCCACCCGGCTTCCCGGACGCGCGTGCGCAAGGCCACGACTCGACCGGGCCGGGTTCGACTCGGCACGCTGTCGGGTACACCGGTGGAAGGGCGCAACGACACCGGGTCCGGCCGCCGAGCGGAAGGAGTGCCGATGCGCACCGTTGGCGTGGAGGAGGAGTTCCTGCTCGTCGACCTGGCCGGTCGTCCGGTCGGCGTCGCGGCCGCGGCCGTCGAAGCGGCGACGGTGGAACGCGAACTGATGGAGCAGATGCTCGAGACCGGGACGAAGCCCTGCCTCGAGGCGAGGGAGCTCGCCGAACAGCTGGGGGCACGTCGCCGCACCGCAGCCCTGGCCGCGCGGGACGCAGGCGCCCGACTGGTCGCCCTCGGTACCTCGCCCCTGCCCGGCACCGTCACCGTCACGGAGGATCCCCGGTACCAGCGCATGCAGGTCGAGTTCGGCCTGACCGCGCGGGAACAGCTGACCTGCGGGTGCCACGTGCACGTCGAGGTCGCGGACGCCGACGAGGGGGTGGCCGTGCTCGACCGGATGGGGCCGTGGCTGCCGGTCCTGCTCGCGCTCAGCGCCAACTCACCGTTCTGGCAGGGCGAGGACACCGGCTACTCCAGTTACCGCTCGCAGGTGTGGCGACGCTGGCCGACCGCGGGGCCCACCGAGCCGTTCGGCAGCGCCGCCGCCTACACCGAGGTCGTCGACGCGCTCCTGGCCAGCGGCGCGGCACTCGACCCGGGGATGGTGTACTTCGACGCACGGTTGTCCCAGCGGTACCCCACGGTCGAGGTCCGGGCGGCGGACGTGTGCCTGCGACCCCAGGACGCGCTGCTGCTCGCCGTCCTGGTGCGCGGCCTGGTGGAGACGTCCGCCCGTTCGGCGGCGGACGGCGCCCCGGCGCCACGGACTCGCGCCGAACTCCTGCGCGCGGCGGCGTGGCGCGCCGGACGGTTCGGCCTGGGCGGCACCCTCGTCCATCCGCTGACGGGTTCGCCGGCCCCGGCCGGCGAGGTGGTCGACGCCCTGCTGGCCCGGCTGCGCCCGGTGCTGGACGAGCAGGGCGACTGGGAGCTCGCCACCGCCCTGTGGGACGACCTGCGGGTGCGGGGCAACGGCGCGGACGAGCAACGGGGGTGGGCGCGCGGCGACCTGGCCGATGTGCTCCTCCATGCCGCGGACGCAACCCTGTTGCGCCCTCCGACGCGGATAATGCCGTCGTGATCTCTCTCGAGAACGCCGGCCGGCTGGAGCGCGCCGGAGTGCGGTGGCGACCCCGTTCGGGCGATCGCTTCACGCTGCGCAACGCCGAGGTGATCGGCGAGGTCTTCACCGTCGCCGACATGGTGGTGGAGGCGCGCGAGTACCCGACCGGCACCCTGCTCGCCTTCAACGGCACCACCGAGTGGGCCCTGGACTCGGTACAGCTCGACCAGGCCCTGTGGCTGCCGCGCGAGGACCAGTTGCGGGAGCTGCTCGGCCCCGCGTTCCGCAGCCTGGCCCGGGCCACCACCGGGGAATTCCAGGTGCTGGCCGAGGTCCCCGGCCAGCCAGAGCGCCTGTTCACCGCCTACGAGGCCGAGGACGCCTACGCCGCAGCCCTGCTGGCGCTGGTCACGGCGTCCTCCCGCTGAACGTCCCCGGGGACCCCGCCACCGGACCGGATTGGGGACGGTTCCCAACGCGGTCCGGACCGAATTGGGAACCGTCCCCAATTCGGTCCGGGGGTCAGACCACCAGCTCGGTCTCCGAGCGCGGCACGAGGATCGGGCCGCTGAAGTCGTTCATGATCCCCGCGAGGCGAAAGGCCCGCTCGTCGTTGTAGAGCTGCTCCAGGCTCAGCGGCTTGCCGTCGGGTCCGGACAGGGGCACCCGCCAGTTCGGGTACTCCGTGCTGGTGCCGGGCTGGTTCTGGGTGCGGCGGTCGCCGACGGCGTCCGGGAGCGCCGCGCAGAGCACGCGGGACGGCGTGGCCACCAGGTAGCGGTGGAGCGCCTGGACGATGTCCTCGGTGGTCGCAGGCTCGGCGGTGAGGAAGCCCCGCTGGCGCAGGGCGTCGATGAACGCGGTGCGCTCCCGCTCCGCGGTGGCCAGCTCGGTCTCGAGCGACTCGGTGAGCAGCCCCAACTCGTGCTGCAGCCGGATGTGCTCGCCGGCGAGGTAGCCGGCGGTCGGCGGCAGGTCGTGGGTCGTCACCGAGGCCAGGCAGTACTCCCGCCAGTCCTCCGGCGCCAGCGGACGCCCTTCGGCGTCCCGCTCGAACCACGCGATCGACGTGCCGAGGATGCCCCGTCCGCGCAGGTAGTCACGCACCCAGGGCTCCACGACCCCGAGGTCCTCGCCCACCACCATCGCGCCGGCGCGGTACGCCTCCAGCGCGAGGATGCCCACCATCGCCTCGTGCGGGTAGCGGACGTATGCGCCCTCGCTGGCGGCCATGCCGTCGGGGATCCACCACAGCCGGAACAGGCCCATGATGTGGTCGACCCGGATCCCGCCGGAGTGCCGAAGGATGCCGGCGACCATGCTGCGGAACGGCGCGTACGACAGCTCGTCCAGCCGGTCCGGACGCCACGGCGCCTGGCCCCAGTCTTGGCCGGTCTGGTTGAAGTGGTCCGGCGGGGCGCCGACGCTGATCCGGTCGGCGAACAGGTTTCCGTAGGTCCAGGCCTCCGCGCTCCACGGGCTCACGCCGACGGCCAGGTCGTT
This sequence comes from Actinomycetes bacterium, assembly GCA_023392635.1. Taxonomy (GTDB): domain Bacteria; phylum Actinomycetota; class Actinomycetes; order Propionibacteriales; family Propionibacteriaceae; genus Propionicimonas. Next base: position 62,105 of record JAEVYS010000023.1, on the reverse strand, counting down.
CATGATCCCGATCCGCATGCCGGCGTCCTTCGCGGCGGACTGCGCGGCCCGCAGCTGGTTGTCGGCCACCCACTGCAGCCAGGCGAAGAACAGGATCTGGTCGACGTGCTGCTGCGCGAACAGCGCCACCGTGGGCGAGGACGGACGCCGCAACTCGGCGGGCCACTCCCGCCAGTCGCCGCCGAACCGGGTGACCAGGGCCGACCAGGTCGCGAACTGGGTGAGGCTGCGGCCCTCGCGCCGCAGGAAGTCGTTGAACGCCATCCGCCGGGCCGGGCGCAGGCCGTGGTCGTAGATCACCCGCAGCGCCTCGGTCTTGGCGGCCCACACCTCGTTGCGGTGGATCAGGTCCTCGCCGGCGAGCTGCTTCTTCAGGCGCGCCTTGAGCTGGGCGATCCGGTTGCGGGCCCGGTCGTCGAGCTCGGCGTACTCAGGGATCGACTCGGGCCGCAGGTAGAGCGGGTTCACGTAGCGCCGCGAGGTGGGCAGGTACGGGGACGCCTCCAGCGGTGGCACTGGCTGCGCGGCGTGCAGCGGGTTCACCAGCACGAAGCCGGCGAACTGCTGGGTGGCCGACCACGTGGCCAGGTCGGCGAGGTCGGCGAGGTCGCCGATGCTCCAGGAGTCCGAGGAGCTGACGCTGTACAGCTGGGCGGCGTAGCCCCACGTCCGCTTCTCCCCCAGCGAGGCGGGGAAGCCGAGGAAGGCGGGGCTCACCACCAGCGTCGACTCGAACTGGCCGGCCTCGGTGGTGGCCTGGAGACGGTGGTACCCCAGCGGCAGGTCCGCCGGTAGTTCGAAGGAGGCCTGGCCGGTGAGTACGCCGTCCAGCCAGCGGGCCGGCTCGTCGTCGCCGATCTGCGGGACGTCCCGGAAGCCGCCCTCCTCGAGGCGGACGGCGAGGCGCACCCAGTGCCCGTCGGGGAGGTGGACCTGCACGGCACGCGGAGTCCCCTGCTGCATCACCACGCAGGGCGGCAGCAGGCGCGTCCACCGGCGCTGCCGATGGGCGTCGAGCGCTGCGCGGGCGTGTTCGGGATCAGACGCGTCGACGTCCATCGCGGCCAGGATCGCGATCACCGTTCGATCCGTGACCTCGGTGAGCCGGCCCTTCCAGTCCCAGAACTCGGTGGCGATGCCGAAGGCGTCGGCCAGTTCGGCGAGGAACGGGTTGGAGAGAGCCATTCAGCACGCCTTCAGCATCGGGTCGACGGGTCGGCCCACAATACTGCCCGCGGGAGGATCACGGGCGCTCGAACGGCGCCAGCAGACGCCGCAACAAGGCGGCCAGGACGTCCCGCTCGTGCGGTTCGATGGAGGCGAGCACGCGGCGCTCGTAGCCCAGCAGGTCGCCGAGCGCGTCCTGCACCCGCTCCCTGCCCTCGTCGGTGAGCCGCACCAGCACGCCCCGGCGGTCGTCGGTGTTCGGCTGCCGCACCACCAGACCGCGGGCCTCCAGCCGGTTCACACGATTCGTCATCGTCCCCGAGGTCGACAGCGTCTGGCGGATCAGCTCACCCGGCGACAGCTCGTGGGGGTGGCCCTGACGCCGGAGCGCGGCCAGCACGTCGAACTCCCAGACCTCGAGCTCGTGCGCGGCGAACGCGTCCCGACGGGCGCGGTCGAGGTGTTTGGCGAGCCGGCTGATCCGGGACAGGCTGCCCAGCGGGGTGACGTCGAGGTCGGGCAACTCACGCGCCCACGCCGCCAGGATCAGGTCGACCTCGTCAGCCACCGCGCACCCTCCTCGATCTCTCGACATCGAGACTTTATCGCGGGCGAGAGCCGCCTCCCAGACCCACCGGGCGACAGGCTCGAGCCCTCCGGCGATCCCCGGGGGACAGGCTCACAGCGAGACCGAGTGGTTCTCGACGGCGCCGATCCTCAGGGACGCGGCGAGCGCGATCGCACCGAGAACGACCATCGCGGTCAGCGCCCCGCCGAAGCCGAGCGCCCCGCTGGCAGACGCGAGGCCGAGCACGAAGAGGGTGCCCGCGATGCCGGCACCGATGCTGTTGCCGAGGGATTCGCCCACCTGGAGCGAGGAAGTGTTGCGTCCGATCGAGACCGGCTCGGAAAGCTGCATCACCGCCAGCGAGGTGCTGGCCAACGACAGCCCCATGCCGAGGCCGGCGAAGAACCAGCCTCCCACCGCCGCGCCCAGGAGACGTCCCGGCAACCACCCGGACGCCGCGGCGAGCGCGAGCCCCAGCGTCACGCTGGCGACACCGGCGATGATGATCTGGTCGCGCCGCAGCCGCAGCCACGGACGCGACTGGAGCCATGCACCGAGCATCCAGCCGACCGAGCCGACGATCAGCACCGATCCGGCCCAGTCCAGCGGCAGGCCCTCCGAACGGACGAGCATGAGGGGAAGGAACGCCTGACCCCCGGCGAAGCCGCCCGCGGTGAACGCGCGCACCATGACCAGGGCGTCCAGGCCGACACCGGTCGGACGGAAGCCGCGCGGCAGGAGCGGCGGCAGTCCCCACCAGAGCAGCGCGATCCCCGCGACAGCCCACGCCAGGGACCACAGGTCGAGGTGCTGCCCCGCCAGTTGCAGCGCGGCGGCGCCGACGGCGGCGAGGGTCGCACGACCGAGCATCCCCGGCGCCCGGGCGACGTCCCCGTGGGCAGGCAGGTGCAACTCACGCAGCGGCCGAGTCATCAGGAGGGCAGCGATCGCCATCAGCGGCAGCACCGACCAGAACACCCAGTGCCATGACAGCGCCTTGGTCAGCCACGCCGCCACCGGTGGCCCGGCGAAGGACGGCACCATCCAGGCGGCGGAGAAGCCCGTCATCAGCACCGCCCGCTCGCGCTCATCGAACACGCGCGCCACCAGGACCATCACCGCGAGGTTCGCCGTGCCGCCACCCAGGCCCTGCACGAAACGTCCGACGAGCAGGACCGGCATGCTGGGCGCCAGGGCCGAGACCACGAGGCCGACCGCGAAGACGCCGAACCCCACCGAGAGCGGCACCTTCGGGCCGTAGCGGTCACTGAACTGGCCCGCGGCGACGATGGCGAAGGTGGAGGCCAGCATGAAGGCGGTGAACGTCCACGCGTAGAGGTCGAGGTCACCCAGGTCCGCGGCCGCGGCCGGCATCGCCGTGAGCACGGCCATCGCCTCGAACGCGATGGCGGTCACGCCGAGCAGCAGACCGACGGTGAGCCCACGCCGGGAGGTCCGGCCGGGTGCCGGGGCCGCGTCGTGCGCGTCACCCATCGCCGTTCCTCCTCTGCCCCCCGGGATTCGGCCCGTAGTCTCTCACGAGCCCCCGACCCTGATGTCGTCGATGCGGGCGCCCGCCCGGGCGTCGGCGGCCCTGAAGTACCCGTTCGGCACGGCGCTGGGTACGGTGGACCCTGATCCGGCAGCCGGGCCGGCCGAGGAGGCGTGATGACCACCGAGAACCCGCAGGTGACGACGATCGTCAAGGAGCGCACCGAGACCCGCCCCGACCTCCGTCCCGAGGAGGGCGACCACGAGCGCTTCTCGCACTTCGTCCCGAAGGCCAAGCTCACCGAGGCGATGGTCATGGGCACGCCCGTGATCGCGCTGTGCGGCAAGGTGTGGGTGCCCTCCCGCAACCCCGACCGCTATCCCGTCTGCCCGGAGTGCAAGGAGATCTGGGAGTCGTTGCGTCCCGGCGAGGGCGAGGAGTAGCGCCGACTCCCGGTCCGGCTACTCGTCGCGCTCGGGCAGGATCTCGAGCCGGGGGTACTCCGGCTTCCACATCCGCTGGTAGATGTCGTTGATCGGGTTCGTCATCGGGCGCCGCGCGATGCCCTGCGCCTCCGCGGTCTCCGCGACGGCCTTCGCGACGGTTGCCGCGACCAGGCGGAGGTCGCTCATGGACGGCAGCAGGGACGCCCCCGGGCGGTACTCGTTCATGAGCCCGGCCAGGGCGTCGGCGGCGGCGTAGATCATCTCTGGCGTCACGCGTTCGGCCCGCACGACCGAGACCCCCAGGCCCAGGCCGGGGAAGATCAGGGCGTTGTTGGCCTGTGCGATCGTGTGGTAGACCTCGCCGAACCTCAGCGTGCCGAAGGGGCTGCCGGTCGCGATGAGCGCCCTCCCCTCCGTCCAGGAGAGCAGGTCGGCCGGGTGTGCCTCGCAGCGGCTGGTCGGGTTCGACAGCGGCATGATGATGGGCCGGTCGCAGTGGGCGGCCATGTCGCGCACCACGTCCTCGGTGAACGCCCCGTGCCGCGCCGAGGTCCCGATCAGGATCGTCGGCTGCACCTCGCGCACCACCTCGGCGAGGGTGATCCGGTCGGGATCGGCCACGGTCCAGCCGTCCACCTCCGCTCGCGGGCGGGCGTAGGGCTGCTGGAAGTCGCGCATCCCCGCGCTGTCCTCGACGATCAGGCCCCGGCTGTTGAAGGTGTAGAACCGCGCGTAGGTGTCTGCCTCCGGCAGCCCGGAGCGCGCCATCGCCTCACGGATCAGGTCGGCCACCCCGACGCCCGCCGTGCCGGCGCCGTAGACGACGACCCGGTGCCTGGGCAGTGGCACCCCGGTCAGCCGGACGGCGGCCAGCACCGCGGCGAGCACCACTGCTGCGGTCCCCTGGATGTCGTCGTTGAAGGTGCAGATCCGGTCGCGATAGCGGTCCAGGATGCGGTGGGCGTTGCCGGCGCCGAAGTCCTCCCAGTGCAGCATGGCGTTCGGGAAGAGCTTGGTCACCGCCTGGACGAACGACTCGATGAACTCGTCGTAGCGGGCGCCGCGCACCCGCGCGTGACGTTCGCCCAGGTACACGTCGCTGTTGAGCAGGCCGAGGTTGTCTGTGCCCACGTCCAGCACCACCGGGATGGCGCGGCGGGGGTGGATGCCGGCCGCGGCCGTGTACACGCCGAGCTTGCCGATCGCGATCTGGATGCCGCCGATGCCCTGGTCGCCGATGCCGAGGATGCCTTCGGAGTCGGTCGCCACCACCAGGTCGACGTCCTCGGCAGCCAGCTCGAAGTCACGCAGCGACTGCTCCACCAGCTCGGGGTGGTCGATCGAGAGGAAGACCGCTCGCGAGCCGGTGTACTCGTGGCTGAACCGCTCGATCGCCTCACCGATCGTGGGGGTGTAGATGATCGGCAGCATCTCCTCCAGGTGCTCGCTGAGCAGCCGGTAGAACAACACCTCGTTGCGGTCGCGCAGCTGCGCGAGCTGGATGTACTTCGCCAGGGGTGAAGGAGAGCGGGTGTACTGGGCGTAGGAGCGGCGCATCTGCTCCTCGATGGTGGTCACCCGGCTCGGCAGCAGGCCGGACAGCCCGAGTTGCTCCCGCTCCTCGTGGGTGAACGCTGTGCCACGGTTCGCCATGGGGTGCACCAGGATCAGCCGCCCGCGTGCACTGACCCGCAGCACCGAGTCGCGCGAGGTCGTGTCGAGGCTGAAGTCGCGCTGGTGCATGTGATGACCCTTCCGACACCTGCGGGGACGCTCACCGTCCCCTCACGGAAGCGTATTGGGTGGTGACCCGGCTCGGCGGCCGCACCCTAGGATGAGGCCATGGCATCGAAGACGCTGATCGTGTTGCGCCACGCCAAGTCGTCCTGGCACACCGAGGAGGCCGACCTGCGCCGGCCGCTGTCGGAGCGGGGCGAGAAGGACGCGGTCGCCGCGGGGCGGATCCTGGGCACCTACGACCTGGACGTGGTGCTGGCCTCGACCGCGACCCGGGTGCAGCAGACGTGGGCGGGAGCCGTCGACGGCGGTGCCACGTGCGCGGACGTCCGCGTCTCCGAACTGATCTACCACGCCTGGCCCGGGGAACTGCTGAACGAGCTGCACGAGCTCGACGAGAGCATCCATACCGCCCTCCTGATCGGTCACCAACCCACCCTGGGCGACCTGGTGACCTCGCTGGCGAAGCCGTCGGCACTGGTCGACCGGGTGCACGCGAAGTACCCGACCGCCGGCCTTGCCGTCCTCACCTACCGCGGAGCGTGGAAGACCCTGGCCGCCGGAAAGGCGACCCTGAAGCGCTTCGAGGTGCCCCGGGGCTGACGCAACGGGGACGGTTCCGAGAATCGTGGAACCAGTCGGGGACGGCTCCGAATCTCGGAACCGTCCCCAACGTGGTCCGGGGCGCTCTGGTCAGTAGCGGTAGTGCTCGGCCTTGAACGGGCCCTGCGCAGGGACGCCGAGGTAGTCGGCCTGCTCCTGGGTGAGGGCGCTGAGGCGGACGCCGAGCGCGTCGAGGTGGAGCCGGGCGACGTACTCGTCCAGCTGCTTGGGCAGGGTGTGGACCCCGACCGGGTAGGTCTCGGGCCTGGTGAACAACTCGATCTGGGCGAGCACCTGGTTGGTGAACGACGTGCTCATCACGAAGCTCGGGTGACCGGTGGCGTTGCCGAGGTTCAGCAGGCGTCCCTCGCTGAGCACGATGATCGAGTGCCCGTCGGGGAAGTTCCAGCGGTCGACCTGCGGCTTGATGCCCGTCTTCGTGACGCCCTCCAGCGCCTCCAGCCCGGCCATGTCGATCTCGTTGTCGAAGTGTCCGATGTTCCCGACGATCGCCAGGTGCTTCATGCGGGACATCTGGTCAGCCGTGATGACGTGCACGCAGCCGGTGGCGGTGACGAAGATGTCCGCCGTGCCGATCACGTCCTCCAGGGTGGCCACCTGGTAGCCGTCCATCGACGCCTGCAGCGCGCAGATCGGGTCGACCTCGGTCACCACGACACGGGCACCCTGGCCGGCCAGCGCCGCGGCGCAGCCCTTGCCCACGTCGCCGTAGCCGCAGACGACGGCGAGCTTGCCCCCGATCAGCACGTCCGTGGCGCGGTTGATGCCGTCGATGAGGGAGTGCCGGATGCCGTACCGGTTGTCGAACTTGCTCTTGGTCACCGAGTCGTTGACGTTGATCGCCGGGAAAAGCAGCGAGTTGTTGCGCGCCATCTCGTACAGGCGGTGCACGCCGGTGGTGGTCTCCTCGGTGACGCCGAAGATGCTGTTCGCGATGCCCACCCAGTCGAGGGTGGACGCCCGGAGGGTGGCGAGCACCACCTGGTACTCGGCCGAGTCGGACGCGGACGCCTCCGGCACCGCGCCCGCCTTGCTGAACTCCACGCCCTTGTGCACCAGAAGGGTGGCGTCGCCGCCGTCGTCGAGGATCATGTTGGCCCGCCGGTCGCCCCAGTCGAGGATCCGCTCGGTGCAGGCCCAGTAGTCCTCCAGCGACTCGCCCTTCCACGCGAACACCGGGACGCCCTGCGGGTCCTCCGGCGTGCCGTTCGGTCCGACCACGACCGCCGCGGCCGCCTCGTCCTGGGTTGAGAAGATGTTGCAGGAGGCCCAGCGCACCTCGGCGCCCAGCGCGACCAGCGTCTCGATCAGCACCGCGGTCTGGACGGTCATGTGCAGCGAGCCGGCGATCCGGGCGCCGCGTAGCGGCAAGCTCCGGCCGTAGCGCTCGCGCAGGGCCATCAGCCCCGGCATCTCGTGCTCGGCCAGCGTGATCTGCTCACGTCCGAAGGCGGCCAGGTTCAGGTCTGCTACGCGGTGATCCACGAGGAGCAACCCTATCCGGCCCGCCCAGCGTCGCAATTCGGCCCCTCAACCCGTCCCGGGCGTCACGGGCGTCCCGTTCCGGCGGTCGAGTGGCCGGATTGCGTCACGGGTACGGTGAGCGGGTGCCCCTGCTCCTGTTGCTCACCGGCGTCGCAGCCAGCGGGAAGTCCACCCTTGCCGCTCGCCTCGTCGCGGAGCGCCCCTTGTCGCTGCTGCTCGACCTGGACGTGTTGCGCGCCGCCCTCGGCGGCTGGCGCTCCGATCCCGCTGCGGCCGGTGTCCGGGCCCGCGCGCTCGGGCTCGAACTCGCGCGGACACAGCTGCTGCTCGGTGGGGACGTGTTCGTGCCGCAGTTCGTGCGCCGGCCCGAACTCGTCCGGCAGTTCCGGGACCTCGCCGCGCGGACCGGTGGCCGGTTCGTCCTGGCGGCACTGGTCAGCAGCCCGGACGAGGCGGCGTCGAGGTTCGAGGCGAGGGCCGGCTCCGACGACCCGATCCACCGTGACGCCGTGTTCCTGCAGCGGGCGCCGGGGGCGCAGTCGATCCAGGAGCACTACGCCGACATGCTCGCCATGCTCACCGAGTTCCCGGAGACGCGCTACGTCGAGACGATCCCCGGCGACGTCGAGGCGACCCTGTCGGCGCTCAGGTCTGCGGTGGAGTGATCCCCCGGTCGATGTCTGGCTCGAGGTAGAGCGCGGTCACCTCGGGGTTGGCCGCGCGGATCGCGGCCTCGGCGTTGTCGATCACCTGGGCCACACGGACGGCCGACTCGGTGGGTTCCACTGCGATCTTCGCCGCGACCAGCACCTCGGACGGCCCCAGGTGGAGCGTCTTCAGGTGGATGACCCGCTGAACGCCGTCCGCTCCGGCCAGCGCGCGGGTGATCGCCGTCACCGCCTGGGGAGTCGCCGATTCGCCGAGCAGCAGGCTGCGGGTCTCCATCGCGAGCGTCAGCGCGACCAGGATCAGCAGGACGCCGATCAGGCCGGTGCCGGCCACGTCCCACAGCCCGTTGTGGGTCACGAGCGTCATCCCCACGCCCATCAGGGCGAAGACCAGGCCGAGGAGGGCGGCGAAGTCCTCCAGCAGGATCACCGGGAGGTCGGGCGACTTGGCGGCCCGGATGAACTGCGGCCACGACAGGCCGCCCTTCAGCGGCAGCGACTCGCGGACGGCCGTCCGGAAGCTCAGCCCCTCGGCGACGATCGCGAACACCAGCACGGCGATCGGTACCCACCACCACTGGCTCTCCAGCAGCTCGTTGGGGTGGCCGGCCGCGACCTCCTCGTACTTGTGGAACGCCTCGTAGAGCGCGAAGAGGCCGCCGAGGCTGAACAGGATCACCGAGACCAGGAACGCGCTGATGAAGGGCGCTCGGCCGTAGCCGAAGGGGTGCGAGTCGGTCGCCTCCCGCTTCGCGACCTGGCCGCCGCGCAGCAGCAGGATCTGGTTGCTGGTGTCGGCCACCGAGTGGACGCCCTCGGCCAGCATCGAGGCCGCGCCGGTCAACGCCCACGCGGTGAACTTGGTCGCCGCGATGAAGGCGTTCGCTGACAGCGCGGCGATGATCGCCCGGTTGCCGCCGTGCGTGCTCATTCGGACATCCTGCCGGCCCGGCCCAGCCCGATCTGGAGGTAGGCGGCGGCGAACAATCCCTGCTGGAGCACGGTCACGTAGCGTTCCAGCGCCGTCCCCGACAGGTGGGCGAGGTTCGACACGATGACGTCCTGCGCGAGGGCGGCCTGCCGCAGCCGGACGCGGTCCTCCGCGGCCTGCTCGTCGTCCATGCCGTCGTCGACCAGCACCAGCCCGGGACGCGCCTCCGCCGCGGTCTCCTCGAACGGGTCGGCGAACGGGTCGCGCGGCGGGACTTCCGACAGCAGCGGCAGGAGTGCGCCGCCGTCGGCGGACAGGACCATTCGCCCGCTCGCCGAGCGCAGTGCCTCGGCGATCCGCCGGCTGGCGCGGGCCGCGAGGATGGATCCGCCCCACACCATGGGCTTGGCGTCGGCGAGTTCCAGGGCAACCGCCTTCGCGGGGTTCTGGGTCGCATCGAGGCCGAGCGAGGAGTCGGTCGCCACCTGGTCCATCGCGTCGGCGACGGCCTCGGGGTTGACCAGCGGGCCGAGACCGAGCCGGTGCAGGGCGACCAGGGCCACGATGGCCGCCGCCAGCGGATCCCCGGTCGAGGTCGGCAGGAGGGTGGTCGACGGCGAGGCCGACTGCCGGGCCAGCGTCGAGTCGGCCGGACCGGCGACCAGAAGCCGGCAGCCACGGCGGACGGCCTCGAAGGCAGCAGCGAGGCTCACCCTGTCGGCGCCGCCCATCACGACCACGATGTCCAGCGGTCCGACCCAGCCGGGCAGGCCGAGGCGGGGCCACGCGACCAGCGGAACGGGGCAGGTCGGTTCCAGGACCGCGCGGAGCAGGCGCGCCTCTGGCCCGAAGGTGATCATCGCGCGGGGACGGTCATCGGAGTCGAGACGGCTCAGCGGCACCTCGGCGGAGTCGGCCTCGCGCCGCACCCGGGCACCAGCCTCGGCGAGCGGCCGCAACAGGTAGTCGGCCGCGCGCAGCGACTCCGGGTCCTCCAGGCGCGCGTCGTCGAACTCGTACATCGGGGCCTCAGCCGGGGTTGCCCGGACGCCGGGCCTCGTCGACGAGCAGGATCGGGATGCCGTCCCTGACCGGGTAGGCGAGCCCGCACCCGCTGCCGGTGCACACCAGCTCGGACGCCTCGTAGTCCCAGGCGAGCTTGGTGTGGCAGGACGGGCAGACCAGCAGGTCCAGCACGTCGGCGGGCAGATCGCTCATGAACGGTCCTTTCGTATGATGGCCAGCGCCTCGTCGCGCAGCGCCGCGACCAACGCCTCGTCCCTGGCCTCGACGTTGAGCCGCAGCAGCGGCTCGGTGTTCGACTCGCGGACGCTCACCCACCAGTCAATGCTGGTCACGAGCAGTCCGTCCACCCAGCTCAGCGTGCCACGTCCCTCGAAAGCCCGGGCGACCTCGGCCATCACCGCTCCGGGGTCCGCGACGGTGCTGTTGATCTCCCCGGACGCGGCGTAGTGCGGCAGGTCGGCCGCGAGTTCGGACATGCGGCGGCCGGAGCGCCCCACCAGTGCCAGGACGTGGAGGCCGGCCAGCATGCCGGTGTCGGCGCCCCAGAAGTCGCGGAAGTAGTAGTGCGCGGAGTGCTCACCCCCGAACACCGCATGGTGCGACGCCATCAGCGCCTTCATCTTCGTGTGGCCGACGGCACTCGTGGCCACGACGCCGCCGGCAGCCGCGACGACCTCGGCGACGGAGCGAGAGGTGATCGAGTTCACCACGATCGTGCCGCCGGGCTCGCGGGCCAGTTCTTCGCGGGCGATCAGCGCGGTGACCACCGACGGGCTGACCACCTCCCCGCGCTCGTCGATGATGAAGCAGCGGTCGGCGTCGCCGTCGAAGACGAGCCCGAGGTCGGCGCCGTGCGCGCGTACCGCCCGCTGCGCGTCCACCAGGTTCGCCGGCTCCAGGGGGTTCGGCGGGTGGTTCGGGAAATTCCCGTCGAGGTCCATGAACAGGCCGATGACCTCGACGTCGAGCGGACCGAGCACGGCCGGAGTCGTGAACCCCGCCATGCCGTTGCCCGCGTCGACGACCACGGTGAGCCGCCGCATCCCGCGCAGGTCCACGAGCGAATGCAGGTGGGCGGCGTAGGCGGCGAGGACGTCGAGTTCGCGGTACCCACCCGTCACAGCGGCCGGTGGTAGTTCAACGTAGGACAGTTCGCGAATGCGTGCCATGAGCTCCGGCGTGATCGGCGCGGCGTCCGGCAGGCAGAACTTCACGCCGTTGTAGGCGGCCGGATTGTGGGACGCGGTGAACTGGACGCCCGGAAGGTGGGTGTGGCCGGAGGCGAACCAGAGGCCGTCCGTGCTGGCCAGCCCGACGTCCACGACGCTCGCGCCCCGGCCACGCGCTCCCTCGGCGAACGCGAGGCTCAGTTCGCGTCCGCCCGCGCGCATGTCGCGGCCCATCACGAACTCGCGGCCCTCCAGCTCGAACGCGGCAGCGAACGCGGCTCCGATGGCCCGGGCGCCGTCCAGGTCCCACTCGGGAGCGTCCCCGCCCACCAGTCCGCGGATGTCGTTGGCCTTGAACACCTGGGGTTGGATCACACAGGGGAGCCTAGCGCCCGGGCTGCACGCCGATCAGCCCCTGGGCCTGCGGTCGCCGGGCGGGCGGAGCGGTGGTCAGTCGTCCTGCGGGTCGGCGAGCACGGCGAGGTGGCCCTTGCGCCGCGTCACGGCCGGCAGGACCGGCTCCGGTGGTGGGTCGGCAAGGCCGACCCGACGGACGGCGTCGGCGAGCGCCATCAGGTCGTCGGCGGAGGCACGCGGGCTGTTCAGGTCGCCCGGGAGCCGGATGACCTCCCATCCGCGCGGCACGCTGAGGCGCTGGGAGTGGTCACGGCACAGGTCGTAGTTGCCGGGTTCGGTGCGCAGCGCGAGCGGGCCGAGCACGGCGGTGGAGTCCGCATAGACGAACGTGAGGGTCGCCACCGCCGGGCCGGCGCACGCGGTTCGCGAGCAGCGCCGGTTGATCACCCGGCCACGTTACCGCCGACCACGCCCGCACCCCGGGAGCACCGGGCCGCGTGTGGCGCGATGGCTTCCCACGAAACCTCGTAGGGTGGACGTCATGAGGCGTCGCGAGCGGCACGGTCGGGGACTCCGCGGCCCGCTGGCGGCACCCAACCCGATCACCGGCGCGCCGGTCCCGCTGCGGCAGCCCCAACGAAGCGCCGACTTCTTCGCCGGCGCCCTGCGCGCCTCCGTCGCCCGGACCGCCCGCTCCTGTCCGAGGGCGCTGGTGGGCATCGACATCGGCTTCGAGGAGGTGCCCGGCAACCTGGACGGCTGGCAGAGCGTCCGCGTTCCGCTCGCGGCCGCCGTTCCCGCACGGCCGGGACGCAACGGCCAGGTGGTGCTGTTCCGTCGGCCGCTGGAGCACCGGGCGAGTTCGCGCGCCGACCTGCGCCGCCTGGTGCACCGGGCGCTGCTGGAGCAATTGTCCGCCCTCACCGGCATCAGCATCGAGGAACTGGACCCGACGGCCGACGACGCCGAGGACTGAACCGGCGCTCAGCTGCCCGCGTGCGGGTCGAACACCGCCGGCGCCGCGCCGCGGGTCTCGTCGGCGCTCCAGTCGATCACCGCGAGGCCCCGCACCCTGCCGAGCCGTGCGGCGCTCACCAAGGCACCCCGGAGGTCGGTGGCACCGGTCTGGAGGCGCACGGCGGCGGCGTCCGCACGGGCGAGCGGCACCTCGACGACCGAACCCGGGGGCACGGTGATCGCCTGCGGTTGCCCGGGCGTGGCGTTCGTTCCCGCCGTCAGCGTCATGGTCACCGTGGCCTCCTCCGCGCCCGGGTTGGCCAGCTGCAACAGGGTGCTGGCGCCCCTTCCCACGGCGAGCGGCAACACGGAGTCGCCGGGCAGCGGCCGGGTCGCGACCGTGTAGGCCGGGTCGTGGCGGGCGTCGCCGCCGCCCGCGTCGAGCCAGACCCCCGCAGTGACCGGCTGGGTTGCGGTGATGGTGAGGGCGCCCGGCTGTCCGTCCAGCCCGGTGACGAGGTCGACGCTGCGGGTGGTCTCCGGTGGCACCTCCACCTGGTCGATGCCGGCCAGGCCGGCGGGACCGCCCTTCCCGAGGCTGCCCACGGTGACGGTGGCGGTGCGGTCACCCGGGTTGGTCAGCACGAGGGTCCGGACACCCTCGCCCGCCGGAATGCCCGGGACGACGAGGGCGGTCGCCGGCGCGCTGCTCGCTTCCAGCCAGTCGGCGCCCAGGGGGACGTCCGCCTGCCAGGTGCGCTGACGGACGAAGGCCGCGACCCGACCGTCGCTGCTGCTCACCTCGAGTGTGATCGGGCCGGCGAGGCGGTCGAGCGTGCCGAGTGAGATGGTCTGCACGCTGTTGCCGTCCACCCGCACCCCGCGGGGCGCAGCGAACCGGCCGTCCTGGCCGTAGGCGGTGAGGTCCACGGACACCGGCGTGCCGTCGAGGTTGGCGACGACCACCTCCGACTGGGCGACCGGGCGGATGTCGACGCCGGTGAACCAGTGGTCGGTGGCCGGCGGCATGCAGGCAGCGGCGGACAGGCCGCGGTCGCCGCCGGCCTCCGCGGACACCGAGGTGGTCGCGCCGAACGGGTCGGGCAGCAGCGCCGACACCCGCAGCGGGGTGCCGGGCGCGCCCACCACGTGCAGGCCGCTCGCTTCCGAGCCCTGGGCGGGCTTGGCGACCGGCGCCGTGCGGAGCCCCTGGCCCGTGGCCACGGCGGCCACCCGCACGGTCGCGGTCGGTGACTCGAACCCCGGGCACACCACGGAAACGCGGGTCTCGGACGCGGCGAAGGGCGTCGCCGGCAGTGCCTGGGCCCCGAGCAGCGACGCCGCGACCGTCGCGCCCGCCACGACGCCCGCGATCGCTCCCGGCCTGATCCAGCGGTTCATGCCACGCCTCCCGCCGCGCGCCGCGGACCGGACGCCTCGTTGCGACGCCGCACGGAGGGCGCGGCCATCACGGCCAGCAGGACCAGACCGGCGAGCTGCACCCACGTCCACCAGGCGGTGCCCGCCTCCAGGCGGTACTCCAACCTCCCGGACGCCTCGCCGACCGTGAACCGGGTGGCGGGGTCGCCACCGTCGGCCCTGGCGAGGCGGGTGCCGCCCACCTCGACCACCCAGCGCGGGTCGGGCGGCTCGGCGAGGAGCAGCGTTCGTCCGGGCGCGACGGGCGCCAGCACCGAACCCTGACCGACCGGAGTGCGGCTGCCGTCGGCGCCCACGACCACGGCGATCGCTGAGTCGGGCACCGGCCACACGAACTGGCTGGCGTCGCCGGTGCCCAGGCCGAGGCCCGGCACGTTGTTGATCGCCATTCGCTGGGTCGAACTGCCCCCGGTCAGGGTGACGTTCGACACGCCGAGCGTCACCAGGTCGGGCAGCAGCTGGTCGTCGGCGCTGTCGCCCACCAGGCGCGCGGCCACCGAGGCGGCGAGTGCCTTGGCGGCCGTGTCGCCGCCGAACGCGATGCCGCGTTCGCCGTCGCCCAGACGAGCGAAGTCGCCCTCGAGCAGCGCCCAGTGCACGTCGTCACCGGTGGCGACGAGCGCGAGAGTGCGTCCGGGCGTGTCGGAGAGCTGCGCGTTTCGGACAAAGGCCGGGACGGAGCCCACCGGTGCCCGCGTGAGGCCCGCCTGCCCGCCGAGCACCCACCAGACGGCGCCCAGCAGCATCGCGAGTACGCAGACCAGGGCGAGGCCGAGGCTCGCCAGATGGCGCAGGCCCAGGTCACGGCCCTGCAGTTCGGTGGCGATGCCGTCCAGCCCGGCGCAGGCGGCCAGCACGAGGGCCGCCACGAGGAGCAGTTGCCACTCCAGCGCTTGCGGCCGCGAGAAGCTGCCGGGCGGCAACTCCACGGCGAGGCGGGTCAGGACGACCGCCACCACGGCGGCCAGCCCGGCACCGGCCAACGCCCGCCCGGACACGCCGGGGCGCCGGGCCGCCCCGGCGATCGCAGCGAACCAGAGCACGGCGAAGAACCCCAGCGAGATCCACAGTGGGGGGCAGGCCGGGAGGGTGTGGCCGATCAGTACCGTCCACGGCTCGGCTGCCGCCGCCGGCCCGAGCTGCGGCTCCGCACCGGTGAGGAACCGGCCCGGATAGCGCAGGAGCGTGGCGCCCCAGGGCCCGACCAGGAGGAGCAGCGGCGCAGCCAGCACGAGTGCCCACTGCGCCCACGCACGCCCCCGCCGGGCGGGCAGTGCCGTCACGATGGCCCCGAGGAGCGCGAGCCCCCAGAACAGCGGGACCAGGGCGCACGCGAGCAACAGCCAGAAGGCCACTGCTCCCGCGCGCCGCCAGCTCCACTCTCGGCGAATGAGCCACAGCCAGCAGCTGTAGGCGAGGATCGGCAGCAGGATGGCGGTCGCGGCTAGCCCGAAGCTGCCGGCGTTGAGGCCGCCGATCAGGGCCGGCGCGAGGGCGTACCCGACCGCACCGAGCCCGGCCAGGCGCCGGTCGGCGACCAGCTGCCGCAGCAGGCGGAAGGCCATCAGCCAGGCCAGGGGGACGGCGGCGACGAAGGTGGCGGTCACCAGCCACTCCGGCCGGCCGACCGTGATCAGGGAGAACAGCCCCGCCAGGCCCACCCACGGCGCGCCCGACACGCGTCCCTGTCCCGCGACGGGCAGCAGGTAGGACGACATCAGGGAGGTCCAGCTGTCCGGCGCGGCCAGGAGCTGTGGCCCGGTCAGGGAGCCCGTGCCGAAGACGGTGCGCGCAGCGATGAGGGCGGCGACGCCCAGGACCAGAACCCCGGTGACCGCGAGCGGCAGCCGGTGCCGCCGGTTGCCGGTGTCCGCGAAGTCGTCGCCGGTCATCTCGTCCAGGCTCACCGCGGAGCCGCGTCCGGTGAAGGTCTGCGTCCACTCCAGCACCCGGGCAGCGGCGCCTTCCGCACCGCGCCGCAGGCCCGCCCAGCGGTTCGGGCGCAGCGTGCGAGTGGCCTGACGGGCCGCGGGGGTGACCGGCAGGGCGGCGAGGCGATCGGCGACCGAGTGCCGCAGTGCGCGGCCCGCCAGCCAGCGGCCCAGACCGCGTACCTCCTCCGACGCCCGTCGCGGATCCTTGCCGAGGAGCAGCCCGAGGGCGCCGAGCAGGCACACCAGGACAAGCCTTGCCGAGGTGAGCCAGCGCCGCGCGGGACCGGCGTTGCCGGCCACCAGCGCGAGGCCCGCCGCACGTTCCTCGACAGGATCGCCGTACGGTGAGTGGTCGACCAGCTGGGCGGCCGGCTCCGCGACCACGCGGTAGCCGGCCAGGTTCGCCCGCCAACCGAAGTCGAGCCCCTGGTAGCTGCGCGGCAGCTCTTCGTTGAAGCCGCCCAGGAAGCGCCAGACGTCCCCGCGGACGAGCATGCCGCCGGCCGGCACGCCGAGTGCCGCGGTCGCCTCGAGCTGGCCCTGGTACAGCTCCCCCGGCTCGGTGAGCGGACGCAGCCGTCCGCTGCCGCTGATGGTCTGCGCCCACGTGCTGACCAGGGTGCCGGCGCCACGGCGGCGCGGCTCGATCAGCAGGGCCCCGACGACCGCGGCGTCCGGCTCCCGCCGGACGCGCTCCAGCAGCGCGGTCAGCGCTCCGGGGAGGGGCTCGACCTCGTCGGGGAGCACCCAGAACCAGTCGCCCGGTGCGTCGCGCGGGAGGTCGTCCCGGATCTCCTCGACCCAGGCGTCGGAGTCGTCGACGGCCTCACGGGTGCGACTGGTGTAGGGCTCGCCGAGCTTGGGGAGGACGCCGGCGACGACACGGAACGAGCTGTAGTCGGGGGGTGCGGTGCGGTCGACGGTATGGAGCCAGGCCCAGGGGTCGTCACCGGAGACTCCGTTGTCCTCGCTCACGCACTACCTTTCGGACCGACTCGCTCAACCGAAGCTACAGCCTACCGCTGTGCTTCGACGGGCCCGTCCGGGCGAAGGGGAGGAACGGGGTTCCCCCGCGGTCACTGATCAGATGACGCGCTTCTTGAGGCGGCGACGCTCCCGCTCGCTCAGGCCGCCCCAGATGCCGAAGCGTTCGTCGTTGGCGAGGGCGTACTCGAGGCACTCGGAGCGGACGTCGCAGGTGAGGCAGACCTTCTTCGCCTCCCTGGTGGAACCGCCCTTCTCGGGGAAGAAGGCCTCCGGATCCGTCTGGGCGCAGAGAGCGCGGTCCTGCCAGCCCAGGACGCCTTCGGCATCCGGCTCCGTGATCAGGAACAGTTCCTGCATGAGATTTCTCCTCGACCCAGCCCACAACTCGACGTCGCGAACTACTTGAAGAGAATTACACGCCTGTCATTCCCGAGAAGTCAACCCCGGTGAGCTACCATTCGTCGCCCTCGTCGGGCGGTCCCCCGGGAGGGGGACTAGGGGGTCGAGGACCCCGGGCCGGGGGGCTGGGGATCCTCGTCGCGGAAGATCTGGGCCGGGGCGTCGCCCGCGATGCTGGCGGCCCCGGGCGCGCCCGAAGCGGCCTCGTCGGCCGTCCGCCAGACCGCGCCGGCCGCCTCGGAGCGCTGCCAGGTGGTACGGGCCTCGGGTTCGTCCCCACGGTCGGCGGCCGGTTCGGAGGCCTGGACGGGCAGCGCAGCGGGCTCAGCGGTGTCGATCCGGCCGGCGTTCACCCCGCGCATCAGCACCCACAGGGCGCCGGCAGCGACGGCCTTGAGGATCAGGTCGAGGAGCCCGCCGATGATCTCGAGCACCACGCCGAAGGCGTTGTCGGCAGCGGCCACCCCCAGCACCGTGCACACCGCCGTGAGCACGACCCCGATGCTGAGCACCCACGCCGCGGTCAGCGTGACGGTGGACGCGTGCCGCGTGGCCGGCGCGATGAAGAAGCACATGCAGACCAGCGCGACCACAGCGATCACCAGCGAGATGTTCATCAGGGACGCGCCGATCGACGCGAACGCCTCGAACAGCGGTACCTCCTGGCCGACCAGCCGCACGAGCTGGACGATGCCGAGCACCAGGTTGGCCACGACCAGCGCGATCAGCGCCCAGGCCAGGGGTTCACGGATGCGCTTCAGGTTCTCGATCATCGGCTTCGTTCCTCGAGGGTGGGGACAGCAGGACAGGAGTACCCGGCCGCAGGGCTCACGCGAACTGGGGACCGGCCTGCGCGGTGACCGCCGCGACCAGTTCCTTGATGCGCTCGGCGTCCTCGGCGCGGGCGACCAGGGTGGCTTCGGCCGTGCGGACGACGACCAGCCCGCTGACGCCGAGGAGCCCGATCACCGAGCCGGGGTCGGCGTTGACGACGACGTTGCCGGTGGCGTCCACCGAGACGCTCAGCCCCGACACGGCGTTGTCGGAGGTGTCGGCCCCGAGGATCTCGGCCAGGCTGGCGTAGCCGCCCACGTCGCGCCACTGCACCGGAAGGGCGACGGCCGCGACGTGCGCGCTGCCCTGACCCGTCGAGACCGGCTCCATGACCCCGTAGTCGATGGAGGTCTTGAGCAGTGTCGGGAAGATCACCTCCAGCTGCTCGGGGTGCTCGGCCAGCTCGGTGATCGATGCGTGCGTCGCCGGCAGCAGCAGCCGCAGCTGCTCCAGCAGCGTCGACGCGCGCCAGACGAACATGCCCGAGTTCCACCAGTACTCGCCGGAGGCAAGGTAGCCCTCGGCCACCTCACGGGCCGGCTTCTCGGCGAACTGCAGCACGCGGTGGGCACCCTCGAACCCGTCCAGGGCCTCCCCGCGGTGCAGGTAGCCGTACCCCGTGTGCGGGCTGGTCGGCACGACGCCGAGCGTCACCAGCACCTGCGGATCGGCCTCTGCGACGGCATAGGCGGTGTCCAGGCAGCGCGCGAACACGTCCACCGGTTCGATCACCTGGTCGGCGGAGACCTGGGCGATCACGGCGTCGGGGTCGAGCCGGTGCAGCACGGCCGCCGGCCAGGCGACGGCGTTCAGCGAGTCACGTCCGACCGGCTCGCCGAGGATGTTGCCCGGGGGCAGCTCGCCGAGTTGCCCGGCGACCACGTCGGCGTAGGCGCCGCCGGTGACGACCCACACCCGTTCGGCGGGGACGGAGGCGAGCGCGCGTTCGAAGGCGAGCCGCAGCAGGCTCTTGCCGTTGACCAGCGGTAGCAACTGCTTGGGCGTGCCCTGACGCGACAACGGCCAGAGCCGGGTGCCGGAGCCGCCGGCCATGATCACGACGTAACGCATGGAGTGAGAGTAGGGGACCCACCCGGCGGTGCGCCTACCATGACCGCGTGGCGGAGAACCCGATCGTGCGTGCCCTGGCCGACCGCGTCCGGAGGGCGGGCGCCGAGCCGCTGCTCACCTGGTACCGCCCCGACAGCGGCGCCCGTACCGAACTCAGCTGTCGCACCTTCGCCAATTGGGTGGACAAGACGGCGAACCTGCTGGACACCCTCGGCGTCGAGGGCACCGTCGCCGGACCGGTCAGCCTCGAGGCACCCGGCCACTGGATGAGCCTGGTGTGGCCGGTCGCGGCCTGGCAGCGCGGCTGCGCCTACCGCGCCGGGAGCCCGGACGCGTCGACCGAACTGGTGGTGACCGGGCCGTCCGACCTCCGGGCGTCACCGCCGGCGCTGACCCTCGCCTGCTCACTGCACCCGCTCGGACTGGGGCTCCGGAACCTGCCCGACGGTGTGCTCGACTACACCGGCGAGGCACTGGCCGAGCCGGACGCCCACTGGGCCGCCTCGGTGGAGACGGGGTCACCGGCCTGGACGGACGAACAACGCATCGTGACCCACGCGGCGACCGGCCTGGTGACACCCGTGACCGGACGGGTGCTGGTGCGCCCGGGCAGTGCCTGGCAGATGTTGGCGCACGCGGTGCTCGGGCCCGTGCTCGGTGCCGGGTCGGCGGTGGTCGTCGAAGGCCCGGTGCCCGAAGAGGAACTCGCCCGGATCGTGGCTGCCGAACGGGTCGCCAGCACGGTGGCATGATGGCGGGCGCCCTCGAACGCTCACGAACGGACACCATGCAGACACCGCTCAGCCGCCGCTCTCTGCTCACCACGGCGGGGCTCACCGTGGCCGGGGTCGCCGCCGGCGGTCTCGCGGCGCCGTTGCTCGCCGGCTGCACGGGCCCGAACATCGCACGCCCGACCGCCTCCCCCTCCGGCGCGGTGAAGGACCAGCTCGACCAGGTGATGAAGACCCTGGCGAACGGCAGCGAGAAGTTCGGCGTCTTCGTCCAGGACGTGCGCAGCGGGGCCACGTACAGCTTCAACGGCGACTACTCCAGCCAGAACGCGTCCATGGCCAAGGTGATGATCGCCCTGATGGCGCTCCGGGCGTCCGGTGGCATGTTGAGCCCGGAGAACGACGCCGCCGCGACCAGGATGATCACACGATCCGACAACGACTCCGCAGATGCCCTCTGGGCCTTCGCAGGGGGCGCGGACGCCTACCAGCGACTGGCCGACGAGCTGGGCATGACGCACACCCACCGGGACCGGGGACGGGCCGACTGGAGCTGGACGTGGACCACGCCATCGGATCAGGTGCTGCTGCTGAAGCACCTCACTGAGGGCGGCACGAAGGCGGTCACCGCGGACCAGGCCGCCTACGTCTACGGGCTGATGGGCAAGGTCGAGGACGACCAGGCCTGGGGGGTCGGGCAGCCGCGGTCCGCCGAGGTGCAGGTGCACCTGAAGAACGGGTGGGTGCAGTTCACGTCGACCGACAACCTCTGGGCGGTCAACTCCATGGGCACGGTGGAGGGGGACGCACGCCGCTACCGGCTGGCCGTGATGACCCGTGAGCCCGACTTCGACACGGGCCGCGAGATCACCTCCGAGGTGGGCAAGTGGGTCTTCGCCATCCTCGGCTCGGGCACTCTCTAGGAGTTACGCGGCTTCCACGGCTAGCTGCTGACCTTGCAGACGCTGTCGAGGTTGTCGGTGTTGACCCGGCTGGACTTCGTGGCGGACGGCTTGGGGCTCGGGGAGCCGGAGGACGACGCCGGGGCGGACGGTGCGGGGCTCGCGTCCAGCGCTTCGGAGTTCGCGATCGTGTCGGCCACCACCTGACGGATCTTGGCGAAGTTCGGGTCCATGGGCACGATCAGCGGCGGGGTGAAGCTCACCGAGGCCATCGGCACCGACTTGCCCTTCACCGCCAGGTCGAGCAGGGAGCCGAGTTCGCTGGTGGGCACGTTGGTCGCCACGATCTGCTCGCCCGCCCTGGCGATGTCCTGGAACTTGGTGAGCACCGTGGTCGGGTTGAGTTGGCGCAGCATGGCGTTCAGCACGCACTTCTGCCGGATCATCCGCTCGTAGTCGGTCGAATACTCGCGCGAGCGGGCGAACCACAGGGCGTGGAAGCCGTCGAGCTTGACGTTCTTGCCGGGCTCGATCCAGTCGTAGACGCCCTTCGGCCCGTGCAGGCTGCCGATCGGCACGCGCTTGCCGATGTCGAGCCGGATGCCGCCGACGGCGTTGATCAGCTGCTGGAAGCCTTTCAGGTCGATCATCGCCCAGTAGTTGATCTTCAGCCCGAGGGTCTCCTCGATCACGCCCCTGGTGGCCTCGACCCCGGGGTACTTCACGCCAGGGAACAGCTTCCTGTTCTGCACGGCGAGGGTGTAGACGCCGTTGAGCAGGCACGCATCGGCGAGGTTCTTGACGTGGCAGAAGTAGCCGTCGGGGTACTTCGCGTGCAGCGGGGAGTCCGCGGGGAACGGGGCGTGCTGCAGGTTGCGCGGGAGGCTGAACAGCACCGTCCGGCCGGTCTCCGCGTCGATGCTCGCGACCGTCATGGAGTCCGGCCGCAGACCCGTCCGGTCGGCGCCCGCGTCGCCGCCGAGCAGCAGGACGTTGATCCGCCCGTTCTGCACCTGGGTGTTGCCGCCGCCGCCGAAGACGTTGCCGATCACCTTCGCGGCGCTGAACGCGCCGGAGGCGCCCCAGGCGACGGTGGCGCTCGTCACGGCCAGCACCAGCGCGACGAGTCCCGAGACCCACTTGCCGGTGGTGGAGAGGTGCCGTGGGTTGGCGAGCCACCAGGCGTCGAGGAGCAGCAGGATCCAGCCCAGCGCGAGGAGGGGGATCGCCCACTGCAGGACCGTCAGGACGACCGGGCTCGCGAACCACCCGATGAGCACGTTGCGTACCGGCGGGACCAGCATGAGCAGGCCGAGGAGCACGACGAGGCCCACCAGCGTCATCCAGGTACGCACGCCGGCCAGGCCCAGTCGACGCTTGCCGACGGCGAGTTGTGCGGAGCCGGGCAGGACGATCGTCATCAGCATCAGGACGAGGGAGCGCCGCATGGCGATGCCCTGGCTGCGGCGCAGGGGCGTGGCGATCGCCGCGCCCACGGGCTGGGCTGTCGTGGCCATGGGACTCCTGCGGGGAAGGCTGTCGGGCGCTCTCCAGTATTACCGGAGCACCCCAGAGCGGCCGGGTGCCGCGCCGCCGAAGCCCCCGGTCGCGGCCCGGACGCACAGCAGGCTGGTCAGCGGTCGACGCGGTAGCGCAGGTGGACGGCACTGCCGGTGCCCAGGCAGTCCATCAGGGTCAGCTCGCGCCGGATGGGGAGCTCGTCGAACAGGCGCAGCCCGCCACCGAAGATCAGCGGTGCGACGTGGAGGAAGATCTCGTCGACCAGGCCCTCGGCGAGGAACTGCCGTGCGATGTCCGCCCCGCCCATCACCGAGATGTCCCCCTCGCCGGCCAGCTCGCGTGCCACGGCGAGAGCGGTCCGCGGGCCCTCGGTGACGAAGGTGTAGACGGCCTGGGCGGGCACGTCGGACGGCGGTTCGTGGGTGAGCACGACGACCGGCTTGCGCGCAGACCCGGTGGGCCCGTCGGCTCCCCACCAGGGAAGGGCGTGGGTGTAGTTGGTGCGTCCGGTGATGACTGCCCCCAACGTCGCGCTCGCGTTGCGCACCAGTTCGAGGCTGTTCTCGTCCTCGCCGAAGGCCCACTCGTGCAGTCGCTCGCCGCCCTCCCCGAGCGGAAGGCGGGGCGTTTGCCCGGGGGCGACAACATACCCGTCCAGCGACATGCTGATGTCGAAGATGACCGTGCCCATGGATTCCTCCTCGGTGCTCCCACGCTGGCTCGGCGCGGTGCACCTACAACTACCCGACAAGGGACTTCATCCCGGTGCGTACATGCCACCGCTGAATTGCCACGGTTCGCCGGGTGCCGGTCTGCGCGTGCCGGGCAATATGACCAAGAGGCCACCCATATCCGTTACCAACCCCGGTACCAAGCCGGAATTCGCGCTGGACTCTGCCGTCCACGCCGACGACTGTTGAGCCATCAAGGATCACAACTCCACACGTGACGTCACCGCCGGACGGTCGCCCAGCCCCTCAGCGACCAGTGCCTCCACCCTCGGCAATCCCGGCAGGACAAGACCCAGAGCGAACCGGTGGTTCCGGTGCGATGGGCCCCGCAGGCCGGAGCATCCCCCGCCGACTCCGGCCACACGCCGCACCAGGCATTCCGACGCCGGCAGGTCCCCCTCTTTGATCGGATCAGTTGATATGAGCACCACCACCCACACGCTCCGCCTCAAGCTCGAGCGCTGGCTCGACCGCCTGGTGACCCCCGACACCCGCTACGTCTGCGGCGGCTGCGATGATCGCTTCCAGACCCGCTACGCCGGCGTCGAGCACGTGCTTCGCTGCCACCCGGAGTACCAGGGCGTGGTGATCTATGAGAAGCCTGACGACCTGTTCGCAGCGGCGCCCGCCTGGCGTTCGACCTGGACGAACCGCTCGCCGCAGCCGGCGTCGTGGCTCGGCGCGGACTTCGGCCTGGCGCAGGCCGTGCCCG
This sequence comes from Actinomycetes bacterium, assembly GCA_023392635.1. Lineage (GTDB taxonomy): Bacteria > Actinomycetota > Actinomycetes > Propionibacteriales > Propionibacteriaceae > Propionicimonas. Next base: position 38,216 of record JAEVYS010000023.1, on the reverse strand, counting down.
CGGTGGCCTACCACGCGCCCGGCGAGGTCTGACGTCGCCCGCTTCCGATCCGTCCGCCACAGACCCACAGACCCACAGCCCCGTCCCTCCCCGTCCCGGGAGGGGCGGGGTATCTGCGCTCGGGGTGCTCAGCCCCGGACGCGGACCGCGGTGTAGGTCGTGTCAGGGGTCGGCGGGGTGGTGAAGCGTGCGTTCGGCAGGTACAGCCACCTGCCGAAGGCCGCGATCGTCGTCGGCACGTCGAAGGCTGAACTGGTGATGGTGCGCTGCACGGTGCCGGACGCTGCGTTGCCCTTCAGGCGGATCACGGCGATCCGGTTCTGCTGGTTTTGCACCGCATAGAGCGTCCGTCCGCGCAGCAGCAGGCCGTCACCGTTGGTCAGCAGGTAGCCGCCGAGGTCGACGGTGGTCGCGATGCCCGTCCTCGGGTCGATCCGGAACAGCAGCCCGGTGTTCGACTGGACGGCGAGGAGCGCGCGCCCGTTGCCGATCGCCTCGATGCCGTTGAGGTTGAACCCCGACCCGTTCGCGTAGTCACCGGTCAGCGGCAGCCGCACAACGGCGTCCCTCGCGGGAAGGGCGCCGTGACGACCGAGCGGCAGGCCATAGAGCACGGCGTTGACCGAATCGGTGAACCACGCCATGCGCGAGGTGAGGACCACGTCATTGATGAAGCTCGGCCCGGTGGAGAACGTGTAGGACGCGAGCACCGCTCCGGTGCGGGTGTCGACCACCCGCGCGTCCCCACCACTCGCGCCGGCCACGAACAGCCGGCCGCGGGCATCGACCTTCAGGCCGGCGGAGGGCGTCCCCGGGCCTTGGCTGATGACCTTCCCCCTGCCCGTCCTGAGGTCAGCGGCGTAGATGTCGCCGTCGGCCAGCGAACCGACATACGCGGTCCTCTTGCTGATCGCGATGCCCTCGGGCTGGAAGCCGCTGGGAAGCATCACAACGGCGGGGAACGATCCGGAGCCGTGCTGCCCGCGGCCGTCGCCGTGCGCGGAGGCCGGCATCGCCGTGAGCCCGGTGACCAGACCGGCCGACAGCGTTGCGACGAGGATGCGGAGGACGGAGCCGAGCCTGCTCATTCGGAGTCCCTTTCGCCGTTGGGGAGACGATGGCCGGTACCCCCGCGAGCGGTGGTTCACACCTGCGATCAGCGGCAGCCGCATCGCGCGACGACCGCGGCCTCGCGGTCGAGCCAGTCGTAGACCCGGTAGTAGCTGCTGGCCCGGTTCCCGAGCTCGGCGAAGACCAGGAGGGCACCGTCCGCCGTCGTCAGATAGCCGGCGAGAGCGGCGAGACCGCTGAGCGTCCCGGTCTTGGCGTGGACGGTGTGCCGTCCGGCCTTCTCGGAAGGATCGTCGAACCGGTGCTTGAGGGTGCCGCTCTCCCCCGCCACCGGCAGCCCGTTGAGAACCGGACCGAACGCCGGGTCGGCGAGCGCGAGCCGCATCGCCCCGGCCAGTCCGTTGGCGGTCAGCTTGCTCCCCGGCGCCAGGCCGCTGCCGTCGAGGATCCGCTGCCCCGCCCTCCACAGTCCCCTCGCGGTCAGCCACGCGGTCACGTTCGCTGCCGCGCCCGTGAAGCTCCCGGGAGCACCGCGGGCGATGGCTGCGTGGCGCGACAGCACCTCCGCGGCCACGTTGTCGCTGACCAGGAGCGTGCGCCGGATGATCCGGGTCAGGCTCGTGGAGGTGACCCGCGCCAGTTCGGTGGCCCCGGCGCTCGCCGTCGCCGGTTGGATCGACGACACGGCGATGCCGGCAGCCTTGAGCCGTCGGGCGAAGGCGTGGGCCGCCGTCTTGGGCGGGTTCGCGGACGCGCGTCCGTTGCTGAGCTTGCCCGAGTTGATCTCGAGGGCCGCGACGCGGGCCTCCCACCCCAGCCACCTCGACTTCCAGTACGGGGAGAAGGTCGGTCCGCTGAACAGCGATGCGTCATAGCGGAGCGCGACCCTGCTCCGGCCGGCGAGAGCCAGGGCCGCCACGGTCGCCTTCGCGAGTTTCTGCAGCGACGCGGGCTTGTAGCTGGAGGTCGAGGTCTTGTCGGTCAGCAGCGGGTCACCCCCGCCCACGAGCACGATGCGTCCGTCACCCTCGTCCACCACGCGCGTGGCGAACGTCTTGTCCGCTCCGAGGGTGTCCAGAGCCGTCATGGTGGTCAGCACCTTCATGGTGGACGCCGGCGTCAGCGGGGTATCGGCGCCGCGTGCGGCCAGCACCTGGCCGTCCGTCGTGGTCACGACCAGGCCCACCTTGCCGATGTTCCGGGTGGAGACCTTCTTGAGCCTCGCGGTGAGGATCGCCGGGTCCGGCAGCGGAACAGGCTCGGCCGCGGCGGGAGCGGCGAGCGGACGCGCGGCGACCGATGTCTCCACCACGCTGCCCGCCAACAGCACGGATGCGACCGGCACGGCGATGGCGGCGGCGAGACGGGCGAAGCCCCTGCGGGGTGGCCGGCCGTCGACGGCCCGGCGTTCGGGGGGAACCATGGCACCACATCCTCCCAGACGCACCCCGCCCGGGACAGGGCAACCCCGCAAGCCGTGCGTCGGCGGTCGACACCAACTCCCGCGTCAGAACGTGCGAGGGCGTGTGGCGTCGAGCTTCTCCAGGACGGTCACGGGTCGGTCCTCCCCGGGCCGGACAGGCCGGCGAGGCGGCGTTCGAGGTAGCGGCGTTCCGGCTCGGTCGGCGCGAGCCCGATCGCCGCCCGGTAGAACGACGACGCGTCCTCCAGCCGGCCGGCCCGCCGGCTGAGGTCGGCGCGCGCCGCGGGCAGGAGATGATGGGCTCCCAGCCGGCCGGACGCCGCCAGGCGGTCCAGGTCGGCGAGCCCGACCTCAGGTCCGTGCGCCATCCCGACCGCGATCGCACGGTTCAGCGCGACCACCGGCGAGGCGGGCAGCTCGTCGTAGCAGGCCACGATCGTGCGCCAGTCGGTGTCGGCGGCGGTGCGTGCGTGGGCGTGCGCTGCCTGGATCTCCGCCTGCACCCGGTAGCCGCCCCGGCGAGCGCCCCGGGGCGCCGCGAGCAGCGCCAGGCCCTCGTCGATCTCGGCCCGCCGCCACAGCGATCGGTCCTGCTCCTCCAGCGGCACGAGGTCGCCCCAGGCATCCACCCGCGCCGGTGACCGCGCGTGCTGCAGCAGCATGAGGGCCAGCAGGGCCGTCGCCTCGTCGTCGGGAAGCAGGCCGACCAGCAGGCGGGTGAGCCGGATCGCCTCCGCGGCGAGATCGGGCCGCTGGAGGGACGAGCCCGAACTGGCGGTGTACCCCTCGTTGTAGATCAGGTAGAGCACGGCCAGCACCCCCTCGAGGCGCTCGGGCAGCGCCTCGGGCGGTGGCACACGGTACGGGATGCCCGCGTTCGCGATCTTGGCCTTGGCACGCACCATGCGCTGCGCCATCGTCGACTCGCTGACCAGGAAGGCCGCAGCGACCTCCGGGGTGGTCAGGCCGCCGACGGTCCGCAACGTGAGCGCGACGCGTGCTTCCAGCGGGAGCGCCGGATGGGCGCACGTGAACACGAGCCGCAACCGGTCGTCCCACTCGGGGCCGGCCGTGACGCGCTCTGCCGGGTCCTCCGGCCCGCGCCCGCGTGCGTCCTCCATGGCTCTCCACTCCTGCAGTTTGCCGGTTTCGACGCCCCGGCGGCGGAGGCGGTCGAGGGCGAGGTTGCGGGCCGCCGTGGTCAGCCAGGCTCCCGGGCTGCGGGGGACGCCGTCCCTGGGCCAGGTGGCGACCGCCCGTTCGAAGGCGCCGGCGGCGGCGTCCTCGGCGACGTCCCAGTCGCCGGTCACCCGGATCAGCGTCGCCACCACCCGCGCCCACTCGGCCTCGAAAGCAGCACGGACGGCAGCCCCGACCCCCGGGTCGGAACCGTCCGCTCGTGCCTCCCCTGTCGCGCTCAGCGGGTGCCTCCGACCGCCGGCTCCGTGCGCCTGCCGAGCTGCGCCTGCTCGCTCGCGGCGCGCTCGACCTGGTCGCCCATCGGGTCGAAGGGCCACAGGGGCGTGAGCACCATCAGGCCCGCGCGGGCCATCGGGTGCTTCGCGGCGACCTCGATCGCCTCGTCCAGGCCGCTCACCTCGAGCAGGTCCAGGCCGGCGATCCACTCCTTCGCCTCGGAGAACGGGCCGTCGGTGACCAGCACCTTGCCGCCGCGCGTGCGCACGAGGGTCGCGTCGGCGGGCGGACGCAGCACGTCCCCGAAGAGGCGGACGCCGCGTGCGTCCATCTCCTGCACCCAGGGCTCGACATCGCCGGGACCACCCTCCTCACCGTCGGCGGCCACACACACCAGCATCAGGTAGCGGCGCCCCTTCGGCTCCCGCAGGTGGAAGCCCTCCGGAACCACGGTGTAGCCCGGCTCGGCGTCCGGCCAGACCATGAACGGACGAACCTCCGCCGTCCCGAAGATCGCGGCGGGATGCCGGGAGGCCACGTCGATCGCTTCGTCGAGGTCGGCGGCGTTGATGATGTCGAAGCCGCCCACCCACTCCTTGGCCTCGGTGAACGGTCCCTCGGTGACCAGCACCCTGCCGTCCCTCACCTTCACGGTGGTCGCGTCCTCGCCGGGACGCAGCCGCTCGCCCCATTCGGAGATGCCGCGCTCGATGGTGTCGGCGACCCAGTCGCCGATGTGGTCCTCGGCCGGGTCGTACGGCTGCGGGTCGGTGCCCTCGGAGTACAGCAGCAGGTATTCCATCGCTCTTCCTTTCTCTCTACACCGACGACGAAGGGACCGGGCGCCGATCGACAGGTCGCACGAACACGCTAGAGGCGGCGCCCGGGGAGTGGAACCCTCCCCACGGCCACCGCCACCGGATTCCGGTCACTGCCCGGTGCGGATCGCCGTCGGTCCGCGGCCGCCTCCCGCTCGGCGGACTGGATGAGGGTCACCAGGGCTAGGGTCATGTCCTACCTCCTCTTCTCACTTCTGCGACGAAGCGGAAGGGAGGGAATCGACGTCGAGCGGCAAGGCGGTGGCGATGGGCGCGCACGATCCGCGGGTGGACGACTACCTCGCGACGCTGCCCGACTGGCAGGCGGCGTTCGCCGCGCAGGTACGGCGGCTCGTGCACCAGGCCGACCCGGAGGTCGAGGAGACGATCAAGCGGACGCGCCTGCCCTACTTCGTCCTGAAGGGCAACATCTGCGCCCTGCTCGGCACGAAGGACCACCTCAATGTCTTCGTCTACGACCCGATCGCCCCCGATCCGTCCGGGCTGGTCAACCAGGGGCACCAGAACGCGACCGCCCGCGCGATCCAGCTCTTCGAGGGTGACGTCGTGGATGAGCGAGCGCTGGTGGAGTTGTTCCGCGCCGTGGTCGCGAACAACCGTGCCGGCGGGTGGCGGCGGCTCGCGCCATGAGCCGGTTCGTGATCGACGCGCCGACCCTCCTCCACGCGGTCACGGCTGGCCGCGCGATCGACCCCGCCCACCAGCTGGTGGCTCCCGGGTCGATCCGTTCCCAGGCGCTGGACCTGCTGCTGGCCCGGGTTCGCGACGGCGAACTGACCGAGGCGGACGCACTGACGCTGCACGAGCGGATCACCGAGACCAGGATCCGCACCCTCGCCGACCGGGTGAGCCGCCGCGTGGCGTGGACGCTCGCGCGCGAGCACGGCTGGGAGACCGTGCGGGACGCGGAGCACCTGGCGCTGGTCAGGCTGCAGGCCGACGCCCTGGCCACCGTCGACGAGCGCCTCGCTGCTCTCGCGGACGGGATCGTGCCCGTGGTGGAGGCGGAGCGACTCTTCGTCCCCCGCTGAACGCAGCCCGCACTCACAGGAACGGTCGCACCTCCACCCTGCGGTTGCAGTGCCGCGAGCCCTCGGCGGCGAGCATGTCGTTCTCCTCCTCAGTTCGTGGCGTACGTCGGACGCCCGGCCGGGCGGTAGGTCTGTGCGGTGATGCCGTTGCCGAACACCCGTGAGCCGATCAACTCGAGGGCCAGGTCGGGACCCTGCTCGGGAAACAGCCGGTTGCCCATGCCCACGACAACGGGGCACACCACCAGGGTCAGCTCGTCGACCAGGCCGTTCGCCAGCAGCCAGCGGACGAGCGCCCCGCTGCCGTGCACCTGCAGTTCGCCGCCGCGGCTCGCCTTCAGCTCGGTGATCGCCGAGGCGAGGTCGCCGGACAGCACAGTCGTGCCGGGCCAGCTCGCCGCAGTGAGCCTGCGGGACGCGACGTACTTCGGTCGGGTGTTGAGCGCCCCGACGATGGGGTTGTCCAGATCGGTACGCACGCCCCAGTAGCCGGCGAAGAGCTCGTAGGTGCGACGTCCGAACAGGAAGGCGTCCGCGCGCTGGTAGGTCTCGTTGACGAAGGCCATGGAGTCCGGGCTGAACAGGCCCCGCGCCCAGCCGCCCCGCTCCATGCCCGGGTCGAGCTCGTCGTTGCGCCCGCCATTGGCCTGCATCACGCCGTCGACGCTGATCTGGGTGTGGGTGGTGAGCCTCATTCTCCCGCCTTCCGTCCGGGGCGCCCGTCGCGGCTGCCTCTCACCCTGCTGCGAACACGAGTGTCGGTTCCGACGACGGCCGTCCCAGCTTCGTCCGCACACAGCCGGCCGGCAAGTACCCCGGAACGGGTAGGAGAGAAGTCGTGAACCAGAACCCTTCGGCCGACAGGGACCAGCAACTCCCCCGGCACCAGCGTCCCGATGGCGTGGACGACGACACCGTTGCCGCCGTCGGGAAGCTCTCAGAGGCGCTGGAGAAGGTGGAGGAGGCACGCGGCCTGCTGTACGCCTTCCACCGGCTGTGCGGGTCGGCCGACCTCAGCCTGGGCGAGGCCGTTGCCGAGCTGCGCGCGTCCGGACACGCCGCGCCCGCGGAGCTGCTGGAGCGCGAGCTGGTCGGTCGCAACATCCTCGAAGGGCGGTGGAGCTTCCAGGTGGTCGAGGAGTACGACGACACCTACTGGTCGGTGTTCCGGGACCTGGAGCGGCGCGTACGAGTCGACCTGATGTCGGGACGTCGCCACGTGTTCGAGGCGGAGATGAAGGAGGACCGGCGCTCGCACGGCCTGCGCCACCACGAGGCCGTGCCCGCGGACGGGAGCTCCCCGCCCGCCGGGACCTGACGGGCCCGCGGCCCGGCATCGCCCGGCGCTGCCCGCTCAGCCGCGAACGGCCGCGCCCTTCGCAACGGCGGCAGCCCGCAGCTCCTCCTGGAACGCGACCATCTTCGCGGCCAGCTCCCCGTCGGAGGCCGCCAGGATCCGCACGGCGAGGAGCCCCGCGTTGCGGGCGTTGCCGATCGCGACCGTCGCGACCGGCACTCCGGCGGGCATCTGGACGATCGAGAGCAGCGAGTCCATGCCGTCCAGGTACTTCAGCGGGACCGGGACGCCGATCACCGGCAGCGGGGTGAGCGCAGCCAGCATGCCGGGCAGGTGCGCCGCTCCCCCGGCGCCGGCGATGATCACCTTGAGGCCGCGGGTGTGCGCGTTGCGACCGTAGGCGACCATGTCCTCCGGCATCCGGTGCGCCGACACGACGTCGGCCTCGAACGCCACCCCGAACTCCTCGCACGCCTGCGCGGCGGCCGACATCACCGGCCAGTCCGAGTCCGAGCCCATCACGATGCCCACCACGGGCTGGTCACTCATCACTGTCCCCTCTCAGGTGCCGGGCCGCGCGCCACGCCCGCTGACTGGTGTCGGCGACGTCTGCGCCGACCGCTGTCACATGCCCCACCTTGCGCCCGGGCACGACGTCCTTGCCGTAGAGCTGCACCCTGATCGCCCTGTCGAAGGCGAACAGCCCGCTCAGCCCGCCCAGCAGGTCGGTACGGGCGCCGCCGAGGACGTTGACCATCACCGCGCACGGCGCCACCAGCGCGGTGGAGCCCAGGGGCAGGTCGGCCACCGCCCGCAGGTGGTTCTCGAACTGGCTGGTCACCGCCCCGTCGATGCTCCAGTGGCCGGTGTTGTGCGGACGCATCGCCAGCTCGTTGACCACGATCCGCCCGTCGCGCGCCTCCATCAACTCGACCGCGAGGATGCCGACCACGCCGAGTTCCTGGGCGATGCGCAGCGCCATCGCCTGCAGGTCCCGCACCTGGTCGGGCCGCAGGCCGGGCGCCGGCGTGGTCGTGGCCACGCAGATCCCGTCCGTCTGGAGGGTCTCGCTCACCGGGTAGACCACCGCCTGGCCGCCCGGGCGTCGCGCCACCAGGACACTGAGCTCGCGGGTGAAGTCGACGTACTCCTCCGCGATCACCACGGCGTCCGCGCGCAGGCCGTGCAGGCCGTCGAACGGCACGCCCGCCTGTTCGGGGCTGTCGAGTTTCCACACGCCCTTGCCGTCATATCCGCCCCGAGAGGTCTTCGCGATCGTCGGCCACCCGTGCGCGTCCCCGAACGCCACGAGTTCCGCCGCGTCGGCCACCACTCGGTTGGCCGGACACGGGACGCCGAGGGCGCCGAGCCGCTCCCGCATCACGGCCTTGTCCTGGGCGTGGACGAGGGCCTCGGGGCCGGGCCGGACGGCGGTGCCCGCCGCCTCGAGGTCGTGCAGGATCGCCGTCGGAACGTGCTCGTGGTCGAAGGTGATCACGTCGCACCCGGCCGCGAAACCGGCCACGACCGCCGGATCGGTGTAGTCGCCGACGGCCACGTCGTGCACCACCTGCGCGGCGGAGACGTCCGGGCCCTCGGCCAGCAGCCGCAGCCGCAGCCCGAGCCCGATGGACGCGGCGTGCATCATGCGGGCCAGCTGGCCGCCGCCGATGACACCGACCGTTGCCGCGGGAGTCGTCACGGCTGCGAGCTTATCGGCGCCTCCCCGCAGCTCCCGGTTCTGCCAAGATGGGGACATGACCGCGCACATCGTCGCCATGGGTGGCGGCGGTTTCTCGATGTCGCCCTTCGGCGCGCCGACGAACCTCGACCGGTACCTCGTCGAACTCACCGGCAAGTCCTCGCCGCTGGTCTGCTTCGCGCCCACCGCGTCCGCGGACGACCCCCAGTACATCAACAAGTTCCTCCTCGCCTACGGCACCCTGGGGGTCCGCACGATGGTGCTGACGTTGTGGGAGGGGGGCTCGGCCGGGTCGGTCGCGAGGCTCGCGGACGCCGACCTGCTGCTCGTCGGTGGTGGCCACACGGTGAACCTGATGGCCTTGTGGCAGGCCCACGGCGTCGATGCGGCGATCCGTGCGCGCCACGACTCCGGTGACGTCGTGCTGGCCGGGGTGTCGGCCGGCGGTTCGTGCTGGTACACCGGCTGCATCACCGACTCGTTCGGCGACTTCCGGCCCTGGCGCGGAGGCCTCGGCCTGGTGCCCGGCAGCTTCTGCCCGCACTTCGACGGCGAGGCCGAGCGGGCCCCGTCCTATACCGATGCCGTGGCGACCGGCGACCTCCCGGGCGGCTACGGTGCGGACGACGGGGCGGGCGTCCACTACGTCGACGGCGTGCCCACCACCTTCATCGCCGAGGCCGCCGGCCAGCGGGTCTACCGGGTGCTTCCGTCCGACCTGCCCACCGCCAGCGGTGTCCTGGTCGAGCCCCAGCAGATGACGGTGCTCTGAGGTTCACCCACACTGCCGACAGACGCCCTCGAGGTTCACTCCTGCCACCGAAATTTCCGGGGCGGATGTGATCCTCGGGGGCGTTTGAGGGAAGGGGGTCAGATCTGGTGCTGAGCCGTGGGCCCGGCGGCAGAATGCCGGTGGCCCAACGGTCGCGCTCCCGCCTCGTCGTCGCCGGCCGGACTCTCAGTGCGCCGGAGCGGCGAGCGCACGTGGGTCGAAACCCACCTGAAGCATCAGGCCCAACTGGTCGGCGACGCCCCAGTGCTCCACCATCTTGCCGTCCTCGAAACGGCCGACGTCGAACACGACGACCTCCACCGGTTGGTTGGTCGGGGCGAAGCCCATCACCGAGCCGGTGTTGGTTCCGCGCGCGCGGTTACGGCTCCAGACCAGGTCGCCGGAGACCACCAGATCCTCCACGGTGAGCGAGAAGTCGCTCATCCAGCGGTGGAGAATGCGTGAAACAGCCTTGGCGCCCTCGAGGCCCGGGCCGTTGCCGCGCTGGTGTTCGACGACGTCCTCGGCGATGAAGGCGTCCAGCACCGACTCGTCGCCGGCACCGATGCCCTCCTCCACGATCCTCCGGAAGCGGTCCGCGATATCGATGGCGTCCATGGGTTCCCCTTTTCGATAGAGTCCAACTCTATTCCGATAGAGTGCTACTCTATCGACGTGACTGTCAAGGGTCCCGTCGAACCACCCCCCCGCCCCACGCTCCGGCAGGAGCAGGCGGCGATCACGCGCAGCCGCATCCTCACCGCCGCCCGGCGTCTCTTCTTCCGTGACGGCTACAGCGCGACCACGCTGAAGTCGGTCGCCGCCGAGGCCGGTGTCGCGGTCCAGACCGTCTACGCCGTGTTCGGCAGCAAGGCCGCCATCCTCGGCGAGCTGCGGTGGATGGTGGTCGGCCAGCCCGAGGCGGACGCCGCACGCATCGACGCGATGCACGCACCCACCGTGGAGGAACGGCTGGCCCGGTTCGCACACTCCATCCGCCGCCGCTGGGAGCTCGTCGGCGACATCGTGAAGATCGACCAGGACGCGGCCCGCACCGACCCGTCCATCCGGTCCCAGGTGCAACCGGCCGAGGACCGCCGCCAGGGCGGCATCGCGGCGTTCGCCCGGGCGCTGGTCGACGACCTGGGCGTCCCGGCCGATCCGGCCCGCCTGGCCGCCGAGGTCGACGCCCTGACGATGTACCACCTCTATGCCCAGCTGGTCGGTGTGCACGGATGGACGCCCGACGCGTACGAGGGCTGGCTGCGCACCCACCTGCTGGGCACCTTCGCCCGTGTCAGCGGAAGATGAGCGTCCGCTGCACGACGAAGTTGACGGCGGTCGCGACGCCCTGGGCGATCACGAAGCCCACGACCTGCGCGAGGGTCTGGCTGCCCCACAGCCCCAGGACCCAGGGGAACAGCACGGCGAACAGGCCGACCTGCAGCACGAACGTCAGGCCGTAGAGCAGTACCACCGCCGCGAACTTGCGTTTCGAGCCGTCCGACTGGAAGGTCCAGCGACGGTTGATCAGGTAGGCGGTGGTGGTGCCGGCCACGAAGGAGATCGCCTTGGCCGGCGTGTGGTCGAGCCCGGCCAGGTTCATCAGCACGACGAGCAGGCCGAAGTCGACCAGCGCCGACAGGATGCCGGTGATGACGAACCGGACGAGTTGCTGGTGCAGCGCCAGCCGGCGGCCCGCGCTGTCGGGAGCTTCCTGCGCCATCAGGCCGACGGCCCGGCGGGCGCGTCGCCCTTCTCGCCACCGAACAGCAACTCGGTCATCATGACGTGGACGCGTTCCACGTCGGGGATGTCCTCCAGCGTCACCGGCATGTCGGCGGCGGTGGTGAGGATCAGCGTGCCGCAGCCGAGCATGCGGTCGACCACGCCGCGCTGATAGGCCACGTTCACGATGCGCGTGAGGGGCAGGTCGTGCCCCGTCTGGGTGATGATGCCGCGCCGGGTGATGATCCTGCGGTTGGTGAACGTGTAGGTCGACGTGAGCCAGCGCAGGAACGGGACCAGCACCCAGAGGACCACCGCCAGCAGCGCCAGGATCGCGACGACCCAGTTGGACGCCGGCTGCCACCCCATGGGCAGCACGGCCACGAGGAGCCCGCTCACCACACCGATCACGACGAGCACGATCGCCGGCAGGATCAATGCCTTCCCGTGCGTGCGCAGGTGCAGCACCTCGACCTCGCCCGCGCCCAGCAACGACGGATCAATTCCCATGGCGGCAATCGTCCCACAGCCGCCGCCCACGCCCGCCGTGTGACGGGAGGGAAGGCGGCCCCGGATTCCGGGGTCGAGCCCGGGATGGTGGATTCGAAGAGCCCGGATGACCGGAGGGTCGCCCGGATTCAGCGCAGGTGCACGACGTCGCCGGCCGCGAAGGCGCGTTCGCCACCCGCCACACCGACGAGCAGGCAGCCGTCCCGGTCGACGCCGCTCGCCCACCCCTCCACGAACTCGTCGGCGGAGAGCTGGACGCGTACCCGCCTGCCCACCGAGGAGCAGCGCGCGGCGTACTCGGCGCGCAGGTCCTCGGCCGCCAGCCAGCGGGTGTACCACGTGCCCAGCGCACGGAGGATGCCAGCGGCGACGGTGCTCGCGTCCACGTCCGCCCCGGCGAGCGCGAGCGAGGTGGCGCTCGGAACCGGGAGTTCGTGCTCGGCGAGGGTGGTGTTCACTCCCATGCCGAGGATGGCGGCCGGGCCGGAGCCGGCGTCCACGCGCTCGGCCAGGATGCCGCACACCTTGCGGCCCCCGACCAGCACGTCGTTGGGCCACTTGAGCTCGACGTCCACGCCGGTCGCGGCGCGCACGCCGTCCGCAACCGCGAGCCCGGTGACCAGGGGCAGCCAGAGCCAGCGCCGGGCGTCGATCGCCGCGGGCGGACGCAGCAGCACCGAGATCGCCAGCGAGGTGCGCGGCGGCGCCTCCCACACCCGGGTGAAGCGGCCGCGACCGGCACTTTGGTGGTCGGAGACCAGAACCGTCCCCGAGGGCGCACCGGCACGGGCGGACGCGGCCAGGTCGGCGTTCGTCGAGCCGGTCGTGGCCACCGTGGTGACCTGCGTCCAGACCGCGCCCGGACCGACCAGTTCAGCGGTCAGGCGGGCGGCGTCCACGAGGGGCTGCGGGGCGTCGGCATTCACGGCCAGACCCTATGCCCACCGCCCGGGTCCAACGGTAAGGTCCGTGTTCATGGGGCAGGACATCCACACCACCCGCGGCAAGGTCGCCGAGCTGGGCGAGCGCATCGAGCAGGCGAGGAACCCGTCCTCCCCCGCGGCCGTGGAGAAGGTGCACGCCTCCGGCCGGATGACCGCGAGGGAGCGCATCCTGCTGCTCCTCGACGAGGGCACGTTCACCGAGTTCGACGAGTTCTCCCGCCACCGCTCGACCGCTTTCGGCATGGACGAGAAGCGTCCCTACACCGACGGCGTGATCACCGGTGTCGGTTCGATCCATGGCCGGCCGGTGTGCGTGTTCAGCCAGGACGTCACGATCTTCGGCGGCGCGCTGGGCGAGGTGTACGGCCAGAAGATCGTCAAGATCCTCGACTTCGCCATCAAGACCGGCTGCCCGATCATCGGCATCAACGAGGGCGGCGGCGCGCGCATCCAGGAGGGCGTGGTCTCCCTCGACCTCTACGCGCAGATCTTCCGCCGCAACACCCTGGCTTCCGGCGTCATCCCCCAGATCTCGCTGATCATGGGGGCCGCCGCGGGCGGCCACGTCTACTCCCCGGCGCTCACCGACTTCGTGGTGATGGTCGACCAGACGTCGCAGATGTTCATCACCGGCCCGGCCGTCATCAAGGCCGTCACCGGAGAGGACGTCTCGATGGAGGACCTGGGAGGTGGCCGCACCCACTCGACGAAGTCAGGCAACTCCCACTACCTGGCCGCCGACGAGACCGACGCGATCGAGTACGTGCGGGAGCTGCTCACCTACCTGCCGCAGAACAACCTCGAGGACCCGCCGGTCTACGACGAAGCCGAGGCCGACCTCACGATCACCGAGCACGACCTGGTCCTGGACACGCTCGTGCCCGATTCGCCGAACCAGCCCTACGACATGCACGCGGTGATCACCCGCGTCCTCGACGACGACGAGTTCCTCGAAGTCCACAAGCTCTACGCCCCGAACATCATCTGCGGGTTCGGCCGGGTGGAGGGACGCGCCATCGGCGTGATCGCCAACCAGCCCATGGTCTTCGCCGGCTGCCTCGACATCAAGGCTTCGGAGAAGGCCGCGCGGTTCGTCCGCACCTGCGACGCGTTCAACATCCCGATCCTCACCTTCGAGGACGTTCCGGGCTTCCTCCCGGGCACCGACCAGGAGTGGGACGGGATCATCCGTCGCGGGGCCAAGCTCATCTACGCCTACGCCGAGGCCACCGTCCCGCTCGTCACCGTGATCACCCGCAAGGCCTACGGCGGCGCCTACTGCGTGATGGGCTCCAAGCCGCTCGGTGCCGACGTCAATCTCGCCTGGCCCACCGCCCAGATCGCCGTGATGGGCGCCGAGGGCGCGGTGAACATCCTGTACAAGCGCGAGCTCGCCTCGGCCGACGACCCGGCTGCCCGACGCGCGGAACTCATCGACGAGTACAACGACGAGCTCGCGAACCCGTATGTCGCGGCCGAGCGCGGGTACGTGGACAAGGTGATCTATCCGCACGAGACCCGGGCCCAGGTGATCCGGGTGCTGCGGCTGCTGCGGACCAAGCGCCAGCAGCTGCCGCCGAAGAAGCACGGGAACATCCCGCTGTGACCACGCAGCCGGACAGCGCAGCCCCGCAGCTGCTGCAGGTGGTGTCGGGCCATCCCTCCGACGAGGAACTCGCGGCGCTCGGCGCGGTGATCGTCGCGCTGCGCCGTGGGCGTCCCGATCCGCACACACCGACGACCAGCACGCTGGCCGGAGGGTGGCAGTCCTACTGGCACACCGTCCGCACCCCACTCGTGCCCGGCCGCGAGGCCTGGCGCAGCAGTTTCCGCCTCTGAGCAGAAGGAGGGCGACATGAGCGCCACCGACGAGATCCTGGCCGCCATCGACCCCGCACAGCTGGCTGCTGCGCTGGGCACCGACGAGCGGACCGCCCGGGACGCCGCGGCCGCGGCGATTCCCACCCTGATCAGCAGTCTCCAGGCGAACGCGGGGTCCGCCGACGGAGAGGCCGGTCTGCTCGGGGCGCTCGGCCAGCACGCCGGCACCGACCTCTTCGCCGGCGACCGGGTGGACCTCGACGAGGTCGACACCGCGGACGGCCGCAAGATCGTGGCGCACGCGCTGGCCGACGACCCGGCGCGCCTGCAGGCCGTGAGCGGCCTGGGTGGCGGCCTGCTGTCGAAGCTGCTGCCCCTGCTCGCCCCGATCGTGATGAGCTACCTGGCGAGGAAGCTCGGCATGGGAGGAAAGGCAGGGCAGGCGTCCGGCGGGTCGGGTGACCTGCTGGGCAGCATCCTCGGCGGCATCCTCGGCGGAGGTCCGGGCGGGACCTCCGGCGGGCTGGGCGACCTGCTCGGCCAGATCCTCGGCGGCGGCCAGCAGTCCGCGCCGTCCGCCTCGCCGGCCGAGCCGCCCGACGCTCCCGGCCCGGCCGGGTCCGGCGGCGTGTTCACCGCGCCGGGAAACGACACCGGCCTCCGGATCCCGACCGACGACAGCCCGGAGCAGGCTCAGCCACAGAGCCGGCCCTCCGGAGCGGGTGACCCCCTCGGCGACCTGCTCGGACAGATCCTTGGCCGCTGAGCCGCCGCGGCTGGTGCTCGCCTCGGCGAGCCCCGCCCGCCTGGAGACGCTGCGCAGCGCCGGCCTGGCTCCCGTGGTCGTCGTCTCCGACGTGGACGAGGAGGCGTTCACCGCGCCGGACGTGGCGACGCTGGTCCAGGAGCTCGCCCGTGCGAAGGCCGAGGCCGTCGCCTCGCGGCTGGCCCTTCCTCCGGCCCCGCCGGCCCCCACCCTCCCCGTCATCGCGGCGAACGACGAGGCCTCCCCTTCCGACATCCTCGTGGTGGGCTGCGACTCCCTGCTCGAGCTGGACGGGGAGCCGTTCGGCAAGCCGTCCTCGCCGGAGGAGGCGGTGCAGCGCTGGCTGCGGATGCGTGGACGGGTCGGGCACCTGCACACCGGGCACCACGTGATCCGGCTCGGCGCGTCGTCGGGAACCGCCTCCGCGGTGGCCACCACCGAGGTGAGCTTCGCCGACCTCTCCGACGAGGAGATCGAGGCGTATGTGGCCACCGGCGAGCCCGTCAGGGTGGCCGGTGCGTTCACGACCGACGGGCTCGGCGGCGCGTACGTGACGTCCATGTCCGGCGACCCGCACACGGTCGTGGGCATCAGCCTGCCGCTCCTGCGCGAGCTGTTCGGCCGGCTCGGCATCACCTGGCACACGCTCTGGCGTCCTGCGGACGCTAGCCTTGGAGCGCTATGACGAACCTCGACAACGTGCCCGTGGTGGTGCCCAGGAAGACGGCGGTGCCCGCGTGGATACGAGGGATGCGGCCCAAGCAGTGGGTGAAGAACGTCCTCGTGTTCGCCGCACCCCTGGCCGCCGGCAGGCTGTTCGAGCCGGTCGTGCTGATGCAGTCGGCGTGGGCCTTCGTGGCCTTCTCGCTCGTCAGCGCGTCCATCTACCTGATCAACGACAGCCGCGACGTGGAGGCCGACCGGCTGCACCCGAAGAAGCGGTTCCGCCCGATCGCGGCCGGCGAGCTGACGATCCCGACCGCGTACGTGCTGGCCACCGCCACCCTCCTCGTTTCGCTCGCGATCGGGTTCTGGGTCGCTCCCCTGCTGGGCGTGACACTCGCGTCGTACTGGGTGCTCCAGGTCCTCTACTCGGTGTTCCTCAAGCACCAGCCGATCATCGACCTGGCCATGGTGGCGGCGGGCTTCCTGCTGCGGGCGGTGGCCGGCGGTGTGGCGGCGAGCCTGCCCCTGTCGCAGTGGTTCCTGCTGGTGGCCTCCTTCGGGTCGCTGTTCATGGTGGCGGGCAAGCGCTACTCGGAGCTGAAGGAGGTCGGCGCGGAGGCGGGCACCCGGGCCAGCCTGGAGCGGTACACGAAGTCCTACCTGCGTGAGGTGTGGTCGATCTCGATCGCGATCGTGATCATGTCCTACAGCCTGTGGGCCTTCGAGCAGCGGTACTCCACCATGCTCTGGGGCATCCCGTGGACGACCATCTCGATCGCGCCGTTCACCCTTGCCGTACTGCGTTACGCCATGCGGGTCGACCAGGGCAAGGCCGGCGAGCCGGAGGATGTCGTGCTGTCCGACCCGACCCTCCAGGTCCTCGCGGTGCTGTGGGTGATCCCGGTCGCGATCGCGGTGTTCGCATGACGTCCCCAGGGACGAGCCGCCCGGTCGCACTGGTCACCGGTGGTTCCCGGGGCATCGGGCGCGCGGTCGCGCAGGCACTCTCGCCCACCCACCACATCCTCGTCGGCGGACGGGACGCCGACCTGGTCGCCCAGGTGGTCGCCGTCCTGGAATCGGCAGAGCCGTTCGCGGTCGACCTCACCGACGAGGCGGCGCTGGCCGGGGCCGTCGCCGGAATCGAGCGGCTGGACGTGCTCGTGCACTCCGCCGGGCTGGTCGCGTTCGGGCCGCTCGCCGACTCGACCACCGCGGAGTGGCGCGACGTGATGGAGCTCAACGTGGTGGCACCCGCCACGCTCACCCGCCTGCTGCTGCCGGCGTTGCGTGCCGCCCACGGACTGGTGGTGTTCCTCAACTCCGGGGCCGGGCTGACCGCCCACCGCGGCTTCTCGCTGTACTCCGCGTCGAAGTTCGCACTGACCGCGCTGGCCGACGCCCTCCGCATGGACGAGCGCGGCAGGATTCGCGTCACGTCCATCCATCCCGGACGGGTGGCCACCGACATGCAGGCACAGCTGACCGCGCTGCAGGGCATGCCGTACATCCCGGACGCCCATCTCGATCCCGGCGAGGTCGCGAAGGCCGTCCGCGTTGCCGTCGATCTCCCTGCGGACGCCAGCATCGACTCCCTGCGCATCAATCCGATCTGAACCGGCGCTCAGATGACGCGTGGAGCCGGCGTCGCCCCTCTTGACAAAAAATCTTGTCAGGGGCAGGGTGAGAGTCGTGCAGGACGTTGAGGTCATCGAGAACGCGGACGCGGCAGCGATCGCACTCGATCCGGTACGGGCGCGGCTCCTCGGCGAACTGGTGGTCCCTGCCTCCGCCGCCGGCCTGGCCGCCCGGGTCGGGATCGCCCGGCAGAAGGTCAACTACCACCTGAAGGCGCTCGAGGCGCACGGGTTGGTGGAGCTGGCCGAGGAACGTCGGCACGGGGGGATCACCGAACGCGTCCTGCGGGCGTCTGCGGTGTCCTACGTGGTGTCACCCGCGGCCCTGAACCCGGCGGCGGCGAACCCGGATGCCAACCCCGACCACCTGTCGGCCGCCTACCTCGTCGCGGTGGCTGCACGAATGGTGCGGGAGGTCGGCTCCCTGGTGCGGCGGGCCGGCGCCACCGGCAGGCGGCTGCCGACCCTGGCGATCGACACGCGGATCGGCTTCCGCTCGGCCGCCGACCGGGCCGCCTTCGCAGAGGACCTGACCGCTGCCGTGCTCGACCTGGCCGCGCGCTACCACCACGACGACGGGCGCCCGCACCGGCTCGTCGTCGCCGCACACCCCCTTCCCGAGGAGAAGCCATGACCGCGACCCCGACCGTCCCCTACCGCCTCGCGTTCAGCGTGGAGGTGCCGGGCACCCCTGAACAGGTGTGGCAGGCCATCGCCACTGCGAAGGGCATGAGCGCGTGGTTCCTGCCGACACAGCTCGAGGAGCGCGAAGGCGGCTCGCTGCACTTCGCGATGGGCCCGGACATGGGCTCCGACGGGCGCGTGACCGACTGGGAACCGCCGCGCCGCCTCGTGTACGAGGAGGACTGGGCGGCGCTGATGGGCAAGGATCCCGAGGAACTCAGCCCGCTGACGTCAGAGTTCCTGGTCGAGGCTCGTTCCGGCGGCACGTGCGTCGTGCGCGTCACCAGCAGCGGCTTCGGGATCGGTGCCGACTGGGAGCAGGAGTTCTGGGAGGACATGGGCAGGAACTGGTTGCCGTTCTTCGACAACCTGCGCCTGTACCTGTCGCACTTCGCGGGCCAGGAGGCGACCCCGCTCGAGGCGGCCGCCTCGCACGCCGGCGACGCCGCGACGATCTGGGCGGCCCTGCGCCGCGCCCTGGGGCTGGACGCCCGGGGCACGGAAGTCGAGTTGCGCGGCAGCACCGGCACGGTCGAGGTCGTCGGTGAGCGCCAGGCGCTCGTTCTGCTCACCGCGCCGGTCCCCGGGATGCTGAGCGTCTCGGTGTTCGACGAGGGGGACGGCAGGGCCATGGCGAGCGTGCGGGCCTACCTCTTCTCCGCGGAGGCGGCGGAGTACGTGCGCCGGGAGCAGCCCGCCTGGGCAGCCTGGCTGCAGCAGCTCCCCCTCCCCGTCGACTGACCGGCCCGCACGCGTCCCGGCGCTTGGCGGCGTCCGGCAGGATCGAGGCATGAGCGGCGACCTGCGAGAGCTGGCGATGTTCCCCCTCGGTTCTGTCCTGTTCCCCGGCATGCCGTTGCCCCTGCGGGTGTTCGAGCCGCGCTACCTCGCGCTGTTGCTCGCGGTGCTGGGCACTGCGCAGCGCGAGTTCGGGGTGGTACTGATCGAGCGGGGCTCCGAGGTCGGGGGCGGGGACGTGCGGTTCGGCGTGGGGACGGTCGCGCGGATCGTCTCGGTGGAGGAGGCCGCGGACTCGATCTCGGTGGTCGCCACCGGCGGTGGGCGGTTCGAGGTCGTCCAGTGGCTCGATGACGACCCGTTCCCGCGGGCGCGGGTTCGCACGCTTCCCCCGCTCGAGTTCGATGACACGACCGCCGCCGCTCTCGAGGCGGCCGAAGCACTGGTGCGGGCCACGATCGCGCGGGCCAGCGAGTTCATCGAGCTCAGCTGGCCGGCGGACACGGAGCTCTCATCGCGGCTGCCCGAGCGGATCTGGCAAGTGGCCGGGATCGCCCCGCTCGGTGCGCTCGACCAGTACGCGCTGCTGCGCTCAACGAGTGCGTCCGGGCTGCTGGCCCGGCTCGTGGACGAGACCAGGGCTGCGGAGGCCCTCCTGACCGCAGGATGGGACTCCGACGCGCCCGACGACCTGCCACAGTGACATCACCGGGCCTCCTCAGCGCGCGGCCTGGGCGAAGGTCAAGGTGGCGTCCGCGGCCGCGTCGGCCATCAGGCCGAGCAACCCGCGGTTGATCGTCGCGGAGCGGTCACAGGCCTGGTGGTAGCAGGGGTCCTCCCCGCCGTCCGCCCCGGTGAACAGCCCGCCGGCCGGGATGCCGGCATCAAGGAACGAGGCGTGGTCGCTGGAACGGAACGTGACCGTGCCCGGGCGCACCCCCTGCGACGTGAGGAAGTCCGTAAGCACCGACTGGGCGTCGCCGGACCCGGCCGGCCACCCCGAGCCGGGGTCTCCCCCGCCGTAGACCGACGCCACGCCCTTCGGCGACCCCACCATGTCGAGGTTGAGGTAGACGGCCGTCTCGCGCCGCGCGGCATCGTCGAGCTGCGAGACGTAGTACCGCGACCCGTACAGCCCGTCCTCCTCCGCACCCCAGAAGGCGAAGCGAACCCGGTTGCGCGGCTGGATCCCGAGCTCGGCGAACCGGACGGCGATCTCCAGCACGGCGGCCGTCCCCGAGCCGTTGTCGTTGATGCCCGGACCCTCCGCCACCCCGTCCAGGTGGGCTCCCAGCACGACGGTGTGTGCGCTCGCGCCGCTCGCCGTGTCGGCGAGCAGGTTCTCGGTGACCACCCGAGCCACCGTCGCCTCGACGGCCAGCTCCAGGACGGTGCCCGGCTCGGCCCACGCCCTCCCCAGGTCGAAGGTCGTCGCCAGGACCGGGACGCTCACCTGCCGTCCCAGGGTGCCGGCAAACAGGCCCAACCGGCTCGGATCGTCCCCCTGGTTGAGGACGACCACGGCGCTCGCACCCGCCGAGGCCGCTCGCTCGACCTTGTCCCCGAACGGGCAGGTCCCGCGCTGAACGAGCGCGATGTCGCCACGGCGGAACTCCGTGAAGTCCGACACGTCGCAGCCGCTCGTCGTCGCGCGGTCACCCTCGAGATGGAGGTCGACGGCCCTCACCGGTGCCGTCACCGCACCGGTCCCGGAGAAGGCCAGCGGTCCGAAGTCCCGCAGCACCGTGTACGCAGTGGCGACCGGGGCCGTCCGTCGGAGGCTGGCCCTGGTGAAGTCGGGACGCTCGTAGCTGAACTGCTGGCGTCGCGTGCGGTAGCCGGCACCTGCCAGCTGTCCCTCGACATAGGCCAACGACGCCTCGTACCCGGACGTCCCCGCGGCGCGGTTGCCCCGGTGGCGGTCGGCGATCTCCTGCAGCGCCTCGAGGTGCCGAGCGACACCCTCCGGCGTGATCGCTGCGCGGACCTGACGCGAGTCGACCGGCGCGGGCCCGGCGGGCCGGGTGACGACCACCACGGTGGCGACCACGGCGAGGCAGGCGGTGACGGCTGCTGCCGCGATCAGGGTCGGCCGTGCCCGCGTCCTCACCTCCTCGACGCTACTCCGGCCCGCCGCTCACCGGTCGAGCAGCATCGTGAGCTCACGCAGGATCCCGGCCATGTGCCCGGCGGGCAGGTTGACCAGCGGCATCCGGAAGACCTGGCCGCCCCACGCTGTCCGCACCGGCAGCACGCCGGGCGCGAACGCCTCGTCGAGGAGAGCGACCACCGGCTCCTTGCTCAGGCAGACGACCAGTTCCGGCTCCCGCTCAGCCAGCGTCCGCCGCAGCAGCGGGCCCCCGTGTCGCAGGTCGGCCATGAACACCGTGCCGATGGGGCGGCGCACGACATCGGTGAAGCCGACGCCGGCCGCCAGGGCGACGTCCTCCCACACCGGGCCCGCAGGCTGGGCGAAGAGGCCCGCACGGGCCAGCCGGCGCAGGTTGACGGCCTGGCCGCCCTGGTAGCGGTGGCCCGCGTGGACGCTGGCCGGCGTCTGTCCGAGTCCGACGACAACGGCACGCAGCCGTCCCTCGGGCCACACCTCGGCCAGCGAGAGCACGGACTCGCCCAGCCAGTCGACGCGCTCCTGGTAGCCGACCAACTCACGCATCAGCACACGCTAGCCCTCGGCCCCTCCGCCGGAGAAGCCAGGCGTCAGGACGCCCGCTCGAGCGACGCGCGTACGGTGGCGGGCGGCGCGACGTCCGGCTCGACGCGGCGGACCTCGGTCCACAGCTCGTCAAGCGAGAGGTCCAGCACCTGGGCAAGCGCTGCGATCGTGGTGAACGCGGGCGTCGCGACCCGTCCGGACTCGATCTTCCGGAGCGTCTCCGGAGAGATCCCTGCTTCCAGCGCGACGAACAGCATCGAGCGCTCGCCTCGCGAACGCCGCAGCAGGGCGCCGAGCTGTTGCCCGCGCCGGATGTCGGCGGGCGTGAGCGGGAGACGAACCATGGCCCGATTGTAATACCGGGATAGTATGACCGGGATAGTTATTGGAAGGACAGCGATGATCGAGATCCTCACCCCCGGCCGGCTCGCGCTGGCCCGCTCGACCGGCGCGCTGGTCGCGGACATCCTGCACACGCTCAGGGCGCGGACCGACGTGGGGACCAACCTGCTCGAGATCGATGCGTGGACGCGGGACCTGATCACCCGGGCCGGCGCCGAATCGTGCTACGTGGACTATGCACCCGCTTTCGGGCGTGGACCGTTCGGCCACTACATCTGCACGTCCGTCAACGACGCCGTCCTCCACGGCCTGCCCCACGACTACCGGCTCGCGGACGGCGACCTGCTGTCGCTCGACCTGGCGGTGTCGCTGCGGGGCGTCGTCGCCGATTCCGCGATCAGCTTCGTCGTCGGCACGTCGCCCCAGCCCGGGAGTGCCGCGCTCATCGCCGCCACGCAGGACGCGCTGCGCGCGGGCATCGCGGCCGCCGTTCCGGACGCCAGGGTGGGCGACGTCTCTGCGGCGATCGGCGCCGTGCTCCTGGGCGCCGGCTACCGGGTGAACACCGAGTTCGGCGGCCACGGCGTCGGGTCGACCATGCACCAGGATCCGCACCTCCCCAACAACGGGCGTCCCGGGCGCGGCTTCCGGTTACGGCCGGGCCTCGTCCTCGCGCTGGAGCCATGGGTGATGGAGGACACCGACGCGCTCGTCACCGACGCGGACGGCTGGACCCTGCGCAGCGCGACGGGCTCCCGCACGGCGCACACCGAGCACACGATCGCGATCACCCCCGACGGCCCCGAGATCCTCACCACGCCCGCGGCGCGGGAGGAGTGACCGCTCAGGCCAGTTCGGCGTAGAGCTCCTCCGCGGCGACCACGAGCGGGTCGGCGGGATCGAACACGCGCTCGCAGGAGGCACTGCTCACCGGCTCCCCATCGACGAGCCAGGTGAGCACCTGTTCCTGACCGTCGTAAGCCACCGGGCACGTGCCCGTGAAGGGCGGAGCGGACGCGAGTCCCGTCTGCTCGACCGCCGCGGCGAGCGCCTCGAACCGGTCGGGGGAAAGCGTCCCGCTGCGTCCGTCGGCGTTTCCCCGCCAGGTGTACGTGCCGTCAGTGCGCACCGTGATGCTGGATTCGCACATCGAGCCCGACACGCACAGGCCACCCCTGCGCTCGGCCTTGACCAGGAGCACGACCGGCTGCGGACTGGGAGGTCCGGCCGCCGGGACGGCCGGGACGGCGGCGCAGCCGCTGAGCACCACAGCGAGGATCACCACAGGGCGCATCCGGGAGTCCTTCCTTGTCGGTCGCCGTTACCACGCTCGCCGACCCCCGTTCGTTGCGGCCCCTCCGCTCAGCCGGAGGCATCCCGCTCGGCCCGCCCGACGGAGACGGCGATGTCCAGTTCGTTGCCCTCGGGGTCGGCGACCGTCCACCACGACGGGGCGTGCGCCTCGGACACGATCCTGCCGCCGGCGGCGACGGCTGCTTCCACGCGCGCCTGGGCGTCCTCGGCCGACACGAACAGGTCCAGGTGGATCCGGTTCCGCTGCTGCCGCGGTGCATCCAGCTGCTGGAAGAACACCGGCGGGTTGATCCGACGCGGGTCGAAGAGGTCGTCCAGTTGGGGACGCGGGTCCTCCACGTAGTCGAGCGCCGTCCGCCAGAACGCCTTGACGGCCGGGATGTCGAGCGCGTCGATGCCGATCTGGAAGTCCCTCACGCCGGCGGGGTCGGCGACGAGCCCGAGCCTCCGGGCGGCCGACTGGACTGCTCGGGCGAGGGCGAGGAAGCCCTCGGCCTCGTGCTGGTCCTTGCCGCCGTCGACGGTGACGCCCGGGTAGCGCAGGTCGATCATCAGTGGCAGGCCGGCGTCATCGGCCAGGGCCGCCACCGCCTCCAGGAGGTCCACGCCCTGGAGGAACGAGCTCGTCGGGTAGTGGGCGGCTGCGGTCAGCGTGAGTCGCCAGTCACCGGCGTCGGGATCGGCGAAGGTACCGTTCTCGGCGACGAGCGGGAAGACATCGGCCTCGTTGCCCTCGGCGTCGGCGATCGTCCGCCACCAGGCGTTCTGGTGGGTGATCCGGCCGCCGGCGGCGAGCAGGGCCTTCGTCGTGCCGTCCACCAGCTCCCACGGGCCCCCCGCGTCGAGATGGATGCGGTTGCGCAGGGGCCGCGGGGTGTCGAGTTGCTGGAACCAGAACCGGGGATGGCGTCCCAGCGGGTCGACGAGCCGGTCGCCGTCCTCCCGGTCGTAGCGGAAGGCCGCCTGCCAGAACGGCGCGACCGCCGACACGTCCGTCGCGTCGATCGCCACCTGCAGCCGCTGCACCGCCGACGGGTCGGCGCGCAGCCCGAGTTCCGCGGCCGCAGCGGAGATCTCGCGGGCGAGGGACACGTCGCGCCCGGTGAGCCGGCCCACGTCGTGGCTGAAGACGCGCAGGTGGACGCCACGCGCGCGCAGGTCGACGTCGGGGTGGTGGCCGGCGGCTTCCGCGAGCGCTGCCACCACCCGCACGAAGCGGGCACCGGCGCGGTGCGAATCGGTGCCGAACCAGGTGTCGGCGCCGGCGTTGAGCGCCCGCCACTCGCGGGTGCCCCCGGCCTGCTCGAACTCGTACGGGGTCAGGGTCGTCATGGTCCATGGTGACATCGGGCCGGTCGATCGCCCAGCCCCGGGCCCCGGGCAGCCACGGCAGGTGACGCCCGAACTGACAGGATGGTCCCGGGCGACACCGACCTGACCGGGACCGGGCCGGCCCCGGGAGGGTGGACGGGAGGGCAGCCGATGGCGGACGGGCCGCGCGGAGCCGGTGGAGGCACTGCCGCATGGACCGGGACGTCCCGCGCGCTCCGCCTCACGACGGCAGGAGTCGCCGCCGTCCTCGTGGTACTGGTCGTCGCGGCCGTCGTCGTTCCGGGCGTCGAGGCCTGGACGCGGAGCTGGGCCGGCTCGGCGACGCTGGCGGTGGTCATGCTCATCGGGTACGGCGCGGCCGTCGGTGCGCTCGGTGGAGCCCTGGCCGTCCACGCACGCCGGCCCGCGGGCCGCCGCGTGCCCGTGGTGCTCGCGCTCGCCCCGTTCCCCTTCGCCCTCGTGGTGGGCGACCCCGTGCAGAACGGCACCGTCGGTGTGGGACTGGCCACCTGGGCTGCCCTGGTCGTCGGGCTGCTCGTCGCGCCGACCGCGTCCGATCCGCAGGCGTCGTGGCTCCGGCGCGCAGCGGCCCTCGGCACGCCGGCCTGGCTGCTGGCCGGAGTGGGACTGCTGCAGCTCGCCCTGACCGGCTCTCCGCAGGCGGTGGCCGGCTGGCTCCTCGGCGTGCAGGTCGCCGTGGTGATCGCCGGAGTGGTCACCGTTCCCGCCATCCTGCTGGTGGAGTCGGTGAACGCCCTCGGCGGTGACGGCTGGATCGGCCGCTGGCTCGCGCCGGAGACGCCGCGCCGGGCGTGGGCGGCGCTGGCGGCCAAGGCGGCGGTGACGGCCGTCCTCGTCGGCATCCTGGTTGCACAGGGAATCCCGCTCGCCGGGTGGTGGCAGGCGCTGGTCGTGGCCGTCCTCGTGCTCCTGCTGCTCACGCTGGAGTCCCTCGTGCCGTTCGCCGACCTGGGTCGCGGGGCGGGGCTCGCAGGGCGGCTGCGGCTCACCGTCACCAGCGCGATGGGGATCATCGGGCTGGTCTTCGGCGGCTACCTGCTGCTCCTCGCCTTCCAGCGGCCCTGGACCCTGGTGGGCCTCGTCCTCGTCTTCGCTGCCGCCGCGTTCGTCCCGTCGCCGCTCGACCGCCGCGTCCGGGGCCGCGTCGCCT
Source organism: Actinomycetes bacterium (assembly GCA_023392635.1). Classification (GTDB taxonomy): domain Bacteria; phylum Actinomycetota; class Actinomycetes; order Propionibacteriales; family Propionibacteriaceae; genus Propionicimonas. The sequence continues at coordinate 12,338 of JAEVYS010000023.1, read as the reverse complement.
GGGTCGGCGTCGCCGGCGTCGTGGCTGCCTGGGCCTGGGTGGCCGGGCCACCCATCGGACCGGTGCCGCCCGGCGACCTGCCCGGCTGGTCGGTACCCCTCGTCCTGCTCGCACTCGTGGTGGTGATCCTGACCCAGGTCGTGCTCTCGCTCCGTGCGCGGCAGTGGGGCTTCCCCGTCCTGGCGCTCGCGATCGCGATCGGGCTGGCGAGCCCGTTGCTCACGCACGAGAGGGCGGGCGCCGTCCCGGTTAACCTGCTCCTGGTGCCCGCCCTCGGCCTGGCGGTGCTGGTCGGACGGTGGTCCCGGCGACCGCTCATCGAGCCGGGTGAGGTGATCCGGTGGAGCGTGGTGAGCCTCGTCGGTATCGACCTCGCGGCCGCCGCCACGCTGGCGACGGGTATCGTCCAGGCCGCCGTGCTGGCCGTGACCCTGCTCACCCTTGGCCTCGCGCCCCTCGTCCTGAACCGACGGGGCGGCCCGCGGGTCCGGGCAGCGGGGCTGGTGTGCGCCGTCTTCACCGCCTTCGTCGCGATGCTGGGCGTCGGTGTGCGCCTCCCGACGGGATCCCCCGGCCTGCTCGAACAGCTGGACCAGCTGAACAGCGCCCTCTTCTGGGTGATCGCGTTCCCGGTCTCGGCCGCGCTGAGCGCCGCCTCCGCACGGCCCGGGCACGCGCACGAAGCGGACGCCGCCGGGTGAGCGCTCGGCGGGGACCGTGGCTCGCCCGCGTGGTCTAGCGTCGTCCCCGTGGTCGACCTGGTGGAGCGGCGGAGGCGGGAACTCGCCGACAGCCTGCGCGCGTGCGCGGCCGAGGACCTGCTCCGCGGTCTCGGTGCCGCGCGCGCTGCCCGGTTGCTCTCCGGACCTGCGCGGCGGGCGGTCGGCCGGTTCGTCGCCGACCTCACCGAGCTGGACGCAGCCGTCGCGCGCGGCGGTCTGGGCGCCGCGGCGGAGGTCATCATCCCCCGCTACTCGGGCAGCCTGACCATCCGCGACGCCGGGCGGGTGCCGACCACCGGGCCGCTGGTGGTGGCCGCCAACCATGTCGGCACGGTGGACGCCCCGGCGCTGTGGCGCCTGCTCGCCGCCCGCGACGACCTGCGGATCATCGCCCTGGACCGGCCGATCCTGCACGCCATGCCGCACCTCGCGTCCCGCCTCCTCCCGGTGACCGCCGAGGCCCACGACCGGACCCGGCTCGTGAGGCGGGTCGTCGACCACCTGCGCTCCGGCGGCGCGCTCCTCACGTTCCCCGCCGGCGGCATCGAGCCGGATCCGGCCCTGCGACCCGACGACGCCCTGACCTCCCTCGACACCTGGGGGAGCGGGGTGGAGGTGTTCGCCCGCCTCATCCCGGAAACGGTCGTGCTCCCCGTGGCCGTCTCCGGCGTGATCTCCCGGCGGATGCTGCGCCACCCGCTGGCCCGCCGCCGGGCGAGCCCGGCGGACCGGGAGCTCGCCGCGGCCACCCTCCAGGTCCTGGTGCGCGAGCGCGTGATCACCCCGCAACTGGCCGTGGGCGAGCCCCTGGGGGGACCTGCGACCACCGCCGACCTCCGGGCGGCCATGGCCGCCCTGATCGGCGCGCGCCACTGACTGTCCCCGGCCGGTGGCCGGGCCGCCTCACGCGCGGGCCACGAGGTCCACGGAGATCTCGACGGCCGCCACCGTCCCCCGGTTCTCCAGCCAGTGGAGCGTGTCCCGGTCCTCCGGCCAGCCCACTCCCGGCCCGTAGTCCGTGCGGATCCCGTCGCGGTGATCGGTGATCGTCCCTTCCAGGATCCAGACCAGGCCGGGACGCCCGACATGATCATGGAGGGGCCCGAACACCCCTCCCGGCTGGATGGTCACCTTCCTCATCCGCAGCTGGTGGCCCTCGAGGCCCTCGATCTCGCCGGCCAGGTCGAGTGTGGCCAACAGTTCCACCGTCACGCCGCGGGACTTTGGCCCGGTCCGCTCCGCATCCATCCGCGCACCTCCTTCGCCGACTGCAGTCCACCCCCGCGGCGCGGCGTCGTCAATGCCGACGAACCGGGGACGGTTCCTCCTGCGTCAGTGCCGACGCACCGGGGACGGTTCCTCCTGCGTCAGTGCTCGAGGCCGAGCACCACGCCGAAGCCGAGCATCGCGACGCCGGCCGCGCCGTCGATCACCCGGGCACCCCGGCGGCTCTCCAGGAACCCGCGCAGCGCGTGCGCGGTGAGCACGACCACGGTGAACCACGCGATGCCGAGGACGGCGTGGATGCCCGCGAGCACTGCGCCGACCAGGGCGGGGGCGTAGCCGGCCGGCAGGAACAACGGGAGCACCGTGACATAGAACACTGCCACCTTCGGGTTCAGCAGGTTCGTCAGGAGGCCCTTCGCCAGGGCACCCCGCGGGGAGTCAGGCACGGTCACGGCCACGTCGACCCGGGTCTCGCCTCGCGCCGCCGCCCTGAGGTAGCCGAATGCGAGGGAGAGCAGGAACGCCACCCCGGCCCATCGCAGCGCGGTGCGGGCGATCCCGGACACGACGAACAGAGCGCCCAGGCCCGTGGCGGCCGCCACCCCCCAGACCAGCGTGCCCAGGCAGATGCCGGTGGCCGCGGCGAACGCCACGCTCCGCCGCCCGCGCAGCGCCTGCCGCAGGACGAGGACGGTGTCGAGTCCCGGGGTGAGGGTGACGATGGCGGCCAGCAGCCCGAAACCGAGCAGGGATTGCGCGAGCGTCACGGCGGAATGCTAAGGCCCACGGACCCGCTCCCCGAGAGCGACCGGCGCCCGGTCAGATCCAGTCGACCTTGCGGAACAGGATGTACAGCCCGATCGTGCCGACGAGGATCAGCAGCACGCTCTGGAGGAGGCCGAAATCGTTGGAGAACCCCGGATAGGGCAGGTTCTGGCCGAACCAGCCGGTGACCGCCGTGGGCACCGCGATGATCGCGGCCCACGCCGCCAGCTTCTTCATCACCTCGTTCAGACGGGCGTCCTGCAGGGACAGGTTCGTCTCGAACACGCTGGTCACCATGTCGCGGAGGCTCTCGGTCCACTCCGACGCCCGGATGACGTGGTCGTACAGGTCGTTGAAGTTCCCGTCCAGCTGCCGGGAGGCCGTCCGCTTGTCGGCGTCCTGCGAACGGAACCGCATCACCGAGGTGACCACCTCACGCATCGGCAGCACCACCCGGCGCAGCTGGACGAGCGCCTTGCGCAGCTGGAACACCTTCTGCTGGATCACCCGAACCTTGATCTGCGGGTCGAACAGGAGGTCCTCGAGCTGCTCGAGCTGGTCGTCCATGGTCTCGATGGTCGCGAAGTGCCCGTCGACCAACTCGTCGAGCAGTCCGTGGACCAGCGCCCCGACGCCGAAGGTCAGCAGTCCGTCCTCGGTCCAGCGCTGCAGGATCGCGTCCATGTCGACGCGGTCGTCGGTCCGGACGGTGATCAGCGCGTTGTGCAGGACGAACGCCGAGACGCGGCCGAGCTGGAACTCCACCCCGTCGCCGGCGATCTGCACGATCTTCGTCGAGTAGCAGGTGAGGAACAGGTGGTTCGGGTGCCAGGTGGCCTTGGGACGCTCGCGCGGCTCGACGGCGTCCTCGACCGCGAGCGGGTCGAGCTTGAGCTCCCCGGCGAGCGCCTGGAGCATGTCGTCGGCGGGCTCGAGCAGGTCGAGCCAGACCAGCGCCTTCGGGTCGGCGAGCCAGGTGTCGAGGTCGGCCAGGGGGAAATCGGTCGCCACCACTGATCCGTCATGCCAGGCGCGACTGCGGCATCTGCTCACGCCATCCAGCATTCCACCGCGAGCCCGTGTACGAAGTCATCCGCGCCCCGACACGGTGGATCGCAGGTCCCGTCGGGGCGGTAGATTCCGAGGCGTGGAGATCGACCTGACTGCCGAAGTCGGGCATGGCCTCGGCGAGGCCACGACGGCCGCCGACGACGTCCTGTGGCCACTGATCAGTACCGCGCTCGTGCCCTGCGGGGTGCACGCGGGAGAACCGGTCTCGATCCTGCGTGCCTGCAGCGAGGCGGTCACCCGCGAGCTCGCGATCGGTGCCGCGGTGGGGTACGCCGACCGGGTCGGACGCGGCGACCGCTTCATCGACTACGACCCCGACGACCTGGCCGCGACGATCATCTACCAGCTGGGGGCGCTGGACGGACTGGCCCTCGCCGAACAGGCGCGGGTCGCCTGCGTGCGCCCCAGCGGCGCGCTGTTCGAGGCGGCCCGCACCGACCGCAACCACGCCTGGGCGGTCGTCAACGCCGTTCTCGACTACGACCCGTCCCTCACCATCATGGGCCTGCCCGACTCCCGTCTGCTGCACACGGCCGAGCGCAACGGGCTCGCCGTTGCGCGGGAGTTCCAGCCGCACCGGTTGCTCAACGCCAACGGATCGCTGGGTGCGGTCGTGACCGACCCGGAGGCGGTGGCGCGACGGGCCCTCGACGCGGTGGGGTCCGGCGGCTACGACTGCATCCGGCTGCCCTGGCACACCCGGGCCGAACGCGCCTGCGCCCAGGCGGTGCACGCAGCCCTGGTGTCCGCCGGCCACCTCATCCGCTCACCGCAGGCGCCGGCCCAGCCCGAACTGCCCGTCCATCTCGAGATCGCCGGACGCGGTAGGCCCGCGTGATCCCCGGCCGGTGCACGTCGCCGGCTGCCGCAGCGAATTGTAGGAATCCCACAACCGCCGGAGCCCGTTCTTGGGTGCCGACCGCGTGAACGTGGCAATTTCCCTGCATTCTCGTTGTGCCCTCTCGCCCATCGGCGCCGCGACCGGCAAGGATGGACGCCGGTCCGGCACCCCGGGCCGCCACCCTTCTCGCAGGAGGCTCAGTGTTCCAGCGCATCGCGATCGTCAACCGGGGCGAAGCGGCCATGCGGCTCATCCACGCGGTGCGCGACCTGAACGCCGAGCACCCGTCCGCTCCTGCGATCACGACCATCGCGCTGTACACCGACGCCGAGCGCACCGCCATGTTCGCGCGCGAGGCCGACGAGGCGTACGCGCTGGGCCCGGCGTCCGCGCGGCCCTACCTCAACCACGACCTGCTCGCCCGGGTGCTCGTGGAGGCCCGCGCCGACGCCGTATGGGTGGGCTGGGGCTTCGTCGCGGAGGACGCGGCGTTCGCCGACCTGGTCACCAGCCTCGGCATCACCTTCATCGGGCCGTCCGGCGACGCCATGCGGGCGCTCGGGGACAAGATCGGCAGCAAGCTCCTCGCCGAGAGCGTCGGCGTGCCGGTCGCCCCCTGGAGCGGAAGCGGGGTGGCCACGCTCGACGACGCGCTCGCGGCCGCGGAACAGATCGGCTACCCGCTCATGCTGAAGGCGACCGCAGGGGGTGGTGGCCGGGGTATCCGGCGCGTCGACTCCCCCGACGACCTGGCCGACGCCTACCAGCGGACGAGGGACGAGGCCGAGCGTGCGTTCGGCTCCGGCGTGGTCTTCCTGGAACGCCTCGTCACCGGTGCGCGCCACGTCGAGGTCCAGGTCATCGCCGACGGGCAGGGCACGGCGTGGGCGCTCGGCGTCCGCGACTGCACGGTGCAGCGCCGCAACCAGAAGGTCATCGAGGAATCGGCCTCTCCCCTGCTCGACGCCGCGCAGGACGCCGAGCTGCGTGCCTCGGCCGAGCGGCTGGCCCTCGCCGTCGACTATCGCGGCGCATGCACGGTCGAGTTCCTGTACCAGCCGGGCGAGCGGCTGTTCGCCTTCCTCGAGGTGAACACCCGCCTGCAGGTCGAGCACCCCATCACCGAGGTCACGAACGACTTCGACCTGGTCAAGGCCCAGCTGCACGTCGCAGCGGGCGGACGGCTCACCGACCGTCCGGTCGAGCAGGGCCACGCGGTGGAGGCGCGGCTCAACGCCGAGGACCCGGACCGTGACTTCGCGCCCGCACCCGGGCTCATCACCCGACTCGACCTTCCCGTCGGACCGGGCATCCGCGTCGACACGGGCGTGGCGGAGGGCGACTCGATCCCGGCGGACTTCGACTCGATGATCGCCAAGATCATCGCGTCCGGACGCACCCGCGCCGAGGCCCTGGGACGGCTGCGCCGTGCTCTCGGCGAGACCACCGTGATCATCGAGGGTGGAGCGACCAACTCCAGCTTCGTGCTCGAACTGCTGAGCCGCCCGGAGGTCATCGGGCCGCAGCCCGGCGACCCCGGCGCAACGGCCTGGGCCGACACCGGGTGGATCGACCGCACCAGGGCAGCGGGTGGACTGGTGGCCGACCGGTTCTCCGGGATCGCCCTGGTGACCGCGGCCATCGAGGCTTACCGCGAGGCCGAGCGCGCCGAGGTCGCCCACCTGCTGCAGACCGCGCACGGTGGCCGGCCGCAGGCGCAGCACACGTCGGGCCTGTCGGTGGACCTGAAGCTGCGCGGCGCGGCGTACACGCTGGTCACGTTCCGCACCGGGCCGGACCGGTACCGCGTGAAGGTGGGCGACGACGTCGTGGACGCCTCGATGGAGCGCCTGGACGAGGTCCACGGGAGGCTCACGGTCGGCTCCCAACGCTTCCGCATCGTCAGCGCCACCCACGGTCCGGTGCACCTGGTCGAGGTCAACGGGGTCACCCATCGTGTCTCCCGCGACGAGGGCGGCGTGCTGCGCTCCCCTGCGCCCGCACTGGTGGTCGCGACCCCGGTCGGCGTGGGCCAGGAGGTGGCCGCAGGCTCTCCGGTGGTGGTCCTGGAGTCGATGAAGATGGAGACGGTGATCTCCGCTCCGTTCAGTGCCCGGGTGCGCGAACTGCACGTCCGGGCCGGCAGCCAGGTGGAGGGCCTCGCCCCCCTGGTCAGGCTGGAGCCGATCGGCGACGGCGAGGAGGACGCAGCGTCCGTCGCCCCGGACGTCGAGCTGCCCGAACCGGCCGGCGAGCCCACCGTGGGGGCGCGGCTGGCCCGCCTGCTCGACGAGCTGTCGGCGCACCTCATGGGATACGACACCGACCCGACCTCCGGCGTCCTGGCCGCCTACCTCGCCACCAGGGACGAGGCACGCGCCGCCGGCCTGGACGTGCTGGAGGGGGAGATCGGGCTGCTCACGCTGTTCGCCGACCTCGCCGAGCTGGCCCGCAACCGTCCCGCCGGTGAGCAGGACAACACCGAGCTGCGAATCCACTCCGACCGCGAGCACTTCCACGGCTACCTGCAGAGTCTCGACCCGGCGCGCGCCGGCCTGCCGTCCCAGTTCACCGACCGCCTCGGCCGCGCACTCGCGCACTACGGCATCTCCGGCCTCGAACGCACCCCCGCCCTGGAGGACGCGGTCTTCCGGCTGTTCCTCGCCCAACAGCGGGCGGCCAGCGACGCGCAGGTCGTGCTGTCGATCCTCGACCGCTGGATCGGCGAGCCGACACCGCCGCCCGGCATCGCCGCCGTGGCGCGCCCGCAGCTCGAGCGGCTGGTCCGGGCCACCCAGCGACGTTTTCCCGCCGTGGGTGACATCGCCCGGTCGGTGCGCTTCCGCTGGTTCGACCAGCCTCAGGTCGATGCCGAGCGCGAGCAGGTGCTGGCCGGTGTCGCCGACGAGGTGGCCGACCTCGCCGCCCATCCCGGCACGCCCGACTACGACGCGCGCATCGCGAGGCTGGCCGCGATCCCCGAGCGGCTGGTACTCACCCTGGCCAGCCGCCTCGCCGAAGGCATCGCGCCCCATGAACCGCTGCTGGAGATCCTCCTGCGCAAGCACTACGGCGAGCACGGCCTCACCGGGGTCGTGGCGAGCACCGTCGACGGGCGCTCGGTCGTGGTCGCCGACTACGCGCTGGACGGGCGGCCGACCCGGGCGATCAGCACCGTCGCCACGGCGGCCGAACTCGCGGCGGACGGGCCGGTGGCCACGCTCGTCGCCGACCAGTTGCGCACCCTGCCCGCCGGCGAGGACGCCGTCGTCGATGTGTACGTGGCCTGGCCGGACGCACTCGACCGCGCGGGGCTCGCCGACGCGCTGCAGCCGCAGCTGGCCGGCTGGGACCTGCCCCGGGTCCGGCGGATGGTGGTGGCCGCCTGCTCGGCGGACGGCGACGTGGGCTACGTGACCTTCCGCCCCGCGGCGGGCGGCGCACTCGTCGAGGACGAGCGCGTGCGCGGCGTCCACCCGATGGTCTTCCGCCGGCTCAACCTGTGGCGGCTGCGCGAGTTCGACGCCACCCGCCTGCCCGCGCCCCGCGGCGTCCTCCTCTTCGACTGCGTGGCCAGGTCGAACCCCGACGACCGGCGGCTGGTCGCCATGGCCGAGGTGAACCAGCTCGCCGCTGTCCGGGACGCGGGGGGGCGCCTGATCGGGCTCCCGCACGCCGAACGCGCGGTGGAGAACTGCCTCGAGGCGATCCGCCGAACCCGCGCCGCCCGCGGTTCGGCCGGCAGTCGTCTCGACATGAACCACGTCTGGGTCTACGTGTGGCCCGAGATCGACCTGGACCTGCGCGACGTGATGGCGCTGCAGAACAAGATCACGCCCCTGTCGGACGGCACCGGGATCGAGGAGGTGCTCGCCGAGGGCACCTTCGTCCATGACGGCCGGCCGCCCACCCGCCTGGCGATCCGCTTCCGCGCCACCGCCGGCGCCGGCGTCACCGCCTCGGTCGTGCCACCTCCGGAAGAACCCCTGCAGCCCCTCGACGACTACGCGGCCAAGGTGCTGCGCGCCCGGCGTCGCGGGCTGGTGTACCCCTACGAACTGTCCGCGACGCTCGCCGGCCCGGGCGGGACGCTCACGGAGCTGGACCTCGACGCCGACCGGCCGGCCGGCAGCCGCGACCGGCTCGTCGCCGTGGACCGCGCACCCGGGCAGAACCGGGCCGGCATCATCGTCGCGAAGGTGACCACGCCGACCACGCTGCACCCAGACGGGATCACCCGGGTCGTCTTGTGCGGCGACCCGACCCGCGGCCTGGGCGCGGTGGCCGAGCCCGAGTGCCGGCGGATCATCGCAGCACTCGACCTCGCCGAGCAGCTGGGCGTTCCGGTGGAGTGGTACACGCTCAGCTCCGGCGCGCGCATCTCGATGGACTCCGGCACGGAGAACATGGACTGGGTGGGTGCCGCGCTGCGCCGGATCGTCGAGTTCACCCAGGCCGGCGGAGAGATCAACGTCGTCGTGGCCGGCATCAACGTGGGCGCCCAGCCGTACTGGAACGCCGAGGCGACCATGTTGATGCACACCCGCGGCATCCTGGTGATGACCCCGGACTCGGCCATGGTGCTCACCGGCAAGCAGTCGCTGGACTTCTCCGGCGGGGTGTCGGCGGAGGACAACTTCGGCATCGGCGGCTACGACCGGGTGATGGGGCCCAACGGGCAGGCGCAGTACTGGGCGCCCGACCTCGCCGCAGCCTTCGGCATCCTGATGGGCCACTACGAGCACAGCTGGGTGGCGCCCGGCGAGATGGGACCCCGGCGGGCGCCGACGAGCGACCCGGTGGAGCGGGACGTGTCCGACTACCCGCATGACGTCCCGGGCAGCGACTTCACCACCGTCGGGCAGATCTTCTCCCGCACCCACAACCCCGACCGCAAGAAGGCGTTCGACATCCGCACCGTGATCGCGGCCGTGTGCGATGCCGACCACCCGCGGACGGAGCGCTGGGCCGGCATGGCGGACGCGGACACCGCGGTGGTCGTGGACGCCCGCATCGGCGGCTACCCGGTGGCCGTGCTCGGCATCGAGAGCTCCCCCGTTCCGCGCGCCGGCTTCCCGCCGAGCGACGGCCCCGACGCCTGGACGGCCGGGACGCTGTTCCCCCGGTCGAGCAAGAAGGCGGCCAGGGCCATCAATGCCGCGTCGGGCAACCGCCCACTGGTCGTGCTGGCGAACCTGTCCGGCTTCGACGGCTCCCCGGAGTCCATGCGCAACCTCCAGCTGGAATACGGCGCCGAGATCGGCCGGGCGATCGTGAACTTCTCCGGCCCGATCGTGTTCGTCGTGATCAGCCGCTACCACGGGGGTGCGTTCGTGGTGTTCAGCAAGCGGCTCAACGAGAACATGACGGTGCTGGCGGTGGAGGGTTCGTTCGCCTCGGTGATCGGCGGCGCTCCGGCGGCGGCGGTGGTCTTCGCCGGGGACGTCGCGAAGCGGACGGCGTCCGACCCGCGCGTGGCTGCGCTGGAGGCCCGGCTGCGCACGGCCAGGACCCCGGAGCTCGCCGGGCTGCAGCTCGAACTCGCCGACGTGCGTGCGGCGGTGCGGGCGGAGAAGATCAGCGAGGTGGCGGCGGAGTTCGACAGCGTCCACGACATCCATCGCGCCGTCCGCGTCGGCTCGGTGGACCGCGTGATCGCACCCGCTGAACTGCGTCCGGCCATCGTCGAGGCGATCGAGGCCCGCCTGCCCAGACCGTGAGCGCCGCTCCCCGATCCACGCGGGGGCGCGGCAGGCGCCGCTAGAGTCAGCAGCGGCGCGCAAGGAGGAGTCGATGCCGATCACGAAGGTCCTGGTGGCCAACCGCGGTGAGATCGCCGTCCGGGTCCTCCGGGCTGCCCGGGACGCCGGACTGGCCGGGGTGGCGGTCTACGCCGATCCCGACGCCGACTCGCTGTTCGTGAAGCTGGCCGACGAGGCGTTCGCCCTCAACGGGCTGACCCCGGCCGAGACCTACCTGGACATCGCCAAGATCCTGGCGATCGCCGAGCGTTGCGGAGCCGACGCGGTGCACCCCGGCTACGGGTTCCTCGCCGAGAACGCCGGCTTCGCGCAGGCGGTGATCGACGCGGGGCTGGTGTGGATCGGGCCGCCACCGGCGGCCATCGAGGCGCTCGGCGACAAGGTGCAGGCGCGCCACATCGCGGCGAAGGTCGGTGCGCCCCTGGTCCCCGGCACCGCCGATCCGGTCGCGGACGCCGCCGAGGTGGTGGCGTTCGCCGAGGAGCACGGGCTGCCGATCGCCATCAAGGCAGCCTTCGGCGGGGGCGGTCGCGGCCTCAAGGTCGCCCGGACGCTGGCGGAGGTGCCGCAGCTGTTCGAGTCGGCCACCCGCGAGGCCGTCACCGCCTTCGGGCGCGGGGAGTGCTTCGTCGAGCGCTACCTCGACCGCCCCAGGCACGTGGAGACACAATGCCTCGCCGACGCCCACGGGAACGTGGTGGTCGTGTCCACCCGCGACTGCTCGCTGCAGCGCCGCCACCAGAAGCTGGTGGAGGAGGCGCCCGCCCCGTTCCTCAGCGAGGAGCAGGTCGCCCGCCTCTACCAGTCCAGCAAGGCGATCCTGCGCGAGGCAGGCTACGTCGGTGCCGGCACCTGCGAGTTCCTCGTCGGACAGGACGGCACCATCAGCTTCCTTGAGGTCAACACCCGGCTGCAGGTGGAACACCCCGTGTCGGAGGAGGTCACCGGGCTCGACCTCGTCCGCGAGATGTTCCGGATCGCCGACGGCGAGCCGCTCGGCTACGACGACCCGCCTGCCCGCGGCCATTCGATCGAGTTCCGGATCAATGCCGAGGACCCCGGCCGCTCCTTCATGCCCGCCCCCGGCACCCTGACCGCCTGGCAGCCACCGACCGGTCCGGGCGTCCGCGTCGACTCCGGCTACCTGCCCGGCATGGCGGTGCCCGGCTCGTTCGACTCCCTGGTGGCGAAGATCATCGTCACCGGCGCCGACCGCGCACAGGCCATCGCCCGCTCGCGGCGCGCCCTCGCCGAGACCGTCCTGGACGGGATGCCTTCCGTCATCCCGTTCCACAAGGCGGTGTTGACCGATCCGGCCTACACCGCTGCCGACGGCCGCTTCGGGGTCCACACGCGCTGGATCGAGACCGAGTTCCACACCGTGCTGGAGCCGTACACCGGCAGCATGGGCGAGACCGAGCCCGGCGAGACCAGCACCTACGTGGTGGAGGTGAACGGGCGAAGGCTCGAGGTGCGGTTGCCCGCCTCGCTCTCCGCCCCCGTCGCCAGGCCGGCAACCGTGAAGCGCCCGGTGCGGCGCAGCACGGGCGGCGCCAGGGCCAAGGCACCGTCCTCGAACGAGCTGACCGCACCGATGCAGGGCACGATCGTGAAGGTCGCCGTGGTGGAGGGCGACGAGGTCGCCGAGGGAGACCTCGTGGTGGTGCTCGAGGCGATGAAGATGGAGCAGCCCATCACCGCCCACCGCTCCGGGGTGGTGGCGAACCTCGCCGCTGCGGTCGGCGACCCGGTGGCGTCCGGCCAGGTGTTGCTGGAGATCGCAGACCCCACGTAGGCGACCACGCTGCCGGGAGGGCCACCGGTCAGTGCGCGTCGGCGAGCGCCGCGGCCAGCCGGGCGTTGCGAGCGGCGAACTCCCGCCACTGCTCCGGCGTGCGCCCCGCGGCCCGGCGGCCGGCGGCTTCGGCGACCGGGCGGCAGGTCCAGTGG
>JAEVYS010000007.1 GCA_023392635.1 Actinomycetes bacterium | reverse complement strand
GGGGGGGGGGGGGGGGGCGGGAGTGGTGCCCTAGCATGTGCCGATGCCGCTCTCCGCGATGTTCGACCGTGGTGCCGGGCACTACGACCTGCTCGTCGGGCTGAACCCCGGCTACCACGCGGAATTGGGCCGGGCCGCTGCAGCGTTGGCAGAGCGCGTCGTGCCGGCGCAGGACCCCCCACGCCTGATCGACCTGGCGTGCGGGTCCGGCCTCTCCACCGCTGCACTGGTGGAGGCGGTACCGGCGGCGAACGTGCTCGGCCTCGACGCATCCGGGGGGATGCTCGCCCACGCCCGCGCCAAGCGCTGGCCGGCGACGGTGCGGTTCGAGGAGGCGAGCGCCGGCGAGCTGGACGTGGAAGCCCTCGGCCGCGGCTCCTGGGACGGCATCCTCACCGCCTACCTGTTCCGGAACGTTCCCGCGGACCGCCGGGACGCGGCCGTCGCCGAGGCGTTCGACCTGCTGGCGCCCGGCGCCTGGTTGGTCGTGCAGGAGTACTCCGTCGCCGGTCGTGCGGAGGCGCGCGCACGCTGGCACGCCGTCTGCTGGCTCGGGATCATCCCGCTCGGCCTGCTGCTGGACCGCAACCTCGCCCTGTACCGCTACCTGTGGCGCAGCGTCCTCGACTTCGACAGCCTGGAGCGGTTCTGCGACCGCCTCGCCGCTGCCGGCTTCGTCGAGGTCGCACGCCACGCGGCGTCCGGCTGGCAACGCGGCATCCTGCACACCGTCGTCGCGCGCAAGCCTTCCTGAACCACCGGCCGGCGGGCAGGCAGCGGCCGGCCGGCGGCGATCAGGGGGCCGGGTAGTCGGTGACGGACTGCGGGACGCCGATGTTGCTGGTGTCCGCCTGACCCCCGACATCGTTCACGACGTGCTGGATCGTTCCCGCCGACAGGTTGACGGTGAGCACGTGGTGCAGCCGGACGCCGGGCCTGGTCGGCACCTCGAACCCGCTGGTGGTGATGATCGAAGGATTGTTGCGGTTGAACACGTACACGCCGCCGCCGGCGAGGCTGTGCGAGCGGACCCGGTCGGAGACCTTGTAGCCGGGGTAGCCCTTGGTGCCGTCGGGCTGGGTCCAGTCGGCCTGGGTCGGCGGGTCGTAGGGCAGCTCGTTCTGGTAGAAGATCACCCGTCCCCGCTCGCCGTTCCACAAGGTGTTGTACTTCTGGAAGTGCTCGACGAACAGGCCGGTCGCCGTGACATCGTCCCCGTTCACCACGAAGCCGTAGGTCCCGATGTTGGTGTTCCAGCGCTGCGTGTCGCCCTCGTTGGGGCCGGTGAAGCCCTCGATCCCGTGGTCGGCCCGCCACACCCAGATGTGGTCGATCAGGACGTGGTCGGCGTTCACCTCCAGTGCCGTACGCGTACGTCCGATGTGCGGTCCGCCGACCCGGAAGTACACGTCGCTCAGGGTGAGCGGGTTCGCTGCGCGCGAGCCGTGGGAGGAGCGGTGACCGCGGTCGTTGCCTACCTTCAGGAGCACGGACGACTTCTGCGGCCCGGCGTCGAAGGTCACCCCGGCGATGACGATGCCGGGCTCGTCCTCGACCACCATCGGGGTGGCGCCCCTGGCCGAGGTGAGGGTGGCGTGGCCGATGCCGAGCACGACGGTGTCGGCCCGTTTCACCTTGAGGGACTTGTCGACCGAGTAGACGCCAGGGGTCAGCAGCAAATTGCGGCCGCGGGAGAGGGCGTTGTTGATCGCCTGCTCCGAGTCTCCCGGCTTCGCGATGGTGAAGTCGGAGAGCGGGACGCTGCGTCCCGGGGTCATGCCGTCCGCCCAGGAGACACCGGAGGTGTGGGTGCGGGCGGCCGGTACGCGGACGAACCAGCGCCCGTTGTCCACGTAGAGGTACGGCTTCTCGCGACTCACCGGGGTCTTGTCGACGGTCGTGTAGGGCGGGTTCGGGAATTCGGCCTCGCTGGGGGCCCCGGTGACGCCGGAGAACACCTGGTTCCAGACCCCGTTGGTCCAGTTGCCGACCACGCTGTTGCGGGTCAGCCACTGCTGCTGGGATCCGTTGACCACCGTGCCGAGGTCGGAGTCGGAGATGAACCCGCCGCTGGCGTACTGCGGGCCGGCGGTGCAGTAGTCCATCAACGACAGGGTGCCGCCGGTGACGTGGACGCGGCGCAGCGACGCGGCCTGGGAGACGGCCCAGAAGTTCGCGCTCTGGCGGCAGCCGTCCTGGCCGGCCTTGTTGACGTTGATGGTCAGGTTCGACAGCGTCCGCCAGAAGTTGACCAGGGCGAGGCAGTTGGCCGTTCCGCCGTTCTCCAGGCAGCGGTTGTAGACCTCGATCGCCCCGTTGATCGTGACGTCGCCCGGACTGGCACCCAGCCCTGCGACCTCGGTGTAGTAGCCCACCCTGATCTGCAACGGCTTCTCCGCGGTCCCGTACGTGCCGGGCAGGAAGTAGACGGCGTACCGCTCGGACGACATCTCGGCGTCCACCTGCTTGGCGGCCAGGGCGTCGAGCTTCGCCTGGATGTCGGCCAGCGGGGTGGACGGTCCGAAGACGGTCACGTTCGGGCCGAGGTCGATCGCCGAGGCGGGCGGTGCCGGGTGCCCGGGTCCGGCGAGCGCGGGAACGGCGGACAACATGCCGGTGACCAGGGCCGCGACCACGACCGCGACGGCGATCAGGCGGTTTCGATGCGGAGTAGCGGTGGGCGCCATCGGGGTCCTCTCCATCGAGGCGAAACGGGCAGCGGGGTGCCGCCCGACGTACGGACCGTAACGGCGCGCCCGGACGCCGCTCAATGGACCGAAGTGCTCAGTGCGCGACCCGTGCGTCAGGCGAGGGCGGTGACCAGCATCCCGACGCCGAGCGCGGCGATGATCAGGTTGCCGGCCAGGCCGGTGATCCTTCTCGCCCTGGGGGTCAGGCGGCCACGCAGGAGCCCCCCGACCGCCACGATCAGGAGTTGCCACGAGATCGAGGCGGCACCGACACCGGTGATGAAGAGCCCCGCGGCGAGCGGCGTCCCCAGCAGGTGGGCGAGGCCGACCGTGATCGCGGCGAAGTAGATCAGCGTGGCCGGGTTGATCGCGGTGAGCCCGAGGAACAGGGCGAACCGGCGCCACGGGCTGCCGGCCGGCGGGTCCGCGTCCGCCGCGACTCCCAGCCGCCGGCCCGCACGCCAGACGCCGACGCCGGAGATGGCGAGGAGCGCCGTGCCGCCGACCACGGCGGGCCACCTCCCCCAACCGGTGATGACAGGGGCCGCGACCTGCCCCAGCAGGATGGCTGCCGTGCAGTAGAGGGTGTCGACCAGGCCGACCGCAACCGCGCCGGCTGCTCCCGCGCGGAAGCCGTGGGCCACGCCCTCGCCGATCAGCAGGACCGCGATCGCGCCGAGCGGGACGGCGATCCCGAGGCCGGCGGCCACGCCCGCCAGCAGCGCCGTCACGCCGTCCATGCCGAAACGATGGCACCACCGGCAGCCGGCCCACGCACCCGTCCCCGTCGTGGGACAGCCACCGGGTCCTTGACCCGAGTGCGGACGCGGAGCCGAAGCGCCCGTGTTGCGACCCCTCCGGGATAGGCGCCCCCGAAAATCACGTACGCCCCCGAACTTCCGGGGGCGTCTGTGAGCTTCGGGGGCGTCTGCGGGAGGTCGAGGATCTTCGGGCGGGCGAAGCCACCGCCCGGTACTTCGCGCCCCTTCTTCTCCCTGTGCGCGGGAAGGTGCAATCTGTTGGTAGGGCAGTAGGAAGGAGTCGTAATGCGTGCAGTAGTGGGCGACCGGCTGCTCGTGCACGGCCGGACGACAGCCACGTCCGACCAGTCGTCGGAGATCATCGAAGTGCGAGGAGCCGACGGCGCACCGCCGTACCTGGTGCGTCACCCCGACGGGCAGGAGGCATTGGTGTTTCCCGGGTCGGACGCGTCGGTGGAGCACCCGCAGGGGCCGCCAGCAAACCTTGAGTGACTGCCGGGCCGATCATGACCCGAGCACCGGTTGCGCGCCGCCGGCCCACGGTCCGACCTCGTCAGCGAGGCAGGGTGCCCCGCCCCGCGCGGGGCTTGACTGGTCGGGGCGACAGGACTCGAACCTGCGGTCTCCTGCTCCCAAAGCAGGCGCGCTAGCCACTACGCTACGCCCCGTCGATCGCGGCAACTCTACGGGTGAGCGCACCGGCGGGCCAACTCAGCCCAGAGCGCCCAGGCCAGGGTTCAGCAGCAGCCAGGCGAGCGGTTCCGCATCCGGGATCCTCCCGTCGGTGTAGGCGCAGAGGACCTGCCCGCGAGCCTTCTCTGCGACGAGCGCATAGTGTCCGGCGCGCTCCCACTCCGGCGGACACAGCTCGAGGAGCCCCACCAGCTGGGCTCGTTCCGTCCAGCTCAGGAGCGGGGCGCCTCCGGGCAGCAGCCCGCCCAGCCGGTTCGCGACGCCGGCCAGCTCGGCATCACCCACCTCGGCACTGCGGTAGTGCAGCAGCGAACTCTCCAGGGCGGCGGTTCTTCCGACCGCGGTGCGCCCGAGCAGCTCGTGGCACCGTTCCTGCGCCTCCAGCCCGACCGAAAGGGACGCGATCCAGCCCGCCATCGCCACACGTCCGTAGCCGATGCCGGCGGGGAGGCGTCCCAGCAGGCGCAGCGCGTCCGAAACGAGCGCAGCCTCACCCAGGCTCCGTCCTCTGGCCAGGCCGAAGGCCGCCCCGAGCACCGACTCGTCGGCTGCCCAGTCCACCCGGTCCAGCAGGTCCTCGGCCGCCGGGTCGAGCCACAACGCCTGGCGATCGGCCGCGAACTGCACGCACAGTCCTTCGGACGCCGCGAGGGGCCCGCCCCGGGCGACCACGGCGGACGCCACGTCGTGCAGCACCACCTCGACGCCGGGCACCCACTCCAGCGGGATCCGGCTCAACCCCCGCGGGGTCTGGACGTCCAGCACCCGCCTCCCGGACGCCGCCACCACCGACACCATGCTCTCGGTGAAGTCGATGGTTACGTCGTCGGGCGCGCTCAGCCCGTAGTCGGCGAGGTCGCCCCACCACGGTTCCTGCGCGTCGAGCTGGCTGTCGTTCAACCACCCGGGCAGGCGTGCCGTGAGGTCGTCCAGCAGCGGGTACCAGTCGGCCACGAGTGAGGTGACCAGCCGCTGGCCCGGCGCCAGCTCGGCCCCGCTCGGCGCGATCAGGTAGTCGACGGTCGAGCTGCTCGCGGAGGGACTGCCGAACTCCTCCAGGTAGCCCTGTTCGAGCCGGACGCCGAGCACCGGGCCCGCCGCGTGAGCGGGAACGAGGGCCAGCACCGCGGAGACGCCGCTCCCCCAGCTCCACAGGCTGAACTCGGACCCGGGCCGCACCCGAAGCCGGTCCTCGACCGCCGCCGGGCGGCGCGCCTCCCGCGTGAGCACCCACCGGCTGCGCCAGCCCTCAGCCACGGCCTGGCGCTGGAAGAGCCTGCCCTCGGGGGTGGTGAGGCTGTGCTCGACCTCGTCGTCCGCCTCGTACTCGACAGGCGACCCGGTCACCCCGACCCACCCGAACTCGACGACGAGGTCGGGGCCACGCAGCAGCCGGATGGTCGTGCCGTCCTCCGCGACGCGCACCTCGGCGTCGCCCCAGTGCATCACCGACGGCGTTGGCATCGCGAACACCAGTAGAGGTTGCGGCCCTCGAACTCACGGACGCTGACCTCGCGTCCGCACACCAGGCAGGGCTGGCCCGCCCGCCGGTACACGTACACCTCACCGCCGTGCCGGTCGACCCGGGGATCGCGTCCCATCGCCTCGGGGCTGTGCTCGGGCCGCACCGTGTCGATACGACCGTGCCGGACGCCCTGCGGCATCAGCTCGACGAGGTCTGCCCAGATGCGCCGCCACGCGCGCAGCGACAAGGTGTTCCCCGGGGTGTCGGGATGGATGCGCTGGCGGTAGAGCACTTCTGCACGGTAGATGTTCCCCACGCCGGCTGCCACCCGCTGATCCATCAGCAGGGACGCGATCGTGCGCGCCGAGCGGTGCACGCGACGCCAGCCGAGGTCGGGATCGGCGTCCGGGCGCAGCGGATCGGGACCCAGCCCCGCCACGAGGGCCCGCACCTCGCCGGCACCGATCAGGGCACAGGTCTGCGGGCCACGCAGTTCCGCGGCGTGCTCGGGCGACTCCAGGCGCAGCCGCAGGGTCGCAGGACCCTCCACCCGGCCGGGGCGTACCCACCGCAGCTTGCCGATCAGCCCCAGGTGGATGTGCACGAACGGACCGGCGCCCTCCAGCCCGGATCCCGGGGACAGGGACGGTTCCGCCGCAGGCGCGGTCGAGGGCGAGAAGTCCAGCAGGAGGTGCTTTCCGTACGCCTGGGCGCTGCGCAGGACCGCCCCGTCCAGCAGTGCGGCTGCCGGGGCGAACCGCCCCTGCGGGCTGGTCACAGCGACGGCGCGTCCGGCGAAGGCGAGGTTCAGCTCATCCGCCAGCCGGTGGATCACGTGTCCCTCTGGCACGGCACCTCCTGCGTCGTGGGTCCGGGGAGTCTACGCTGCTCCCATGACCACGACGCCGCGCCATCCCGAGCAGGAGCGCGTGTTCGGGCGGGACGGCATCTCGGGACTGGTGGACGCGCACCGCGCCCAGCGGGCCCGCGACGTGAGCCGACCCGACGACGCGGATCGGGCCGCCGGCGAGGCAGCAGCGGACGCCGCTCTGGCGCGCCTGGACCGAATTCGCCGCTGAGGGGCCGGGCAGCGGTAGGTTGAGCGCCGCAGTACCGCCTAGTAGCCTCGCGTGACCAGGGCGGAAGGCCCCGTTTTCTCCCTAGCCAGTGAGGTCTCATGTACCCCGCGAACATCACGCGCGCCGAAGCCGCCGAGCGTTCGAGCAGGATTGCCAGCCACAGCTACGACGTGCTGATCGACCTGTCCGGCCGTGTCCCCGACGACGGCGACTTCGACCCGGCCGAGACCTTCGTGTCCACCTCCACCGCCCGGTTCACCAGCAAGGGCGGCGAGACCTGGATCAACCTGATCGCCGATCGCCTGCTGGGCGTCACGCTCGACGGCAGCACCCTCGAGGGCGCGACGCTCGACGAGCACAAGGTGCGGTTCGACGCGCCGGCGGGCGACCACGAGCTGACGGTCACGGCGCTGTGCCGCTACAGCCGCACCGGCGAGGGCCTGCACCGCTTCGTCGACCCGGTCGACGGCCTCGTCTACTGCTACACCCAGTTGGAGACGGCCGACGCACGCCGCATGTATGCCTGCTTCGAGCAGCCCGACCTCAAGGCCAGCTTCGCGCTCACGGTCATCGCGCCGGCCGAGTGGACGGTGCTCTCCAACTCGCCCGAGGTCGAGCCCACGCCCGTGGGCGACGGGCTGGCCCGGTGGGCGTTCGCCCCCACGCCGCGCATCTCCACCTACATCACCGCGCTCATCGCCGGCCGCTTCCACACCGTCCGCGACAGCGTGCAGGGCATCGCCGCCGAGATCCCGCTGTCGGTGTCCTGCCGCCAGTCCCTGGTCCCCTACCTCGACGCCGACCGCATCCTCGCCACCACCCGAGCGGGCTTCGCCGTGTTCGAGGAGCACTTCGGCATGGCCTACCCGTTCGCCGACTACGCGCAGGTGTTCGTCCCCGAGTTCAACGCCGGCGCGATGGAGAACGCCGGCTGCGTGACCATTCGGGACGAGTACCTGTACCGCTCGCGGGTGACCAACGCCAGCTACGAGACGCGCGACAACACGATCCTGCACGAGCTCGCCCACATGTGGTTCGGCGACCTCGTCACGATGACCTGGTGGGACGACCTGTGGCTGAACGAGTCGTTCGCCGAGTGGGCGTCACACTTCTGCCAGGCGGAGATCCGGGCGGCGGGCGTTCCCGGCGCGGACCCGTGGGCCACCTTCACCAACAGCCGCAAGAACTGGGCGTACCGGCAGGACCAGCTGTCCTCGACCCATCCCGTCGCAGCGGACATGGTCGACCTTGCTGCGGTCGAGCTGAACTTCGACGGCATCACCTACGCCAAGGGCGCATCGGTGATCCGCCAGCTCGTCGCCTTCGTCGGCCAGGACGCCTTCCTGGCCGGCGTCCGCGCCTACTTCGCCGAGCACGCCTGGGGCAACACGCAGCTCAGCGACCTGCTCGCAGCGCTCACGACGGCCTCCGGCCGCGACCTGTCCCACTTCGCCGCCGAATGGTTGCAGGTGGCCGGGGTGAACACCCTGCAGGCCGAGTTCGACACCGACGACACCGGTGCCTTCACCCGGTTCGCCGTCCGGCAGACCGCGACTCCCGAGTGGCCGACCCTGCGCCACCACCGCCTCGCCATCGGGCTCTACGACAACCAGGACGGACGGCTGGTCCGCGTCCACCGGGTTGAGGTCGACATCGCCGGCGAGCTCACCGAGCTGCCCGAACTGGTCGGCCAACACCAGCCCGACCTCGTCCTGCTGAACGACGACGACCTCACGTACGCCAAGATCCGGCTCGACCCGCGCTCGCTGCACACCGCGGTGACCGGGATCGGCACCCTCGACGGCGCGCTCAGCCGGGCGCTGCTGTGGGGCGCCAGCTGGGACATGTGCCGGGACGCGGAGCTGCCCGCGGCCGAGTTCGTCACGCTGGCGCTCTCGGGTGTCGGCGTGGAGGACGACCTGACCGCCGTGGAGAAGGTGCTCCTGCAGGCGCGCACGGCGATCGACTACTACACGCCGCAGCCCCTGCGGGCAGAGCTGAACGACCGTTTCGTTGCCGGCCTCGCCCGCCTGCTGAAGGACGCGGCGCCCGGGTCGGACCACCAGCTCGCGTTCGCCCGCGCCCTGCTCACCGCCGCGACGGACGGTCCGGTCGCGCGGTTGCTGCAGGCCTGGCTCGCCGGGGAGGAGTCGCCCGCCGGGCTGGCCATCGACACCGACCTGCGCTGGCAGATCGTGACCAACCTCGCCCGGCTCGGACTGGCCGGCGACGCCGAGATCGAGGCGGAGCTGGCGCGCGACGCGACCGCGAAGGGTGCGGAGATGGCGGCCGGCGCCCGTGCCGCCCGTCCCACCGCCGAGGCGAAGGCCGGGGCGTGGAGGCTGGCCACCGAGGACGACGACGTGCCCAACGAGACCCACTTCCAGGTCTGCACCAACTTCTGGCAGCTGGAACAGGACGAGGTGCTGCGGCCGTACCTGCAGCGCTACCTCGACGTGGCGCGGGCGATCTCCGACGGCGCGGACGGCTGGGCCGACCGCAGCTCAGCGATCAAGCAGCACGTGCTGGGCCGGCTGTTCCCCCGTCCGCTGATCGACCGGCCGGCTCTGCAGCTGCTGAACCTGTGGCTGCAGGGCACCCCGCTCAGCGACTTCGCCCGCCGCCAGGTGAACGAGCACCGCGACGACGCCGAGCGCGCGCTGCGCTGCCAGGAGGCGGTCGGCGCCTGATCACGCCGGGACGGCGGGGTTCACTCGCTCCTGCTGCGTGCGTGCCAGTGCGGGCCGAGGATGGCCAGGGCGAACACGGCCGCGATCCCGAACGGGATGAACACGGTGAGCACGAGCATCTGGAGCACCGTCGGGTCCTGCACGGCGGGCCAGCTGGGCAGTGTCTCCAGCGGGAGGAGTGCGGGAATCATGGGGCACACGGTAGCCGACGTGGCCCGGTTGGCGAACCCCCCGACCCGCGTCGGCGGTACTGCTATACATTGGCCGCTCGAGAGCCGGACGGCCTGAGCACCGCCGGTTCGAGAGCACCGAGGAGCGCTTGCGTGGCCGACCCAGCACCCGACACCCCGATCGCCGAATCCCCCCGCTTCGTGGCGGAGGAGCCAGAGCTCTCCCGATCGCTGAGCCGGATCGCCCACGAGATCCTCGAGGCCAACCGCGGGTCCCAGGACCTCGTGCTGCTCGGCATTCCCACCCGGGGCGTCTTCCTCGCCCGCCGGCTCGGCGCGCTGATCGCCGAGGTCGAGGGACGGCCGGTGCGGGTCGGCGAACTCGACATCACCATGTATCGCGACGACCTGCGCAACAACCCCACCCGCAATCCGGCGCGGACGTCGATTCCGGGCCGCATCGACGACACCGTGGTGGTGCTGGTGGACGATGTCCTCCACTCCGGTCGCACGATCGGCGCCGCGATCGACGCGCTCCGTGACCTCGGCCGGCCACGCGCGGTTCGCCTGGCCGTCCTGGTCGACCGCGGAGACCGCGAGTTGCCGATCGCCGCGGACCACGTCGGGCGCACCATCCGCGCCGGAGGCGACGAACGCGTCCAGGTACTGCTCAGCGAGCTCGACGGACGCGACGCGGTGACCATCTCGCGTGGAGTCAGGCGATGAGGCACCTGCTCAGCGCCGCCGACCTCGACCTGGCCTCGGCCACCAGCATCCTGGACCTCGCCGAGGAGATGCAGCAGGTGCAGTCCCGCCCGGTGAAGAAGCTGCCGGCCCTGCGCGGGCGCACCATCGTGAACATCTTCTTCGAGGACTCCACGAGAACCCGCACCTCGTTCGAGATCGCCGGCAAGTGGCTGTCGGCGGACACCATCAACGTCTCGGCGAAGGGCTCCTCGGTGAGCAAGGGCGAGTCGCTCCGCGACACCATGCTGACCTTGGACGCCATGGGGGTGGACGCGTTCGTCATCCGCCACTCCTCCTCCGGCGCGTCCGCGCAGGTCGCCGGCTGGGTCAAGGCACAGGTCATCAACGCCGGCGACGGGCAGCACGAGCACCCGACCCAGGCGCTCCTGGACGCGTACTCGATGCGGCAGCACTTCCGCACCCTCGGCGACGGGCGCTTCGCGGGCAAGCGGATCGCGATCGTCGGTGACCTGCTCCACTCGCGGGTCGTCCGCAGCAACGTGCTGCTGCAGCGCACCCTGGGCGGCGAGGTGGTGCTCGTGGCACCTCCGACACTGCTGCCCACCGGCATCGAGACCTGGGGCTGCGAGGTCACCAGCGACTTCGACTCCGTCCTGGAGGGGTGTGACATCGTGATGATGCTGCGCGTCCAGCGGGAACGCATGGCGGGCGGGTTCTTCCCGACCGAGCGTGAGTACACCGAACGCTACGGGCTCACCGAGGAACGGCTGGCTGCGCTCAAGCCCGGGGCCGGCATCTGCCACCCCGGGCCGATGAATCGGGGCGTGGAGATCTCCAGCGCCGCCGCGGACGCCGCCAACTCGCTGGTGCTCGACCAGGTCGCGGCCGGCGTGGCGATCCGGATGAGCGTGCTGTACCACCTGCTCGGTTCCGACGAAGGAGCGATGAAGTGACCGCCAGCCACCCCAGCCTGCTGATCACCGGCGCCGGACGCGCCGACGGCAGCAGGGCCGACCTGTACCTGGCGGACGGGTTGCTGGCCGATCCGGCGTCCGCGCCCGCGGGCGTGGAGCGCTTCGACGCCGACGGGCTCCTGGCGCTGCCCGGGCTCGTCGACCTGCACACCCACCTGCGTGAGCCCGGCCGCGAGGACGCGGAGACCGTCGACTCCGGCACCGCCGCGGCGGCCCGGGGCGGCTACACCTGCGTCCACGCGATGGCGAACACCGACCCGGTCACCGACACCGCCGAGGCCGCCGAGTACGTGGCAGGCCTCGGCGAGCGCACCGGCCATTGCGCCGTGCGCGTGGTGGGCGCGGTCACTAAGGGCCTGGCCGGCGATGAGCTCGCCGAGCTCGGCCTGATGGCCGGCTCCGGCGCCCGCGTCCGGGTGTTCTCCGATGACGGCCGCTGCGTGCACGACCCGCTGCTCATGCGCCGGGCCCTGAGCTACGTCAAGGCCTTCGACGGCGTGATCGCGCAGCACTCGCAGGACCCCCGGCTGGCCGGGCCGGGGGCGTGCTGCCACGAGTCGGAGTGGTCGGGACGCCTCGGCCTGCCCGGGTGGCCGTCGCAGGCGGAGAGCGTCATCGTCGCCCGCGACGTCCAGCTCGCCGAGCTCGCCGGCTCGCGCGTGCACGTCTGCCACGTCTCCACCGCGGAGAGCGTGGAGGTGCTGCGGTGGGCGAAGAAGCGCGGCATCCGGGTGACCGCGGAGGTCACGCCCCACCACCTGCTGCTCGACACCCCGCTCGTCGCGGGCTACGACACCACGTTCAAGGTCAATCCCCCGCTGCGCACGTCGGAGCACCTCGAGGCCGTCCGGGAGGCGTTGGCCGACGGCACCATCGACGCGGTCGCGACCGACCACGCGCCGCACGCGCGCCAGGACAAGGACCACCCGTTCGACGTCGCCCTGCCCGGCATGCTGGGGCTCGAGCAGGCGCTCGGTGTGGTCGTCGACGTGATGGTGAACACCGGACGCATCGACTGGGCGACGCTGGTGGAGCGGATGTCCGCCGCGCCCGCGCGCATCGGGAGCGTGCCCGGCCAGGGCCGCCCGCTGGCCGTGGGCGAGCCGGCGAACCTCGTGCTGGTCGACCCGTCCGCGCGGTCGGTCGTGGACGCGGGGGCCTCCGCGTCCCGGTCCCGGAACAACCCGTACCACGGCCGCGACCTTGCCGACCCGGTCGTGGCGACCTTCTGGCGCGGGCGACGGACCTACTCGCGCTGACCCGCCGTTCCTGCGGTCGCCGGGCATGAATCGATTCATGAATTCGTGTGATTCGCTCGCTGGCGGATGACGGCCGTCGGTATGCTCGTTGAACCCTCGGGAAGGACGTCGATGACCGCCGGACGCGCCAGCGTGAAGGATGTCGCCCTGCGGGCCGGCGTGTCGGTGGGTACGGTCTCGAACGTCCTGAACCGCCCGGACGCGGTCACCGAGCGGACCCGCGAGAAGGTCGAGCAGGCCATGGCCGAGCTCAACTTCCACCGCAACGCCTCGGCACGGCAGCTGCGAGCGGGCGTCTCCCACACCGTCGGCGTGATCGTGATGGACGTCGGAAACCCGTACTACACCGAACTCGCCCGCGGCATCGAGGACCGGCTCGCGACCGCCGACCACACGCTGATCCTGTGCTCCTCCGACGACGACCCGGCGCGGGAGGAGAGGTTCCTCAAGCTGTTCGCCGAACAGGGTGTGCGCGGCGTCCTCGTCACCCCGATGAACTCCACGCCCGAGCGGCTCGGCGACCTCAACCGCCTCGGCATCCCGTCGGTGCTGATGGACTCCAGCCGCAACCAGCAGCACCCCTCCGTGGGAGTCGACCACATCTCCGGCGGGCGCCAGGCCGTCGCCCACCTGCTCGAGCAGGGCCATCGGCGCATCCTGTTCCTGGCCGGCCCCACCGACCTGCAGCAGACCCGCCACCGCCTGCGCGGCGCGATCGAGGCGATCCAGGCGGCCGACCTCGACCCGGCGGACGTGCTGCAGGTGACCAACCTGCCCACCCTCAGCGCGAACGAGGGCCAGCGCGGCCTGATCGAGGCCCTCGACTCCCCCGTGCCGGCGCCGACCGCGGTCTTCGCGATGAACGACATCGTCGCCCTGGGGGTGATGCGTGAGCTGCGCGTCCGCCGGCTCTCCATTCCGCGCGACATGGCCGTCGTCGGCTACGACGACCTGTACTTCGCCGCCGAACTGATGACCCCGTTGAGCTCCGTGCGCCAGCCGATGCGCCAGCTGGGTTGGGCCGCGGCCGACCTGCTGCTCACCCAGGCACCTCACGACCTGTTCCAGCCCGAGCTCGTCGTCCGCGCATCGTCGGACTTCGCGCGCTGAGGCGCTCCCCGCTTCCGTGGCGCGATCTGGCCCCCGTTCGCGTCCCCACCGTCCCAGTCGTCACATTCCCTCGTTCCAGGGGACGGATCGCGCCACTAGGGTTCTGGACGTGACGATCTCCGAGCGGCCGTGGTGGCGCGATGCGGTGGTTTACCAGATCTATCCCCGCTCCTTCGCGGACGCGAACAACGACGGCACCGGTGACGTGCGGGGCATGATCGACAAGCTCGACTACCTCGCAGACCTCGGGGTCACCGCCGTCTGGGTGAGCCCGTGGTACCCCTCGCCGATGGCGGACGGCGGCTACGACGTCTCCGACTACTGCGACATCGACCCCACCTTCGGGACCCTCGCCGACGCCGACGAGTTCATCGAGAAGGCGCACGCCCATGGCATCCGCGTGCTGATCGACCTCGTCCCCAACCACTGCTCCGAGGCGCATCCCGCGTTCCGGGCGGCCCTCGCCGCGGGCCCGGGCTCCCCCGAACGTGCGCTGTTCCACTTCCGCGACGGGGTGGGTGAGGACGGCTCGCAGCCACCCAACAACTGGGGGTCGCTGTTCGGTGGCTCCGCCTGGGAGCGCGTGGTCGGCCCCCAGGGGCCCGAGCAGTGGTACCTGCACATGTTCGCGCCGCAGCAGCCGGACTGGAACTGGTCCAACCCGGACGTGGTGGGCCTGTTCGACGACGTGATCCGGTTCTGGTTCGACCGGGGCGTGGACGGGCTGCGGGTCGACGTCGCCGACGGCCTCGCCAAGGACATGGCGATGCCGGACGTCCCCGTCGACCCGGCCACCGGGCTGGGGATCTCCTGGTACTACAAGGGCCACCCGTGGTGGAACCAGCCGGCACTGGACGCCATCCAGCGGCACTGGCGCGAGATCGCCGACAGCTATGCCGACGGCGGCCAGGGCGAGCGAATCTTCGTCTGCGAGGCCAACGTGAAGGAACTGCCCGACCTGATGAAGTTCGTCGAGCCCGGCCGGATGCACACCACCTTCAACTTCGACATGCTGGCCTGCGAGTGGGACGCGGGCTCGCTGCGCGCGGTCATCGACCGCAACCTGATCGCGCATGCCGCCGTCGGTGCACCCACCACCTGGGTGCTCGGCAACCACGACTCCACGCGGGTCGCCACCCGCTACGGCAAGCCCGAGACCGGCCGGCCGTTCAGCCTGGACGGCGCGCCCGTCGAGTGGCTGTCCCGGTTCGCCGAGTACTTCTATCCGATGCCCACCGACATCGGGCTGGGCCGGCGCCGTGCCCGCGCCGCCGCCCTGCTCGAGTTGGCCCTCCCCGGCCCCGCCTACGTCTACCAGGGTGAAGAGCTCGGCCTGCCGGAGGTCGAGGACCTGCCGGTCGAGGTGCTGGACGATCCCAGCTACTTCCGCACCGGCGGACGGGTCCGGGGCCGTGACGGGTGCCGGGTGCCGCTGCCCTGGTCGGGCACCAGGCCGCCCTACGGGTTCGGCACGGACGCCGAGCCGTGGCTGCCGCAGCCGCCGCAGTGGGCAGCGCTCAGCGCCGAGGCCCAGGCCGCCGACCCCGATTCCACGCTGTCGCTCTACCGTCGTGCGCTCGCGATCCGCGCCACCCATCCCGCACTGGGCGACGGCATGCTGGCCTGGGGGGAAACCTATCCGGGGACGGTGCTGTTCTTCACCAGGGAGCCCGGCTTCGGCTTCCTCGCCAACCTCTCCGGCGAGGCGGTGGAACTGCCCGCGGGCGCGGAGGTGCTGGTGGTGTCCGCGCCCCTGGACGGCGCACTCGTGCCGCCCGACACCGCGTGCTGGCTGTCTCTGCGGGGCTGACAAGGGGCGACTTCGAAGCCATCGCGACGGGGGTACCGGAGCCGCCGCGCGGGACCCTATGCTCGCCAGATGGCGACCGAACCTCACGCTACGGGGGTCCACAGACTCCTCTCGCGGCACATGCTCGTCGACGGGTTACCCCTCGTCCTCGACCTGACGGCTTCGAAGGGATCCTGGCTGATCGACCAGGCGACCGGCGAACGCTACCTGGACATGTTCACCTTCTTCGCGTCCTCGGCGCTCGGGATGAACCATCCCGGCATCACCGAGGATCCCGATTTCCGGCGCGACCTCCTGGAAGCGGCGCTCAACAAGCCCAGCAACTCCGATGTGTACACCGTGGCGCTGGCGCGGTTCGTCGAGACCTTCTCCCGGGTCATGGGCGACCCGGCCCTGCCGCACCTGTTCTTCATCGAGGGCGGGTCGCTCGCCGTCGAGAACGCCCTGAAGGTGGCGTTCGACTGGAAGAGCCGCTGGAACGAGGCGCACGGCATCTCGCCCGAGCTGGGGACGCAGGTGATGCACCTGACCGGTGCGTTCCACGGACGCAGCGGCTACACCATGTCGTTGACCAACACCGACCCGAACAAGGTGGCCCGCTTCCCCAAGTTCGCCTGGCCGCGGATCACGTCCCCGTTCATCGCCGACGAGCGGGACGTGCCCGCTTACGAGGCGCGTGCCCTGGAGCAGGCGAGGGAGGCGTTCGAGGCCAACCCGCACGACATCGCCTGCTTCATCATGGAGACGGTGCAGGGCGAGGGTGGCGACCACCACTTCCGTCCGGAGTTCTTCGCAGCCATGAAGGAGCTGTGCCACCGCTACGACGCGCTGTTCGTGCTCGACGAGGTGCAGACCGGCGGCGGCCTCACCGGCAAGCCGTGGGCCTACCAGTGGAAGGGCGTCGAACCCGACGTCGTGGCGTTCGGCAAGAAGCTGCAGGTGTGCGGCGTGATGGCCGGCGGGCGCGTCGACGAGGTGCCCGACAACGTGTTCCACGTGCCGTCGCGGATCAACTCCACCTGGGGCGGGAACCTCACCGACATGGTGCGTTCGCGACGGATCCTGGAGATCATCGATGCGGACGGGCTCTTCGAGGCCGCCCAGGTGCGCGGCGCCGAGCTCCTGGCAGGCCTGCAGGAGCTGGCCGGGCGCCACCCCATGGTGACGAACCCCCGCGGGCTCGGCCTGATGTGCGCGGTGACGATGCCGAACGGCGACATCCGGGACCGCGTCCTGAAGGTGCTGCTCGAGCACGAGCAGGTGATCATGCTCGGCTGCGGCGACCGCTCGCTTCGGGTGCGGCCCGCGCTGACCGTCAGCAGCGACATCATCCAGACGGCCCTGGCCGCGCTCGAACGGGCGATCTCGCTGGTGGAGTCCGACCTCGATCGGAGCGGGGATGTTCAGTACGCATGACCTGCGTGCGGGGTTCGCACGATCGCTGTCCGCCATGTACGGGACGGAGGTGCCGGCCTACAACACGCTCGTGGACGTCTCGACCGCGGTGAACGCTGACGTCCTCGCCGCCGACCCGGTACGCGCCGAACGGCTGGGACGGATCGACCGGGTGACCGCGGAACGGCACGGCGCGATCCGGGTCGGGACGGCCACCGAGCTGCGGCAGGTCGCCCAGATCTTCGCAGCACTCGGCATGGAACCGGTCGGCTTCTACGACCTGCGTGGGACCGAGGCCACCTCGCTGCCGATCGTGTCGACGGCGTTCCGTCCGACGACGGCGGAGGCACTGGCGATCAACCCGTTCCGGGTGTTCACGTCCGTCCTGGTCACCGACGACCGCCGGTACTTCGACGCCGAACTCCAGGCCGAACTGGACGCCTTCCTGGGCGCGCGGCAGCTGTTCGCTCCCGAAGTGCTGGCCCTGGCCCGGCGGGCGGAGGAGGACGGCGGGCTGCCGGACGCCGCCGCGCAGGAGTTCCTGCGGCTCGCGACCGCGTGCTTCGAGCTCTCCCCCGAACCGGTCGACCGGGCCTGGTACGCCCGGCTGTCGGCGATCTCCGGGGTCGCCGCCGACATCGGCGGGGTGCCGACCACCCACATCAACCACCTGACCCCGCGCGTCCTGGACATCGACGAGCTGTACCGCCGGATGACCGAGCTCGGGATCACGATGATCGACGAGATCCAGGGTCCGCCGAAGTGGGACGGACCGGACGTCCTCCTGCGGCAGACGTCGTTCAAGGCGCTGGCCGAGCCACGCCGCTTCCGCGAACCCGACGGCTCCGTCACCGAAGGGGCGCTCAGCGTCCGGTTCGGGGAGGTGGAACAGCGCGGGATCGCATTGACCCCGGCGGGCCGAGACCGGTACGACCGCCTGATCACCGAGATCGACACGCGCTCGGCCGGCGCGTCCGCCGCGGAGCGGGACGCGATCAAGGTGGACGTGTGGCAGGCGAACTGGCCGGCAGAGGAGCTGGGCCTCCTGGCCAACGGCGAGGGCTTCTTCGAGTTCTCCGCCGCCGCGCGACGCATCGACGCCGAGGACGCGCCGCGTACCGTCGCCGGTCTGGTGGAGGCCGGGTGGCTGGAGGCGACGCCGATCGTCTACGAGGACTTCCTGCCCCGGTCCGCCGCCGGCATCTTCGCGTCCAACCTCGACAGCAGCGGCTCACGCGACACCAGCCTCGAGGGCTCGCCGCGCGACCTCGACTGGATCGCCGAAGCGGTCGGGCGCACCGTCCACGACCCGATGCACCTGTACTCCCAGCAGAGCCGCGCCGCGCTGGTCACGGCGTGCGCCGAACTGCGGATCCCGACCCCTGAAGGAGCCCGATGAGCCTTGCCGACCGTGCTGCCGACCTGCTGCGCCAGGTGGGAGTGGATCCCGCCGCGCTGGGCGGGACGGGCGAGCCGCTCGCCACCGCGAGCCCCATCGACGGCAGCGAGCTGCTGGCCGTGCGGGCCTCCACCGCGGCAGAGGTGGCCGCGGCCATCGCGACCGCCGCCGAGGCGTTCGGGGAGTGGCGGGACACGCCGGCCCCCGTCCGCGGCAAGCTCGTCAAGCGCCTCGGCGAACTGATCGGCGAGCACAAGGAGCACCTGGCCGGCCTGGTCACCCTCGAGGTCGGCAAGATCACGTCCGAAGCGCTGGGCGAGGTGCAGGAGATGATCGACATCTGCGATCTCGCGGTCGGCCTGTCCCGGCAGCTGTTCGGCCGGACCATGCCGTCCGAGCGCGCCGGGCACCGGCTGCAGGAGGTGTGGCACCCGCTCGGCGTGGTCGGCGTGATCTCCGCGTTCAACTTCCCCGTCGCGGTGTGGTCCTGGAACGCGGCGATCGCGCTGGTCTGCGGCGACACCGTCGTGTGGAAGCCGTCCGAACTGGCCCCGTTGACCGCACTGGCAACCAGCGCCCTGCTCGAGCGGGCCGCGGCCGAGGTGGGGGCTCCGGCCGGTGTCGGACGGCTCGTGCTCGGCGGGCGTGAGGTGGGCGAGGCGCTGGTCGACTCCCGCGACGTCGCGCTGCTCAGCGCCACCGGCTCCACCCGGATGGGACGGGAGGTGGGCCCGCGGGTCGCGTCCCGATTCGGCCGGGTCCTGCTGGAGCTCGGCGGCAACAACGCGGTGATCCTCGCTCCCAGCGCCGAACTGGACCTCGCCGTCGACTCGATGGTGTTCGCGGCCGCAGGAACAGCCGGGCAACGGTGCACCAGCCTTCGGCGGCTGATCGTGCACCGCT
Source organism: Actinomycetes bacterium (assembly GCA_023392635.1). Taxonomy (GTDB): domain Bacteria; phylum Actinomycetota; class Actinomycetes; order Propionibacteriales; family Propionibacteriaceae; genus Propionicimonas. The sequence continues at coordinate 5,109 of JAEVYS010000007.1, read as the reverse complement.
CGGTCGCAGAGGCTGCCACCGAGCGACTGGCACGTGCCTTCGCGTCCCTTCCGGTGGGTGACCCGTCGCAGGACGGGACGCTGGTGGGCCCGCTGATCCGTCCGGCCGCGTTCGAGGGGATGCAGGCGGCGATCGCCGAGGCCGTCGCGGACGGTGGCGAGCTGCTGGCCGGCGGTGAGCGTGTCGACGTCGGCACCGGTGGTGCCTACGTCAGGCCGGCGCTGGTGCGCATGCCGTCCCAGACGCCGGTGATGCTGCGCGAGACCTTCGCCCCGATCCTCTACGTGGTCACCTACGACGACTTCGAGGAGGCGCTCGCGCTCCACAACGCCGCGTCCCAAGGCCTGTCGGCGGGCATCTTCACCCGTGACCAGGCCGAGGCGGAGCGGTTCCTCGCCGTCGCCGACACCGGGATCGCCAACGTCAACGTCGGCACGTCGGGCGCGGAGATCGGCGGCGCGTTCGGAGGCGAGAAGGAGACCGGCGGTGGACGCGAGTCCGGCTCGGACGCGTGGCGCGCCTACATGCGCCGCTCGACGAACACCATCAACTACTCGGGCTCGGTCCAGCTCGCTCAGGGCGTCCACTTCGGCTAGTGGACCGAATTGGGAACCGTCCCCAACTCGGTCCGGACTGGATTGGGGACGGTTCCCAACTCGGTCCGGACTGCATTGGGGACGGTTCCCAACTCGGTCCGGACTGGATTGGGGACGGTTCCCAACTCGGTCCGGTCGACCGGCGCTCAGGCCGGGACAGCGGGCCACGCCGTGGCCGCGGCGCGCATGTTCTCCGGCAGCGGTACGGGACGCCCCGACGTGTCGCCACACACGAGGACGGTGCGGGTGCGCACGAGGACGGCCCCGTCCAGCGGATCCTCTACCTGGGCGACGATCGTCGCCGACGTCCGGCCCACCCGTCCGATCGCCGAACGCACACCGTACGGCGCCGAGCGGTGGGCGATCTGGCCGAGGTAGTCGACGTCCTGCCGGGCCACCATCCACAGCAGCCCCTGCTCGGCCGCCGCGTGCATGCGGGTGCTCTCCCCGCCCTCGGGGTCCATGCGGATCCGGGCCTCGGCGACGAAGTCGAACACGCGGACGTTGTTGACGTGGCCGTACGGGTCCAGGTCCGACCACCGCACCACCAGCTCGTAGGAGTGCGCCCGCTCCCCCACCGTCCAGGTGCCCAGCCCGGCCAGCGGCTCGAGGTCGGCCGCCTGCGCGGCGAACCACGAACGCTCGGCCGTGGTCATCCGCCGGGGGCGGCCGGCGGCGTAGTTGTACAGGCACAGCACCGACCTCGCCCGGGCGAGCTCGCGTCCCGCCTGCCTGACCGAGTACCCGAGGGTGAACCGCGCCGCCCCCACGGAGCCGACGCGCAGCGCCACCTCCACCGGTTCGACGCCGAAGAACACCGGACCGAGGTACTCGACCTGGTGCGACACCACCATGGTCGACGTCCCGAGCAGGTGCGCGTTCGGCCCGGAGAGCAGCCAGTCGACCCGCGCCTCCTGCAGGTAGTCGGCCACGACCGCGTTGTTGACGTGCCCCTGGGCGTCCAGGTCGACCCACCGCAGCGGGACGCGACTGACGAACTCGCTCACTCCCCCTCGACCGGCTCGGCCTCGTAGAGGGACTCGACCACGTCGGCGTAGCGATCGGTCACCACCTTGCGGCGGATCTTCATGTTCGGGGTGACGCCGCCGTCGTCGACGCTGAGCTCGGCAGGCAGGATGGCGAACTTCTTCACCGTTTCCCAGCGCTCGAGCTTGCCGTTGGCCACGTTCATGAAGCGCTCGATCGTCTTGCGCAGCTCCGGGGTCTGGGTGACCTCGGCGTAGTCCCGGTCGGCCATGTTGTGCCGGGCGGCCCACTTCGCGAGGTTGTCACGGTCGATGGTGAGCAGCGCCGAGATGTACTTGCGGCCGTCCCCCACCGCCACCACCTGCGACACGTACGGCACGGTGGCAGCGATCACGCCCTCGACCTTCGCCGGTGCCACGTACTTGCCGCCGGAGGTCTTCATCAGGTCCTTCTTGCGGTCGGTGATGGTGAGGAACCCGTCGGCGTCGAGCTTGCCGATGTCGCCGGTGTGGAACCAGCCGTCGATGAGGACCTCCGCGGTGCGCTCAGGGTCGTTGTGGTAGCCCCGCATGACCGCCGGGCCCTTCACCAGGATCTCGCCATCGGGCGCGATCTTGAGCTCGGTCCCGGCGAGGGCGGGGCCGACCGTGCCGAAGCGAGGCGGGAGGGGCAGGTTCACGCAACTCACCGCGCCGGTCTCGGTGAGCCCGTAGCCCTCGATGATCACCAGCCCGGCCGAGTAGAACCAGGACTGCACCTGGGAGCTGAGCTTCGCCGAACCGGAGACGAAGAAGTCGATGTTGCCGCCCATCCGGTCCTTCAGCTTGCTGAAGACCAGCCGGTCGGCGAGCCCGTACGCGACGCGCATCGCGGGCGGCAACGACCTGCCGGCGAGCCGGTAGTCACGGGACGCCCGTCCGACAGCGAACGCCCACCGGGCGATGCGGCCCTTCACGCCCTTCTGGGGCGAGGCCAGCATCACCGCGGCCCTGACCTTCTCGAAGATGCGCGGGGCGCCGCACATGAAGTCGGGGTGCACCTGGCCGAGCCCGCTGACGATGTGGTCGACCCGGCCGTCCACGGCGGTACGGAACCCGATCCCCAGCTGGATGGTCAACAGGTCCTTGCCGAAGACGTGCGACAGCGGCAGCCACAGGTACTGGGTCGCGTCGGGCCGGATCACCTTCATGGCGTCGAGCACGAGCGCCTGGTACACCCAGCACAGATGGGTGAGCTCCACGCCCTTGGGGGTGCCGGTCGTGCCGGAGGTGTAGATCAGCGTGGCCAGGTCGTCGCTCTTGATCAGCGCGATCGAGCGGTCGACCGCACCGGGGTCGGACGCCAGCAGCGCCCGCCCGCGCTCGGCCAGTTGGCTGAAGGACAGGACGTGCTCCCCGTCACCGTCACCGTCGAACAGGATCACGTTGCGCACCTGATCCTCGGCCTCCCGGGAGCTGTCCAGCTTGGCGAGCTGTTCGGCGTTCTCGGCGATGAGGACGACCGAGCCGGAGTCGAGGACGATCTTGGCGAAGTCGGGACCGGACGTGTTCGGGTAGATGGTGGTGGTGGCACCACCGGCGCAGTTGATCGCGTAGTCGGCCAGGATCCACTCGATGCGGGTGTTGGAGACGATCACCACCCGCTCCTCGTTCTGGAGCCCGAGGGCCAGCAGGCCGGCGGCGAGCTCGTCCACGCGGCGACGGGTCTCCGACCAGTCGATGGACACCCAGGCCTCGTGCGCGTCCGGGTAGCGGAAGGCCTCCTTGGACGGGGACTGCTCGACCCGCCAGCGGAACAACGCCCCCACAGAGGCGGGGGCATCGGCCATAATGGCGTCGACATCGATCTTCGCAGGTCCCATGTTCCCCTCGCATCCGCCTTTGGATTTCCTCGCAGTCTAGGGCCAGCCCCCGCGGAGCGCCGGGTGCGGGGTGGCCGCCGGGGTGGCGTTTCTACCCATTCACGGCCGGGAATCCGACACAGACCCAAAAGTTGTTGAACCATAAACTTTCTTGGTAGCATGCACAGGTGACCACCATGCTCGAACCTCGCTGGCTGACCACCGAGCAGCAGCGGATCTGGCGCGCCTACCTGAACGGCGTCGCCCGCATCAACGACCGCCTCGACGCGGAGCTGCGCCCGTTCGGCCTCGACCTCGGTGAGTACGAGATCCTGGTGCACCTGTCGGAGTCGGACGGGCACTCGCTGCGCATGTCGGACCTCGCCGAACGCGTCCGCCAGTCGCGCTCGCGCCTCACCCACACCATCTCCCGCATGGAGGCGAAGAACCTCGTGCATCGGACGGCCTGTCCCTCCGACCGCCGCGGCGTCATCGCCCGCATGACCGATCACGGCTTCCAGCTGCTGGTGCAGGCCGCCCCCGCGCACGTGGAGTCGGTGCGGTGCGCATTCGTCGACCGGGTGGACCCCGACGACTTCGAAGCGATCGGTCGCGCCATGGAGGCGGTCACCCGCGTGACAGACTGACCCCGTGCCGGCCACGCAGAGCTACCCCGAGCGGGTCGCAGCGCTGGCCGCGAACGGGTTCGAGCTCGACACCTCCACCCTTTCCCGCGCGCTGTACAGCAGCGACGCCTCCCTCTACCGCGTCCCCCCGGCGGCGATCGCCCGGCCGGCCAGCGTGGGCGAGCTCACCGACCTGGTGGACGCGGCGCGCCACGCGGGCCTCCCGCTCACGAGCCGGGGCGCGGGCACGTCCATCGCGGGGAACTCGATCGGCGAAGGGCTCGTGGTCGACTGCTCGCGCCTGAACCGGATCGCCCACCTCGATCCGGAGGGACGGGCTGCGATCGTGGAGCCCGGCGTGGTCCCTGCCCGGCTCACCGCCGCCGCGGCACCGCACGGCCTCCGGTTCGGGCCCGACCCGTCCACCGCGGACCGCTGCACCGTCGGCGGCATGATCGGCAACAACGCCTGCGGCCCCCGTGCCCTCGGCTACGGCCGCACGGCCGACAACATCCTCGGCCTGGACGTCATCACCGGCACCGGCGAGCGGCTCTCGCTGGCGTCCGGCGGACGCTCCCGTCCGCCGTCGCCCACCCTCGACGCCCTGGAGGCGCTCGTCCGCAACCACCTCGGGGTCATCCGCACCGAGTTCGGGCGGTTCCCACGCCAGGTCTCCGGCTACAGCCTCGAGCACCTGTTGCCCGAGCACGGGTTCGACGTCGCACGGTTCCTGGCGGGCACGGAAGGCACCCTGGCGGTCGTCACCGGCGCGCGGCTCAGGCTGGTCGCCGACCTGCCGTACGCGGCGCTCGTCGTCATCGGCTACGCGAGCATGGCGCACGCCGCCGACGCGACCCCCGCCGTGCTCCCGCTGCGCCCGACCGCCGTCGAGGGCCTCGACCGACGGATCGTCGACGTCGTCCGCTCCCGGCACGGCCACGCGCACGTACCGGCGCTGCCCGCCGGCGAGGGATGGCTGTTCGTCGAGCTCACCGACGACGACCCGGCACGCCTCGCCGAACGCGCCGCCGCCGTCCTCGCCGCCGCGGGCGGTCTGGGC